>JANZZL010000063.1 GCA_026419405.1 Paracoccaceae bacterium | reverse complement strand
GCACCATGTAATCCGGGCAAAGGGCAACACCCTCGCCCGCGACCGCGAGATCGCGGGCCAGACGGGCGCTGTTCACGAGGAAGGGGCCAGAGACGGTGACCCGGTGCATCTGCCGTTCAGCCGTCAGCGGCCAGGCCCCGTCGCCGCGCAGGTTTGTGTCGCGGATGCAGCTGTGGCGGGCGAGGTCGCCCAGGGTTTCGGGACGCCCCGCATGATCGAGATGGGCGGGTGATGCCACGAGCAGCAGACTGGTCTGGCCCAGCTTGCGGGCGATCAGGGCCGAGTTGTCCAGCCGCCCGATGCGGATGGCGACGTCGATTCCCTCGGCCGCCAGATCGACGAAGCGGTCCGACAGGCGCAGGTCGATCACCAGGTCTGGGTGCTGCGCGCGGAACCGCCGCAGCATCGGCTGGACGAAGAGCTCGCCGAAGGTGACCGGGGCCGAGACGCGCAGCGTGCCCGAAAGCCCCCGCCCCGCCTCGCGCAGCTCGGCCGTCATCTCGTCGAGCTCGTCGAGCCAATGGGGCGCGCGCGCCATCAGCCGCTCGCCGGCCGCCGTCATGCCGAGCCGGCGGGTGGTGCGGTGCAGGAGCTGCGCGCCCAGGCGCTCCTCGAGCGCGGCCATGTACTTCGAGGCGAGCTTCGGCGAAAGGCCGAGGCGCTGCCCGGCGGCCGAGAACGAGCCCGCCTCGACCGCCGCGACGAAGACCCTCAGGCCATCGACCAGATCCATGCGGGACCACCCGGAACGAAGGGGCGAAACTGAGGCGTCATGTTCGCCGTTCCCAGCACGGCGCGCAAGGCGCATGATGGTGTCGGGAACCGGGGAGGGCGGCGATGCTCGTGGACGGGGTCCGGACGGCCCACTGGCACCCGGCGCGGTCGAAGGACGCGCAGGGCCGGTTCATCTGCCGCCAGTCCGCCTTCCGCAACCGGATCACGCCCGACGGGGCGCCGGGGCCGACCGGAGGCGGCGGCCTTGCGGCCGAGGCCGGGCGCGAGCGCCTCCGCGTCGCGCCGATCTGCCCGCGGGCCGCGCGCACCCTGATCGCACGGAGGCTCAGGGGCCTCGACGGGCTGCTCCCGGTCAGGGCCGCCGACCCGGCGCTTACCGCGCGGGGCCGGGCCTTCGGCGGCCATCCCGGCGCCGATGCCGACCCGCGCTTCGGCGCGGCCTGCCTGCACGGGCTCCGCGCCCGCGCCGGTCCGCGCCACTCCGGCCGCGCCACGCCGCCCGCGCCGTGGGACGAACGCAGCGGCACGATGATGAGCAACGGGAACCACGACATCCCGCGCATGTTCGACGCGGCCGTCGCCGAACCGGCGCCGGCGCGGCCGCGACCCTGCCGCGAAGACCTGCGCGCGGAGATCGAGGCGCCCGCCGCCGCGATCCGCGGCCGGCCTCCGGCTCCTCGTCGCGCTGATGCGGTTCGATGCGGCCGGTCTCCGGCGGTTCGGGACCGGCCGCGACGGATCGCCGGCTACCCCCGGCTCGCGGCCTTCATGGCGCGCGTCCCCGCCTGTCGGGGTGGGCGCGACACGGCGGACCTCGGCCATGCCAAGGCGGGATCCCGTCGATCCGCGCGCACGACCCGACCGGGATCGTGCCGGCGGGCCCCGATCACGCCGCGGCACTGCTGGCCGCCTCGCTGACGGGGCCGGCGCCGGCCACACCGGACCGACGGTTCCGGCCGCCGCCCGGCGCCGCGGTGCGCGCCTCAGATCTTCACCGTCACCGTCTTGACATGCGAATAGTGGTGGATCGCCTCGATCCCCTTCTCGCGCCCGTAGCCGGAGTTCTTGTGGCCGCCGAAGGGGGTCTGCACCGACATCGTGTTCCAGACGTTGACGAAGACCTGCCCGGCCTCGATCCGGTCGGCGACCCTCAGCGCGCGGCTGATGTCGCGGCTCCAGACGCTGCCGATCAGGCCATAGTCGCTGTCGTTGGCGATGGCGACGGCCTCGTCCTCGGTGTCGAAGGGGATCACCACGCCCACCGGCCCGAAGACCTCCTCGCGCGCGATGCGCATGGCGTTCGAGACATCGGCGTAGAGCGTGGGCCTGATGTAGAAGCCGCCGCCCGCGTCGGCCACCGCGCCGCCGGCGACGAGGCGCGCGCCGTCCTGAGCCGCCACGCGGAAATAGGCCTGCACGCGCTCGAACTGCGCCGGCGTGATGATCGGCCCCAGCGTCTCGCCCGGCACCACCGCCTCGAGCGCCTTCGCCATCAGCGCGAGGAAGCGGTCATGGACCGGGCGGTGGACGAGGACGCGCGTTCCCGCCGAGCAGACCTGACCGGCGTTCAGCGTGAAGCCCCGGACCGCCTCGACGGCGGCGGTCTCGAGGTCGGCGTCCTCGAAGATGATGTTGGCCGACTTGCCGCCGAGCTCCAGCGTCAACGGGATGATCCGCTCGGCCGCGATGCGCCCGATCGCGCGGCCCACCGCGACCGAACCGGTGAAGGCGACCTTGCGCACGTCGGGGTGGTGCACGATCGCCTCGCCCACCTCTCGGCCGGTGCCGAGGACCACGTTGATCACGCCTGCCGGGAACCCCGCCGCGGAGGCCAGCCGCGCCAGCTCGACGGTGGTCGAGGAGGTGACCTCCGAGGGTTTGGCGACGATGGTGTTGCCGGCCACCAGCGCCGGGGCGATGGCGCGGGCGGCCTGGTTGAGCGGTAGGTTCCAAGGCGTGATGACGCCGACAACCCCATAGGGCTCGCGCCGGGTGAAGACGTGCTGGTCGGGCGCCACGTCGAGCACCTCGCCCGCAGGCAGGTAGACGAGGCCGCCGTAGAACTCGAAATAGGCCGCGCTGCCCTCCACCTCGGCGAGCGCCAGTGGCATCGGCTTACCGGTGTCGGCGCGCTCCATCGCGGCCAGCCGCTCGCGCTCCGCGCGCAGCTTCGCGGCAAGGGCCAGCATCAGCCGACCGCGAGCGGCCGCCTCGAGGCGCCGCCAGGCCCCGGCGGCGCGCTTCGCCGCCGCCGCCGCCCGGTCCACGTCGGCCGGGGTGCCGCGGGCCACCGAGACGCCCGGCGCGCCGGTCCTCGGATCGAGGTTGCCGATGTAGCGCCCGCCCTCGGCCGGAACCGGTGCGCCGTCGATCCAGTGATCGAGCCGCGCGGGCACGGCGGCGGCGGCGTCCGGTTCGGGGCTGGTCTGCGAGGTCATGGCGTTGCTCCGGGATCGGGGTTGCGGGCGGGGGCGGGCTCAGACGAAGGGCAAGGTCGCCTCGACCGAGGGGCGGCCCCGCTGGCGCGCGCGCCAGGCGGCGAGCGCGGGCAGGCCGGAAAGCCAGTCGCGGTCGGGGAAGCGGAAGGTGATGTAGTCCAGCGCCGTCACGGCGGCGATGTTGGCGATGTCGGGCCGCTCGGCGAAATCGCGCGGCGGGGCCGCATCGAGCCGCCTGAGCCCCTCGGCCATGGTGCGGTAGCGCTTCGTTCCCACCATGTCGGTGTCGAAGGCGGGCGAGGACTTCCGCCCGATGATGACGGCCGTCGCCGCCTCGGTCGCGCCCAGCGCGACGGCGGCGGTGGCGAGCGTCGCGGCCAGATCCGCGGCGGGGAACAGCGTGGGCGCGGCGATCTCGTCGAGATAGCGCAGGATCAGGTGCGCCTCGGCGATGGCCTGCCCCTGGTCGGTGATCAGCACCGGCACCCGGCCGGCCGGGTTCGCCGCGAGGAACGGTTCGGGATCGGCCCAGGGATCGACGATCTCGGTCGTCACGCGGTGCGCGAGGCCCTTCTCCTCGATGGCCAGCCGCACCAGCCGGACGAAGGGCGAGGTCGTGTTCGCATAGAGGTGCATCGCCGCCTCACTTCACCTTCAGCGTGATGCCGCCGTCCACCACGAGCTCGATTCCGGTGATGTGCTTGCTCTCGTCCGAGGCGAGGAACACCGAGGCCCAGGCCACGTCCCAGCCGTCGCCCATCTTGCCGAGCGGCACCAGCGCGTCGCGCTGGCGCACCATCTCCTCGACCGAGCCGTAGACGGCGGTGACGTTGCCGGCATGGATCAGGGGCGTGTTCATCAGCCCCGGCAGGATCGCGTTGCAGCGCACGCGCTTCGGCCCGTAGTTCAGCGCGATGTCGCGGGTCATGGCGTTCACCGCGCCCTTCGAGGCCGAATAGCTGACACAGGAATAGCCGAGGCTGTGGGTCGAGGCGATCGACGAGACGTTGATGATCGAACCGCCGCCCTGGCGGACCATGACCGGCAGGATGTGCTTGCAGGTCAGGAAGATCGACTTGACGTTGATCGCCATCAGCCGGTCCCACTGCGCCTCGGTCAGGTCCTCGGGCCCGCCGGGGTCGATGATGCCGACGTTGTTGTCGAGCACGTCGATCCGTCCGAAGGCCTTCAGGCAGGCGGCGACGGCGGCCTCGACCTGATCGGCCTTCGAGACGTCGCAGACGGCGGTCTCGACCGTGCCGCCCTCGGTGCGGATGATCGCCGCCGTCTCCTCCACCGCATCGGGGTTGATGTCGAGCGCGAAGACCTTCGCGCCCTCGCGCGCCATCGCCACGGCGGCCGCCTTGCCGTTGCCCCAGCCGGGCCCGACCGAGCCCGCACCCGAGAAGAAGACCACCTTGTCCCTCAGCCTGTCGCCCATGTTCCCGCGCCTTCCGTCTCGTGCCGCGATGCCCGCCGGACAGTCGCGCCTCGGGCGCGCCGGCGCAAATACCTTCGCGGTCTGAGGGCGATATCAATCGCCTATGGCGCCCCCCGCCCGGCCTGGCTCAGGAGGCGGTGAGTTCGCCCTCGTCCTCGGCCGTCCAGATGCCGCGGACGATGAGGTCGCGGATCACGTCGATGGTGATGCGCTCGACCTCGCGGCTGGCCGCCGTCACCGGCTTCGCGGGGTTGCGCACGAGGTAGACCGGCCGGGTCATCCGCGGTTCGACGATCGGCGCCATGACGAGTTCGCCGCGGTCCACGAAGTCGATGGCGGCGGCGGGCGCAAGGATCGTGTAGCCCGACCCGCGGGCGACCATCGTCTTGATCTGGCCGAGCGCATCCATCTCGGTCGCCACGCCGAGGCGCACGCCCTGCGCCCGCGTGATGCGGTCGATCATGATCCTGAGCCCGTGATGCCTGGAGGGAAGCACGAGCTCGACCCCGGCGATCTCCGCCAGCCGGACGGGCGTGCCGGGTGCGGTGGGAAACGGCCAGGCATCGGTGGCGGAGAAGAAGAACAGGTCCTCGGTCATCAGCCTGCGGAACCTCAGGTGCCGCACGGCGCCGATGTCATAGAGGATGCCGAGGTCGATCGACTGGTCCTCGAGCCAGGTCTGGATGAAGCCGCTCATCGCCTCGATCGCGCGCAGCCGCACCTTCGGCAGCTCCAGCCGCACGGTCTCGGCCAGCGGCACCGAGAGCACCATCGAGACCGAACTCGGCAGGCCGAAGCTGACATCGCCCACCGGCTCGGCGCCCGAGCGGCGCACCGCGTCTGCGGCGGCCTCGAGCGCCTGGACGATCTCGCGGGCGTGGCCGAGCAGCACCTCGCCCGCCTTGGTCAGCGACACGCCCCGCGGCGAGCGCTCGAGGAGCTTCACCTCGAGGTCGCGCTCGAGCGAGAGAACATGCTGCGACAGCGAGGGCTGCGCCACGTTCACGCGCTGCGCCGCCGCCGAGAGCGAGCCCTCCTCGGCGATCGCGATGAAGTAGCGAAGCTGCCTGACGTCCAAGCGCCGCTTCCTCCCCGCGCGTATAGTAATTTCCTATGGCACGGCGAGGAAGCGCGTATTTGTCCGCCCCCCGCGCGGCGTGGGATACCCGGCCCCGAGCGGAACGCGGAGGACGCGCCATGCAGGATCTCGAGGGGCTGACCGTCGTGGCGCTGGAACAGGCCGTCGCCGCGCCCTACGCCTCGGGGCGGCTCGCGGACGCGGGCGCGCGGGTGATCAAGGTGGAGCGGCCCGAGGGCGACTTCGCGCGGGGCTACGACGCGCTGGTCAGGGGCGAGAGCGCCTACTTCGTCTGGCTGAACCGCGGCAAGGAGTCGATCCGGCTCGACCTCCGGGATCCCGCCGACAACGCGCTGCTCGCCCGTATGATCGCCGCGGCCGACGTCTTCATCCAGAACCTCGCCCCCGGCGCGGCGGCGCGGCTCGGCTTCGGCGCCGAGGCGCTGGCGGCACGGCACCCGCGGCTCATCTGCTGCTCGATCTCGGGCTACGGCGAGGAAGGTCCCTACCGCGACCAGAAGGCCTACGACCTCCTCATCCAGGCCGAAAGCGGGCTCTGCGCCATCACCGGGCCGGAGGAGACGCCCTCGCGCGTCGGCGTCTCGGTCTGCGACATCGCGGCGGGGATGACGGCGTTCCAGGCGATCCTCCAGGGGCTTTACGCGCGCGAGCGCACGGGGCGGGGGCGCATCATCGACGTCTCGCTGTTCCATTCTATGGCCGACTGGATGAACGTGCCCTACCTCCAGGCGCGCTACGGCGGCAGCCCGCCGCGGCGGGTAGGGTTGAGGCACCCGACGATCGCGCCCTACGGCGCCTATGCCTGCGCCGACGGCAAGGCGGTGCTCATCTCGGTCCAGAACGAGCGGGAATGGGCGCGGCTCTGCGCCGAGGTGCTGGGCCAACCCGCGCTCGCCGCCGACCCGCGCTTCGCCTCTAACCCGCTGCGGGTGGCCAACCGCCCGGCGCTCGAGGCGCTGCTCGCGCCGGTCTTCGCCGCCGCGCCGCGCGAGGCGATGATCGCCCGCCTCGCCGCCGCCGGCATCGCCTTCGGCCGGCTGTCGGACCTCGACGACCTGCTCGCCCACCCGCAGAACCGGCTGATCGCGGTCAGAACCGGGGCGGGCGAGATCGAGATGCTCGCCCCCGGCGCGACTGTGCGCGGCGAGACGCCCCGCTACCGCCCGGTGCCCACCCTCGGGCAGGACGACGCGCGCCTGCGCGCCGAGTTCGGGGCAGCCGCGGCGACCCGGCAGAGGGCCTGACCCGGTTCGCCCGCCAGAGGCGAAAGCTATGGCGGCGGCAGGCAATCCGTCTTTCCCGCGCGCCACCCCGGCCTGCTAGAGAACCGCCAACGACCGGACAGACATCGCGGAGGGAGCGCGCGGACCATGGCCGAGATCATCCTGCACCACTACGACCTGTCGCCGTTCTCGGAGAAGATCCGGCTGGCGCTGGGGCTCAAGGGCCTCGACTGGCGGTCGGTGAAGGTCGATCCCGTGCCGCCGCGCCCGGCGCTCGACGCGCTGACCGGCGGCTACCGCCGCGTGCCGGTCCTGCAGGTCGGCGCCGACATCTACTGCGACACCGAGATCATCTTCCGCGCGCTCGAGCGCCTTGCGCCCGAGCCGACGCTCTACCCGACCGGCGAGGGGATTGCCAAGGCGCTCTCGCTCTGGTGGGACCGCGCGACGTGGAAGCCGGCGATCGGGGTCCTCGTCCACCACATCGGCGAGCACCTGCCCGAGGCGTTCCTCAAGGACCGCAAGGAGAACTACCTCGGCTACGACATCTCGAAGCCCGCCATGGCGCCGATGCTGCCGGCCTACGTCCAGCAGCTCGCCGCGCTCGCCCGGTGGCTCTCCTCGATGCTGGCCGAGAACGGGCCCTTCCTGACCGGGGGGCGGATCAGCGCGGCCGACATCACCTGCTACCACTCGCTGTGGCTGCTGCGCGCCAACTGCGGGGCGGAGATGATCGACGCCCAGCTCGGCCTCGGCCCCGACATCGCCGACTGGATGGCGCGTGTCGCCGCGCTCGGCCACGGGCGGCCGGCGGAGATGACGCCCGAGGCCGCTCTCGCGGCGGCCGGGGCCGCCGAGCCCGCCGCCCCGACCCTCGGCGACAACGACCCGAGCGGCATCGCCGCCGGCACCCGCGTGACCGTCACCCCCGACGACAACGCCCGCGTGCCGGTCACTGGGACACTCGTCGCCGCCGACACGCAGGAAGCCGTCGTCGCCATCGACAGCCCGGCCGCCGGGCGGCTGCACGTGCACTTCCCGCGCGCGGGCTTCGAGGTGCTGCCCGCCGCCGGCGCCGGCGCGAGCCGCGCCGCCTGAATCCCGAGGAGGAGGACAGATGATGAGTGGCATGCCCGGAACCGATGCCGACACGATCGCCGCCAACAAGCAGCGCGCGCGCGACTACTTCCGCGCCTTCGCCACCCGGGACCGCGCCTGGCTCGAGCGGAACGTGGCGCCGAGCTACGTGCGGCGCGACACCACCCTGCCCTTCGAGGTCGTCGGCCCCGCGGGCGTGCTGAAGCTCGGCGACGTCCTGCTCTGCGCCTTCTCCCAGGTCGAGCTCGACATCCAGGAGGTGATCGCCGAAGCCGACAAGGTGCTCGTGCACCTGCGCTTCCGCGGCGTCCACTCCGGCCCCTTCGGCGACTACCCTGCCAGCGGGCGGCGCTTCGACGTTATGGTGCTCGACCTCTTCCGCATGGAGAACGGGCAGATCGCCGAGCAGTGGCCGGCGATCGACAACCTCGGCCTGCGCAGCCAGATCGGGATGCTCTGAGCCATCGCGGCCCGGTGCCCCCGGGGAGGAGGGCGCCGGGCAGGCCGCCGGCGGCCCCTGCGCGGCGCCGGCACCCGGCGGGCGGCGTGCGGACCCGTGCCCCCGCCGGACCTGGCCCCCAAAGGGCGCCGGGCGCTCGACAGGTTTCCCCGATCGTGCAGGATCACCCCATGACCGCCGCTGTCACCTTCCTCTTCGTCCCCGCCGACCGGCCCGGCCGCTTCGGCAAGGCGTTCGCCGCGGGCGCCGACCGGGTGATCGTCGATCTCGAGGATGCCGTCCGCCCCGAGGCGAAGGCGGCCGCCCGGGCGGCGGTCGTGACGTCGGACCTCGACTGGGACCGGGTCGTCTTGCGGATAAGCGACGCGGCCTCGCCGGTCTTCGCCGAAGACCTCGCCTTCCTCGCCCGCTGCCCCGCCGCAGCGGTGATGCTGCCCAAGGCCGAGATGCCCGAGGCGCTCGCGCGCGTGCGCGCCGCGGCCGGTCGCGAGGTGGAACTGATCCCCCAGATCGAGACGGCGCGCGGCCTCGCCGCGCTGCCCGCGCTGCTCGCCGTGCCGGGGGTATGCCGCGCGGCCTTCGGGCATCTCGACTTCGCGCTCGACATCGGCGCCGCACCGGAGTGGGAGGCGCTGCTTCTCGCCCGCTCGCGACTGGTGCTCGAGTCGCGCCTCGCCGGCGCGCTGCCGCCGATCGACGGCATCACCGCGGATCTCGCCGACCCCGCCCTCGCCGGGGCCGAGGCGGCGGCCGCGCGCCGGCTGGGGTTCGGCGGCAAGCTCGTGATCCACCCGGCGCAGGTCGCCCCGGTCGCGCGCGCCTTCGCCCCGACCGAGGCCGAGCGCGCCTGGGCCGAGCGGGTCCTGGCGGCACTGGCAGGGGGCACGGCGGGCGCGGTGGCGGTGGACGGGCAGATGGTGGACCGGCCTGTCGCGGAGGCGGCGCGGCGGATCCTCGCCCGGGCGGGGCAGTCCGATGCGTGACCTTCCCGCCGCCGTCGCCGGCTACGGCGCGCTGCGCCGCGCGCCGGTGCGCCGCCGCCCCGCGCCGGGCAAGGTGCTGCCCTCGCTCGAGGCCGCGATCGCCGCCTGCGGGCTGACCGACGGCGCGACCGTCTCGTTCCACCACCACCTCAGGAACGGCGACGCGGTGCTCAACGCGGTGATGGACGCGCTCGCCCGGGCGGGCCTCCGCGGCCTTCACGTCGCGGCGACCTCGATCTTCCCGGTCCATGCGCCCCTCGTCGGCCACATCCGCTCGGGCGTGGTGGGGCGGATCTCGGCCGCCTACATCTCGGGCCCAGTGGCCGAGGCGGTCAGCCGCGGCGCCCTGGCCGAGCCGGTGGTGCTGCGCACCCACGGGGGCCGGGCGCGGGCGCTCGACCTCGGCGAGGTCAGGGTCGACGCCGCCTTCGTCGCCGCGCCCGCGGCCGACGCGATGGGCAACCTCTCGGGCCGGGCGGGGCGGGCGCCCTGCGGCACGCTCGGCTACCCGATGGTCGATGTCGAGACGGCGCGCCACGTCGTCGCCGTCACCGACAGCCTCGTGCCCTATCCGGCCGTGCCGGCGGAGATCCCGCAGACGAAGGTCGATTTCGTCGTCGAGGTCGCCCGCATCGGCGACCCCTCGGGCATCGCCTCGGGCGCGACGCGCCCCGCGACGGATCCGCTCGGCCTCGGCATCGCCGGGCAGGCCGCGGCGGTGATCGCGGCCAGCGGGCTGCTGACCGAGGGCTTCTCGTTCCAGACCGGCGCGGGGGGCGTCTCGCTCGCCACCGCCGCCGCGGTGGGGCGCGAGATGGCCGCGCGCGGCGTCACCGGCAGCTTCGCCTCGGGCGGGATCACCGGATTCCACGTGGAGATGCTCGAGGCCGGCCTCTTCCGGGCGCTGATGGACGTGCAGTGCTTCGACCTCGCCGCCGTCGCCTCGCTCGGCCGCAACCCCGGCCACATGGCGATGTCGGCCGCCACCTATGCCGGCCCGCATGTGGGCGGCGCGGTGGTGGACCGGCTCTCGGCCGTGGTCCTCGGCGCGGCCGAGGTGGACACGGACTTCAACGTCAACGTCACCACCCGGGCCGACGGCACGATCATCGGCGGCTCGGGCGGGCATGCCGACACCGCGCAGGGGGCGCGGCTCACGGTCGTGACGACGCGGCTCACCGCGGCGGGCCACGCCAAGATCGTCCCCCGGGTCGGCACGCTGACGACGCCGGGCGAGACGATCGACGTGGTGGTGACCGAGGCCGGCATCGCGGTCAATCCGCTCCGCCCCGAGCTGGCCGACCGGCTGCGCCATGCGGGGCTGCCGCTCGTCTCCATCGAGGCGCTGGCGGCGAAGGCCGCCGCGGCGGCGGAACGCCCTGCCCCGGCCGCGCCGGAGGGCCGGATCGTCGCGATCTCGGAATACCGCGACGGCACGGTGACCGACGTGATCCGCGCCATCGGGGAGGCGGCGCCGTGAGGCTGATCCGCGAGGAGGACCTGATCGAGAGCATCGCCGAGGCGCTGCAGTACATCTCGTACTTCCACCCGCCGGACTTCATCCGCGCGATGGCCGCCGCCTGGGCGCGCGAGCAGAACCCGGCCGCGAAGCAGGCGATGGCGCAGATCCTGGTGAACGCGCGGATGTGTGCCCTCGGCCGCCGCCCGATCTGCCAGGACACGGGCATGGCGCACGTCACGGTCGAGGTCGGCGCGCAGGTGCGGCTCGCGCTCTCGGGCAGCCTGCAGGAGGCGGTGGACGAGGCGACCCGCCGCGCCTGGCGGCGCGACACCAACCCGCTGCGGGCCTCGATCGTGCTCGACCCGCTGGGCACGCGGCGGAACTCCGGCGACAACACCCCGGCGATGCTGACGACCGAGATCGTCGCGGGCGATACCGTCAGGGTCCATGTCTCGGCCAAGGGCGGGGGTTCGGAGAACAAGGCGCGCTTCGCCGTGCTCGACCCCTCGGCCCCGGTCGCCGACTGGGTGGTGGCGACGGTCGAGACCCTGGGCGCGGGCTGGTGCCCGCCCGGCATCCTCGGGATCGGGGTCGGCGGCAGCGCCGACAAGGCGATGGCGCTGGCCAAGAAGGCGCTGAGCGATCCGCTCGACATGGCCGAGCTGATCGCCCGCGGCCCGCGCGACCGCACCGAGGAACTGCGGCTCGAGATCCACGAGCGGGTCAATGCGCTCGGCATCGGGGCGCAGGGGCTCGGCGGCGTGACCACCGTGCTCGATGTCCTGGTGCGCAGCCTGCCGACCCATGCCGCCTCGCTGCCCGTCGGGCTCATCCCGAACTGCGCGGCGACGCGGCACGTCTCCTTCACGCTCGACGGCTCGGGGCCGGCGCGCCTCACCCCGCCCGACCTCTCCGACTGGCCCGAGATCCTCCTCCAACAGGCCGAGGCGGGGGCCCGGAGGATCGACCTCGACGCGCTGACCGACGAGGTGGTGGCCTCGCTCCTGCCCGGGCAGACGCTGCTCCTCTCGGGCACGCTCTTCACCGGCCGCGATGCGGCGCACCGGCGCATGGTCGAGATGCTCGACCGGGGCGAGGCGCTGCCCGTGGACCTGCGCGGCCGCGCGATCTACTACGTCGGGCCGGTCGATGCCGTGGGCGACGAGGTGATCGGCCCCGCCGGCCCCACCACCGCGACCCGGATGGACCGCTTCACCGACCGCATCCTCGGCGCCACAGGCCTGAAGCTGATGATCGGCAAGGCCGAGCGCGGGCCCGAGGCCGTGGCGGCCATCGCCCGCCACGGCGCGGCCTACCTGATCGCGGTGGGGGGCGCGGCCTACCTCGTCTCGAAGGCGATCGTCGAGGCCGAACCGGTGGCCTTCCGCGACCTCGGGATGGAGGCGATCTACCGCCTGACGGTGAAGGACATGCCGGTGACGGTCGCCGTGGACTGCCGCGGCAACGCGATCCACCGCACCGGCCCCGCCGCCTGGCGCCGCGCGCCCGCCCCGGCGGGCTGAGCGGCACGGGCAGGCGGACCGCCGGGCCATAGCGGCACCCTATGCCGCCGATCGGCGCCCGCGCAGTGCCCGCATCGGCCCCGGCGCGCTAGGCTTGCAGGGCAGGTCCGCGCGGGAAAGGGGGGAAGGCCATGGAGATGCACCAGGACATCCGCGAGGCGGTGGCCCGGCTCTGCGCGGACTTCCCCGGCCCCTACTGGCGCCGGCTCGACGCCGAGCGCGCCTACCCCACCGAGTTCGTCCGGGCGCTGACCGAACAGGGCTACCTCTCGGCGCTGATCCCCGAGGACTACGGCGGCACGGGGCTGGGGCTTTCGGCCGCGGTGGCGATCCTCGAGGAGATCCACCGCGCCGGCTGCAACGCCAGCGCCTGCCACGCGCAGATGTACACGATGGGCACACTGCTCAGGCACGGCAGCGAGGCGCAGAAGCGCCGCTGGCTGCCCGGCATCGCCTCGGGCGCGCTGCGGCTCCAGGCCTTCGGCGTGACCGAACCGACGAGCGGCACCAACACCGCCGCGATCAGGACCTTCGCGCGGCGCGAGGGCGACCGCTACATCGTCAGCGGCCAGAAGATCTGGACCTCGCGCGCGGAACACTCCGACCTGATGATCCTGCTCGCGCGCACCACCCCGGCGGCCGAGGTGGCGAAGAAGACCGACGGGCTCTCGGTCTTCCTCATCGACATGCGCGCGGCGAAGGGCAAGGGCCTCAGGATCTCGCCGATCCGCACGATGATGAACCATTCCACCTGCGAGGTCTTCTTCGACGAGGTGGAGGTTCCGGCGGAGAACCTGATCGGCGAGGAAGGCAAGGGCTTCCGCTACATCCTCTCGGGCATGAACGCCGAACGCATCCTGATCGCCGCGGAATGCATCGGCGATGCCAAGTGGCTGATCGACCGGGCCGCGCGCTATGCGGGCGAGCGCGAGGTGTTCGGCCGCCCGATCGGCATGAACCAGGGCATCGCCTTCCCGATCGCGGCGGCCTATGCCCGGATGCGCGCGGCGGAGCTGATGGTGCACGAGGCGGTGCGCCGCTACGAGGCCGGCGGGAACCCCGGCGCCGAGGCCAACATGGCCAAGATGCTCGCCGCCGAGGCGAGCTGGGAGGCGGCCGAGGCCGCGATGCAGACCTTCGGCGGCTTCGCCTTCGCCGAGGAATACGACATCGAGCGCAAGTTCCGCGAGACCCGGCTCTACCAGGTGGCGCCGATCTCGACCAACCTGATCCTGTCGTATCTGGCCGAGCACGTGCTCGGCATGCCGCGCAGCTACTGAGGCGGGCGCATGCAGGGCCGCCCCCCCCGGCCACCCGGGCCGGCCGCCGGACCAGCCAAAGAGCCAGCTTGTCCCGCCCCGATCGACGGGCGCATGCTGCCGCCGGACGACAGGGGGCGGGCCTTGGATTCGCGCCAGCTCAGATACTTCCGCGAGATCATCGAATGCGGATCGATGAGCGGGGCGGCCCGCACCCTGGGCATCGCGCAACCCTCGCTTTCCCAGCTCGTCCGCAACCTCGAGGAATCGCTCGGGGTGGAGCTGCTGATCCGCACCGCGCGCGGGATCACCGCGACCGAAGCGGGCGAGCGGCTCTATCATCACGCCTGCCGGATCGAGAGCATCCTCGCGGCGGCAAGGGCCGACGTGGTGGGCGTGGGCTCCGAACCTTCGGGGCCGGTGGTCTTCGGCATGCCGCCCTCGGTCTCGATGGCGCTCTCGATCCCGATGGCCGAGACGATTCGGATCGAGATGCCGCAGGTTCAGTTCAGCGTCACCGAGGCGATGACCGGCCACCTGCGCGAGTGGGTGATGAAGGGCGATGTGGACCTCGCGCTGCTCTACGACGTCTCGAACATCGGAGAGTGCTCGTCGAGCCTCCTCGTGACCGAGACACTGTGGTTCTACGCCGCCACCGACGACTGGCCCTTCGAGGATCCGCCCGGCGCGCCGGTCACGCTGCGCCAGGTGGCGGGAACCGACCTGGTGCTGCCGTCAGAGCGGCACGGGTTGCGCCTGTTCGTGGAACGCGCGGCGCGGGCCGAGAGGCTGTCGCTGCGCGTGTCGATCGCGATCGATTCGATGACGCAGATCAAGGCCCTCGTCGCGCGCGGCAGCGGCTACACGATTCTGTCGCCCGCGGCGGTCAGCGACATGGTGGGAGACGGCACGCTGGTCGGCAGTCCGATCGTCGATCCGCCGCTCAGGCGCAGCATCTACCTCGTGCGCTCGGCCGCCGGCCCGGCAAGCCTGGCGCGCCGGCGCACCGAGGAGACCTGCCGCGAGGTTGTTGCCGACCTCGTGGCGCGCAACATCTGGCAGGCCGAAATCCCCGGGCAGGAATAGACCCGGCCTATGGCAGGGCTGAGGCTGCACTATTGGATCGGACACCGCGCGCCGGGCTAGGCTCGGCCGAGGCGCGCCTGCGGCCGAGGTGCGCCGAAGGGCATGAAGAACGCCGCGAGAGGACCCGCCATGCCGGACGACGCCGAACCGTCCCTGACCCCCGAGGTCCGTCGCAGCTGCGAGGCCTTCGTCGGGCGGCGGCGCGAGGCGGAGGACACGCTTGCCCCCGAAACGGCCGAGAAGCTTGCCGTCCTGCTCGGGCAGGAGGTTCCGCAGGACGAGCTGCCGCCCACCTGGCACTGGGCCTACTTCAACCGTCCGGTCGCGGCGGCCGACCAGGGCCCCGACCTGCACGAGCGCACCGGGCGGTTCCTGCCGCCCGTGCCGCTCCCCCGGCGGATGTGGGCAGGCGGCAGCGTCATCGTGCTCCAGCCGCTGCGCCTCGGCGTGCCCGCGCGGCGCGTCTCGACCGTGCGCGAGGTCGCCTTCAAGCAGGGGGCGAGCGGCACGCTCTGCTTCGTGACGGTCGGGCATGCCATCGACCAGGAAGGGGCGCCGGCCATCGAGGAACTCCAGACGATCGTCTACCGCGACCGGGGCCCTCCGGTCCCGGCGCTGCGCAATCCCGGCGATCCGGTGCCCGACGGCTACACGGTGCACCCCGACTGGCAGCTGTTCTTCTACTCGGCCGTCACCCACAACGGCCACCGCATACACTGGGACCGCACCTTCTGCCGCGAGGTGGAGGGCTACCCCGACCTCGTGGTGCACGGCCCGCTGATGGCGACCGAACTCTGTGATGCGATGCGCGAAGGTCCGGGCCCCATCCGCTTCGCCTACCGCGCCCGGGCCCCGGTGTTCGTCACCACCCCGGTGCGGATCCAGCTCGGCCTGCCGGGCCCCGAGCGCCACGGCCAGATCGAGCGGTCTGACGGCGTGGTGGCAATGTCGGCGACGCTCGCCCGTCTCTGAACGAACCTCCTCATGCGCCCGCGCGCAGCGCGGCGCCCGCCTCGCTGGCGGACAGGCCGCCGGGCGCGGCGAAGCGCTCCCACAGAACCGAAGCTCGCTCACCGAGCATAGCTTCGGCCTTGGCCCGGAGCCGATCCGCGAGCACGTCGAGCGGAATCGCCGCCGCGAGATCGTGCGACACCCTGATGCGGCCGCCGCTGTGCAGCGCGATCTCACCTTCGGCCTGCGTGTCGGTGAGCCGCTCGTCGCCCGCAACGTCAACACGCGCGGCGAAGTCGGCAAGTGCAGGGTCGGCGGCAAGCGCATCGGTGTAGGTCGCCGCATCGTCCGTGCGGTCGCCCCTCAGCGCCATGCCGGCGAGCCAGGCATAGCTGAACTTCACCTCGAGCCCGGTGCGCGGCCGACGGATGTCGCACACGCGGAGCCAGCGCGGGTTGGTCCTGAGGGTGAAGCCGGCGATCGCGTCGAGGGTCAGGCCCTGCGCCGACCTGGCTGCGCGCAGCGCCTCGATCATCGCGTGCGTCCCGTGGCAGCAGGCATGCAGCTTGTAGCGATTGTCCTCGAACAGGAACCGCTCCCGCCACGGCGGGGCCGAACCGGCGCCGGGGTGTGGCTCCGGGCTGTGCGTCGCGACGAAACCCTGCGGACCCATCAGCCCGTCGTCGGCCGAGGTCATGCCCAGCTGCGCAAGACGCGCAGCTTCCACGCCGTTCGCAGCTGCGATGCCGGCATTGAACGGCTTGCCCATCGTCCCGAACTGAGACTTGAGCCCCGAGGCACGCGTGGCGCAGAGCCCGAGCGCCGCCCGCAGCTCCGCGTCCGAAAGACCTCGGAGCCGCCCGGCGGCGAGCGTCGCCCCGAAGGCGCCGGCCGTCGCCGTCTGGTGGAAGCCGAGGTTGTAGTGCGCCGCGCCGAGCACCAGGCCCACGCGGATCGCCGCCTCGGCGCCCACGAGGAAGGCCGCGACGACCGCATCGAGGTCGGCGCCCGTCTCCTCGCCCGCGGCGAGGGCGGCCGGGTAGATCGCCACCGAGAGGTGACCGACATGCGCGAAGTGCGTGTCGTCGTAGTCGAGCGCGTGGCTCGCCGCACCGTTGGCGAGCGCGGCCATCCGCGGCGGCGCGAGCCCGCCACCGATAACCGAGGCCGCCCCGCGGCCACCCTCCTCTTCGGCCAGACGGCGGAGTCTCTGGGCCACCGGCTCGCCCGCACCCGCGAGGCCGCAGGCCATCCAGTCGAGCAGCGAAAGCCGGGCGAGCGCCAGCGCCCCATGCGGCAGCTCGGCCGCCGGGCACTGGGCGAGGTCGATGAGTTCCTCGGTCAGCGGCATCGTGGTCCCTCCTCCTCCCGCGCCACCCCGTCTGCGGCCCGCGATCCCGTCTCTGGCGGCCATAGGCCCGCGCGATGGCGGTCTTGCCAATCCGTGCCTGCCGGCGAGATTCGGGGCAGGACGCCGAAGGGAATGCCCGCCCGATGACCAACCTCCCGGACCAGAGCCTCCTGCCGGCCTTCTCGCGCGGCCTTGGCGTGCGGCTCGAGCAGACCCGCCCCGACCTCGTGGTGGGCGTGCTCGATGCCGGGCCCGGGCACGGCAACCGCAACGGCGTGATGCACGGGGGTGCGATCCTCGCCTTTGCCGACACGCTGGGTGGAGTGGCGGCGGCGCTCAACCTGCGCCAGGGAGAGGCGACGACCACGCTCGAGAGCAAGGCGAACTTCCTGCGCGCGATCCCGCTCGGCAGCCGGATCACGGGCCGATGCGAGCCGTTGCATCGCGGCCGCAAGACGACCGTCTGGCAGACCACCGTGTTCCGGCAGGACGGCAAGCCCGCCGCGATCGTGACGCAGACCCAGCTCACACTGATCTGGCGGCCGGGGGAAGGCTGAGGCGGCCCTCATCGCCGCCCCGCCCGCCGCGGCGCGCGGGTCGCGGGCGGCCGAGCGCGCGGCCCGCGCCCGGCCACCCGGGCGATTCCTGCGGCCAGCCAGTCGGGCGGTCGCAGGCCGGCCGGCGGACCGAGCACGATCGGCCTGACCGACTCCTCCGAGGTGCGGCCGAAGCGAAGGCGGTAGGCCAGCCACCAGACGGGCACGACCCCCAGGAGCCAGAACAGGATCTGCCAGACCCAGAGCGAGGGGATCCCGAGCGCCGACGCGGGGCCGGGGGCGAAGATCGGATCGCTGAAGAAGAAGTTGCCGAGGATCGCCCCCGGCCCGTAGGCGAGGAACCCCCAAATCAGCGCCAGCGCCCACAGCAGGCCGCGACCGCCGATCCTGAAACCCGTTGCGGCAAGGAGTGCATCATGCAGACGGTCGCGTTCGCGGCGGTCGGGCGCACGCTGCGTCGCCGCCGCGGAGAGCAGGACGAGCAGCAGGTTGAAGGCAAGCCCCCAGGCGGCAGAATGGATGCCGAGCGGCCAGCGCCCCCATGGCAGGTCGACGAACAGTCCCTCGAACAGGATCAGGCCCGGCGGCTCGGTGAAGACGACGATCAGGCAGCCGAGCGTCAGGCCGGCGAGCACCGCCCCGCGCCCCGCCCAGCGTAAGAAGGACAGCCCCAGCAACGCCGGCAGCAGCTGCACCGCCAGCGGCAGTGCCACCGTGGCCAGGACGGCCGAGACAAGCGGCAGGAAGGCCGCCATGAAGGCCATGAGGAAGAACCCGACGGCGATGGAAACACGCGCCGCGAAGCGCTGCGTGCGGGCGTCCAGGCGCGGAAAGAGGTAGCGGAGCACGAGGTCTCGCGTCCAGATCAGCGCGCCTGCGGTAACAAGGAAGCCCGCGAGCATCAGCCCGGGCAGAAGGAGAAGCAGGAGGAACCCCGCCCCCGCCAACGGCTCCTCGGCCTGCAGCGATGCCGCAAGTTCCGCAACGCCGCCCGCCATCCGCAGGGCCAGCACCGGCCCGCACAGGACGAGAAGTCCGGCCGCGAGGCCGCCGGTCAGCCAGACCGTCGAGAGGCCGAGCGCACGCCCGGCGCGGAGCGTCTGGCCGAAGTAGAGGGCCGCCGGGCTGAGCACAATCCCGGTAAGCGCGAGTGCCGCGGAGGACACGGCGAGGGTAGTGAAGATCCCTTCCGCGGGCACGGCCTTGCCGATCCCGGCGACATGCCGCACGACCCCCGGCAACCGATCCCACAGGATGCCCTCGCCCACCGGGATCGGCGCGGCGGGAAACCCCGGACCCGGCAGCACGATCTCGGCAAAGCCCGTGATCCCCGGCAGAAGGACGAACAGGAAGAGCGACAGGAACGCAGCAGTCAGCACCGCTGCACGCCAGCCGCCGATGATGGCGGGAACGGCGAGGCCCAGGGCGAGCAACCAGATGCCCGCCGCGCGCGGCAGGGCGCCCTGCGAGACCGCCTCGATCAGCATGGCGGCCGAGGACAGCAGATCGGCCGCGAACGGCAGCGCGAAGAGCAGCGCCAGCGCCAGAACCGCGACGCGCAGCGTGATCGAACCGTAGTAGCGCCCGAGCGCCTCCCCGGGCGTGTCGAGCCCGGCCAGACGGGCGGCATGCCACAGCCGGTTCCAAAGGAGCAGCGCGGCCATCGCCACCAGAGCCATCCCCACAGCGACATGCGAGGCCTGGAGTCCGTAGCGTGCGACGAGGCCGAGGTGCCGGTCGAGCCCGAGGCCGGCCAGCACGAGCCAGGGCAGCAGGAAGCATGCCGTCCAGCCGGGCAGGTCACGCCCGGCGTCGAGGAAGGCCGCGGGAGGTCCGCCCAGGCGGGCCACCCGCGCCGCGACATAGAGGGCGAGCCCTGCGCCGAGGAGGAGGCAGGCGGCGAGCAACGTCGTCACCGCCGCCCTCCGCGGTGGCGCAGCCGCGACGCGGGCCGTGGATTGTTGTCGCGGATCACGTCGAAGGTCTCGAAGGCCCGCCGCGGCCCGTGCGCGATGACCAGATATATCACGACCGCCGCGATCAGCGCGCCCATCCCGAGGGCGAGCGCGGGCCAAACGGCGTCCGTGATCCCCTCGGGGGCCACCAGCACGTCGAGCAGCAGAGCGGCGAGCACCAGGGCAAAGACGACCGCGCCCAGCGCCACCTCGCCCCGGGAGAAGCCGGTCCCGAGCACCGCATTGGCCACGATGTGCCCGGCGTAGGCGGCCAGGAGCGCCGCGAAGCCCGCCGCGATCCACCACAGACCGCCCGTCGCGATTCCCCTGTGCAGCAGCAGCACCGCCGAGAAGAGCGCCGGCGCCCAGATCGCGATGACCAGCACATGGCGGTCGAGCCGGTCGGTTGCCCTCTCCTGGTCCATCGCCGGTCAGCCTCAGTCGTCGTCCCCCGCCGCCTTCGGCGGGAAGTTCTTGAACGACATGCCGCCCGCCGCCCCAAGGTTCTTCAGCGGCAGGCCGATCTCCTCCATCAGCCCGTCGACGAAGGCCACTTGGGTGCGATACTTCATCGCCGAGTTCACCACCTGGTCGGGGATGCTCCCACCCCCGCCGCCCGAGGCGGTCTCCGACGGGCTGTTGAGCCCGGGCAGCCCGTCGACCTGGAGGATCTTGATCGAGTCGATCCGCTCCATCGGCTTGACCTGCTCGCGGATGATCTCGGGCAGGCGGCTGACAACGCCCTCGAGGATCGCGCTGCGGCGGGCCTCCTCGCTGCGGAGGTTCTCCGCCTCGTTGAGCTTCCGGCGGCCCTCCGCATCGACCTCGTAGCGCACCTCGGCAGCCTTCGCCTCGGCGATCTCGGCTTCAGCGCGCTTCTCGCTCGCGGCCTTCTCTGCCTCGGCGATCTGCACCATGCGGATCGTCTCGCGCCTGGCGCGGGCCTCCGCGTCGATGATCTCGACGGTGCGGGCGCGGTTGGCCTTCTCCTCCGCGCGGGCGGACTCGATCTGCTCCTCGCTCAACGCGAGCTTCTTCCTCGCTTCGGCCTCCTTGGTGCGCGCCACGGCCTCGTCGATCGCCTTGTTGACGACGGCTATCAGGCGCTGCTTGTCTGCAAGCTCGATTTCCATCTTCTGCTCGATCTCGAAGCGCTCGATGTAGCGCGCGGCGGCGACGCGCAGCTCCTCGATCTCGCGCTCGGCCACGATGCGGGCGTCCTCGATCTCTCGCCGGCTCGCGGTTTCGGCAAGCTGCACCTTGTGCTGCCTGGCGATGTCGCGCTCCTGGATCGCCTCCTCGGTTTGCAGCCGCTCGCTCTCCACGGCGAGGCGCCGCGCCAGCGCCGCGCGCTCCTTCTCGGCCTGGGCCCGGGCCTCGGAGACGCGGACCGCCTTCTCGCGCTCGACGGCCAAAAGCTCGAGCGCCCGCTCGGTTTCGATGCGCACCTTCTCCATCTCCTGTCGGGCGAGGGTGCGGGCGGTCTCGATCTCGCCCTCGCTCTTCGCCTCGAACGTCGCGATATCGAGGCGAGACCTGATCTCGGCCTCGCGCACCTCGCGTTCGCGGGCGATGCGTTCCGCCTCGATCTGCTGGCGGGTCTGGATCCGCTCGGTCTCCAGCCGGCTGCGCGAGGTGATCTCGGTCAGCTCTGTGTCGCGCTGACGCTCGATCTCCAGCGCCCTGACCTCGCTCTCCGAGCGGATCCGCGCCTCCTCGACGGCGCGCACCTTGGCGATCGCCACGCGCTCGGCCTCCTCCTCGGCCTTGGTCCGCGCCTGTGTGGCGGCGATCCGCGCGCTGGCGTTCTCGACCTCGATCTCGGCCTGCTGGCGGGCCTTGCGCGCGGCAATGTCGCGCGCTTGGTCGATACGGACGTACTCGAGGTCGCGGTCGATCTCGATCACCTTCTGCTCGGCCTCGAAGTCGCGCGCCTTGATCTGCACGCGCGTCTCGTTCTCGATCTGGTTCCTGAGCTTGCGCCGCGCCTCGGTCTCCTTGACGATCAGCGTCAGGCCCTCGGCATCGAAGTGGTTGCTGGGGTCGAAGAACGAGATGTCGGCCTGGTCGAGGAAGGTGAGCGCCGCGGTCTCGAGCTCGAGCCCGTTCGATGCCAGCGCCGGCCGCACCAGATCGGAGACCTGGCGCACGAAGCCGGCGCGGTTCTGGTGGATCTCGTCCATGGTCATCGAGGCGGCGACGGCCGCCATCGCATCGACCAGCCGGCCCTGGATCACCTCCTTGAGCAGCATCGGGTCGAGCGTGCGCGCCCCGAGGGTCCGCGCCGCGAGCGAGACGCCTTCCTCGGTCGCAACCACCCGCACAAAGAATTCGGTGACGATATCGATGCGGATCTTGTTCTTCGTCACCAACGACATCTCGCCCTGGCGGCGCACCTCGATCGGCACGGCGTTCATGTTGACCACCGTGATGTCGTGGATGATCGGGATCACCAGCGCGCCCCCGCCCATGACGACGCGCTCGCCGCCCGAGCCGGTGCGCACGAAGCTCTGGTCCTTCGAGGAGTGGCGGTAGAGCCAGTGCAAGAGGTAGAC
>JANZZL010000084.1 GCA_026419405.1 Paracoccaceae bacterium | reverse complement strand
CTCGTCGGCAGCGTCAGATGTGTATAAGAGACAGGCGCGGGGCGACCGGCCCCCCGGATCGTCCCGCAGCTGCGGCAGCGGCGGCGCGGCGACCGGCGCCCCGGCGCCGTCCGGCTCCACCTCGGCGCCGGGCGGCAGGCTCCAGAGCCCGGTGCCCGCGCCGCGGCGCCCGGCGGTGCCGCGCCCCCCGCCCCAGCGGGCGCCCGGCCTGAGCTCGACGCCGGCGGACCGCCGCTCCGGCCCCGAGGGCCGGCGCTCCTCGTGCGCGGGGAAGTAGAGCGTGAACACCGTGCCGCTGCCGACCACGCTGTCCACGAAGATGAACCCGCCCGACTGCTTGACGATGCCATAGGCGGTGGACAGGCCGAGGCCCGTGCCCTCCCCCTGCCGCTTGGTGGTGTAGAAGGGTTCGAAGATCTTGCCGATCTTGTCCTCGGGAATGCCGGTCCCCTGGTCCTCGACCTTGACCACGACGTAGCGGCCCGCAGGCACCTTCGCCCGGTCCCGGCGCAGGTCTTCGCCAAGCACCCGCTCCATCGTCTCGATCCGGATCTCGCCGCCCTCGGGCATCGCGTCGCGCGCGTTGACGACGAGGTTCATCAGGACCTGCTCGAGCTGGCGCTTGTCGGCCCGGATCGGGGGCAGCGAGGCCTCGTGATGCAGGACCAGCTTCACCCGCTCGCCCACGAGCCGGTTGAGCAGATGCGTGAGGTCGGCCAGCGTGTCGCGCAGGTCGAGCACCTCGGGCTGGAGCGTCTGCTTGCGCGAGAAGGCCAGAAGCTGCCCGACCAGCGAGGCCGCGCGGTTGGCGTTCTGGTGGATCTGCACGAGGTCGGCATAATCCGGGTCGCCCTGGTCGTGGCGCAGCAGCATCAGGTCGCAGTGGCCCGAGATCGCCGTCAGCAGGTTGTTGAAGTCGTGCGCGACACCGCCCGCGAGCTGGCCGATCGCCTGCATCTTCTGGCTCTGCACGAACTGCTGCTGGAGCGTCTTGAGCTCGGTGGCATCGGCCAGCACGGCCACGAGCCCGCCGCCGGCGGCGCCGGCGCTGCCCAGCGTGACCTGCACGAAGGTCTCGGTCGGGGCGTCGCGCACGCGCAGGATCTCGGGCTTGCCGAGGCCCCTGCCCCGCGCGGCATCGGCCAGCCAGTCCGCCACCGGACGGCCGAGGCCCTCGAACCAGTCCGAGAGCGGACGGCCGACCGGCTCCTCCCGCCGGTGCGCCCCGATCAGCTCGCGCGCGAGGCGGTTGGCGCCCGCGATCGTGCCGTCGGGACGCAGCGAGACGAGCCCGACCGGCAGCGTCTCGGTCAGGCCCTCGAAGCCTCCGCCATCGGCCGGTGCCGCGGTCTCCTCCGGCACCAGGTAGAGCTCGCTGCGCCCCGAAGGCAGTGCGGCGACGATGATGCGGAAGGGCTGCGGCCCCTCGCCGGTCGCGATCTCGCAGACGCTCCCCGAGCGCGGCGGCAGCTCGGTCAGCAGCCGGTCGAGATGCCTGATGCGGCGGCCGATCAGCCGGTGCGCGGCCTCGTTCATGTAGAGCACGGCGCCGCCGGGGGCGACCGTGAACATGGGCAGCCCGCTGCCCTCGCCCTCGGCGGGAACGGGGCCGGCGCCGCCGACCTCGTCGAAGCGCCAGAGGAAGCCGATGCCGCCGAGCTGGTTCACCGTCAGCACGAGCTGGCCCCGGCGGGTCGGCACCTCCTCTCGCGCGAAGCCGGCATCCCGGGCGCGGCGGTGCAGCGTCTCCATCATGCCGTGCGGATCGGCGAAGACGGTGCCGAGCGCCTGCACGAGATGGTCGCCGGCAGCCCCGCCGAAGCGACGGCGGGCCGCCTCGTTGGCGAACCACAGGGCACCGTCGCGGGTCGCCGCGATCTGCGGGGCGGGATCCTCCCCCGCCACGAGGTCGAGCGCGCGCCGGGCGCGCTGGCGGATCGTGACGCCGACGGTCTGTAGCCCCGCGCCGATCGCGGCGAGCGCGCCGAGCGTGGCCCCCGATGCGACGACGGCAAGGTCGGCCGGGGCGGGAAGCAGGGCGAGCCCTGCGGCCATCAGCACCGCTGCCGCCCCCGCCAGGGTCAGGCGCTGGTCGCTCAGGACGGCGGCGATCCGCTCCAGCGGCTCATCGAACGCGGCGGCACCAGGCATGCGCCCCTCCGAACCAACTCGCGCCCCCGTCTGTCCCGGAATGGCTTAAGGCCGCGTTAACGGTGCCGGACGCCAGACCGCTACTTCTTCCCTCAGGCGAATTGAGCAGGCGGCGGTTCGCGCGTCAAGTGTGCAGCGAAGAACCCGTCGCCGCCCTCGCCGGGGCACCACTGCCAGCGCCCGGCAAGCCGCCAGCCCGGCGTTCGGTCGAGGAAGGCCGCGATCCGCGCGTCGTTCTCGAGGCCGATCAGCGAACAGGTGACGTAGGCGAGAAGCCCCCCCGGCGCGACCAGTGGCGCCGCGGCGTCGAGGATCCGGTCCTGCGCCGCCAGAAGCCGGTCGAGCCCCGCCCGGTCGAGCCGCCACTTGCCCTCGGGCGCACGCCGCCAGGCGCCCGAGCCGGAACAGGGCACGTCGCAGAGCACGACATCGAAGGGCGCCTCGCGCGCCGGATCGGCGAGGATCCGCACCGCCACCCCCGCCCGCGCCGCCCGGGCGGGCAGGTCGCGCATCCGCTGCGGCGCCGCGTCGTGGGCGAAGAAGGCGGCCTCGGCCCGCCCGGCCAGCGCCAGCGTCTTGCCGCCGCCGCCGGCGCAGTAGTCGAGCACCCGCGCCCCCGGCGCCAGCGGGATGGTGTCGGCCGCCGCCTGCGAGGCTGCATCCTGCGGCTCGATCCAGCCCTCGGCGAAGGTGGCGCTGCGCTCGACCGCGCGCGCCCCGCCGGTGACCTCGAGCGCCGCGGGCGAGAGCGGATGCGGCAGCGTCGCGATCCCCTCGGCGGCAAGGCGCGCCGCGGCCTGCGCGCGCGTCGCCTTCCTCAGGTTGACCCGCAGATGCAGCGGCGCGCGCCTGCGCAGCGCGCGCATCACCGGCTCGAACCGGGGCCCGAGGCTTTCGCGCAGCAGCGGCGCGAGCCAGTCGGGGCAGTCGAGCGCCTCGAGCCCCTCGGGGCTCTGCCCGGCCGCCGCCTCGGCCGCGCCCAGCGGCGCGGGCGCATGGCGCTCGCCGGTGAACACGGCCGAGGGATCCGCGCCGCGCGCGCGCAGCCCGCCCAGCACCAGGCCGCGGCCGGTCATGGCGCCGCCCAGCGCGGCGTGCGAGCGCAGGCAGCGCAGGGCATCGAACACCAGGTCGCGCACCGCGGCGCGGTCCTTCGCCCCGGCGTAGCGGCTGGCCCGCGCCCAGGAGGTCAGCGCCTTCTCCGCCGGCTCGCCGGCGAGGAACCGGTCGAGGACGTCGATCGCCGCGGCATGGCGGGCGGCGGGTGTCATCCTGGCACCGGGCTCAGCCGCGCCCGACCGAGGTATAGGCCGCGAAGCCCGCCGCGGCGGCATCGGCCGGGTTGTAGATGTTCCGCAGGTCCGCCAGGCGCGGCACCTTCATCGCCGCCGCGAGGCGCCTGAGGTCGAGCGCGCGGAACTCGTTCCACTCGGTCAGGATGACCACCGCCTCGGCGCCCTCGGCGGCGGCATAGGGGTCCGACAGCCAGCTCACCCCCGGCAGCAGCGCCTCGCCCTCGCGCCGCCCCTGCGGATCGACCACCCGCACCCGGGCCCCGCCCCCCACCAGCGCCGGGACGATGGTCAGCGAGGAAGCCTCGCGCATGTCGTCGGTGTTCGGCTTGAAGGTCACCCCCAGCACTGCCACCGCCTTGCCGTTGACCGTGCCGCCGCAGAGGTCGAGCACCTTGTCGATCATCCGCCGCTTGATCGCCTCGTTGACCTCGATCACGGTCTCGACGATGCGCATCGGCAGGCCGTGCTCCTGGCCGATGCGGGCGAGCGCGCGGGTGTCCTTGGGAAAGCACGAGCCGCCGTAGCCGGGGCCGGCGTGCAGGAACTTGTTGCCGATCCGGCCGTCGAGCCCCATGCCCTTGGCCACATCCTTCACGTCGGCCCCGACCCGCTCGCAGAGCGCGGCGATCTCGTTGATGAAGGTGATCTTCGTGGCGAGGAAGGCGTTCGCCGCGTACTTGATCATCTCGGCCGATTCCAGGCCGGTGAAGACGATGGGGAAGTCGCGCAGGTAGAGCGGCCGGTAGATCTCGGCCATCACCGCCCGCGCGCGTGCGCTCTCCACCCCGATCACCACCCGGTCGGGGCGCATGAAGTCGTCGATCGCCGCGCCCTCGCGCAGGAACTCGGGGTTCGAGGCCACGTCGAAGTCGGCGCCCGGCGCGGCCGCACGCAGCACCTCGGCGACCCTGCGGTTGGTGCCGACGGGCACGGTCGACTTCGTCACGACGACCGTGTAGCCGCCGAGCGCGCGCCCGATCTCCTCGGCGGCGGCCATGACATAGGTCAGGTCGGCATGCCCGTCGCCGCGCCGGGTGGGCGTGCCCACGGCGATGAACACCGCCCCCGCGCCGCGCACCGCCGCCGCGAGGTCCTGGGTGAAGGACAGCCGCCCGGCCGCGACGTTGCGCGCCATCAGCGACTCGAGCCCCGGCTCGTAGATCGGCACCTCGCCGCGCGACAGCATCTCGACCTTGCGCGGATCCCGGTCCACGCAGACCACCTCATGCCCGAAGTCGGAGAGGCAGACGCCCGAGACGAGGCCGACATAGCCGGTTCCGATCACCGCGATCCGCATGATGCCCCTCCGCCGACGCTGGAACGGCCGCCTCAATCCGCGATCGCCGGGGGCGAGTCAACGCCGCGGGGCCCCGGCCGGCACGGGGCTGCCGCCGGCCTGCGGCGCCGCTGCGCCTAGCGCGACCGGAACAGGCCGCCGAGGATGCCGCGCACGATCCGCCGCCCGGTGGTGCCGGTGAGCTCCTTCACCACGGTCTGCGCCAGCGCCTCGGTGAAGGTCTTCTCCCGCCGCGCGCCGCCGCCGCGCCCGGTCCGGCCTGCCGCCTCGGCCCCGCCGTCCCAGCGGCGGGCGTTCCGGAACTCGCGCTCCTTCGCGGCGTCGGCGGCCGCGGCCTCGGCCTCGCGCGCGGCGGCCTCCGCCCTGGCGCGCAGCATCTCGAACGCGCTCTCGCGGTCGATCACGCGCTCGTACCTGCCCGCCACGGGCGAGGCCGCGATGATCGCCTGGCGTTCCTCGGGCGTGATCGGGCCGAGCTGCGAGGACGGCGGGCGGATCAGCGTCCGCTCGACCATGCCCGGCGCGCCCTTCTCCTCGAGGAACGAGGTGACGGCCTCGCCGGTGCCGACCTCCCGGATCGCGTCCTCGGTGCGGAAGCGCGGGTTCGGCCGGTAGGTCTCGGCGGCGCGGCGCAGGTCCTGCTGGTCCTTCGGGGTGAAGGCGCGCAGCGCATGCTGCACCCGGTTGCCGAGCTGGCCGAGGATGTCGTCGGGGACATCGGCCGGATTCTGCGTGATGAAGAACACCCCCACCCCCTTCGACCGGATCAGCCGCGCCACCTGCTCGACCTTCGAGACGAGCGCCTTCGGCGCATCGTCGAACAGCAGATGCGCCTCGTCGAAGAAGAACACGAGCTTGGGCTTCTCCGGGTCGCCCACCTCGGGCAGGGTCTCGAAGAGCTCGGAGAGCAGCCACAGCAGGAAGGTCGCATAGAGCCGCGGCGCGGCCATCAGCTTCTCGGCGGCGATGATGTTGACCCGGCCGCGCCCCGAGGCGTCCTGCGCCAGCATGTCGTGGAGGTCGAGCGCGGGCTCGCCGAAGAATCTCGCCCCGCCCTGGTTCTCGAGCACCAGCAGCCGCCGCTGGATCGTGCCGACCGTGGCGGGAGAGACGTTGCCGTAGCGCAGCGTGAGCTCGCCCGCGTTCTCGCCCACCCAGACGAGCAGCGCCTGGAGGTCCTTGAGGTCGAGCAGCGGCAGCCCCTCCTCGTCGGCGATGCGGAAGGCGACGTTGAGCACCCCTTCCTGCGCCTCGGAAAGCTCGAGCAGCCGCGACAGCAGCAGCGGCCCCATCTCGGCGACCGTGGTCCTGACCGGGTGGCCCTGCTCGCCGAAGAGATCCCAGAAGGTGACCGGGCAGCCGCCGTAGACCAGATCGAGCCCGATCGTCGCGGCGCGCTTCATGAAGGCCTCGTGCAGCTTGCCGGTCTCGGACCCCGGCTTCGCCATGCCCGAGAGGTCGCCCTTGACGTCGGCCATCACGACCGGGACGCCTGCGGCCGAGAAGCCCTCGGCCAGGATCTGGAGCGTCACCGTCTTGCCGGTGCCGGTCGCGCCGGCGATCAGCCCGTGGCGGTTGCCGTATCTGAGCAGCAGGTGCTGCGGGCTCGCATAGCCCTCGCCGCCGCCACCCACGAAGATCGCACCCTCCATCGCCCCCTCCCGACACCGTTCGGCGGCGAGAATACATCCTCGGAAGCGATCCGCCAGCCTCGTCGCCGCGGGCGCTCCGGGGGGCGCCGGAGGCCGGCGCCGGGGGGCCCTTCACTTCCGCGAAACTGCCCGAAAATCCCGGTTGACGGCTTGCGGCAAAGGCCGTAGCGTCCCGGCCAATAACTAAGTCGGCCAGTCCGACGGGGAGATGTGATATCCGGAAGAAGGGCCCCCGCTCGGGCCCTTTTTCTTTTGGTTTTTCTTTTGGTCTCGTCCTCTGGGTCCGTCCGGCCCGCGCGCCCCCCGAAGCGGCCGGCGGAAGGCTGCGCGCGCCGGGCGGGGCCGCCCAATTCCGGGCCTGACACCGCCGGCGCCGCGTGATAAGGCACCGCGCGAAGCAGTCAAGACCAAGGATGCAGGACAGATCATGAGCAGCTTCCGCCTGACCCTCGCCCTCGCCCTCGCCGGCGCCCTCGCGGCCGCCCCGGCGCTCGCCCAGGAGACGGCGCCCGAAGGCCAGACCCCCGGTGGCGAGGCCCCGGCGGCGCCGGCCGAAGGCTCTCCCGGGCCCGAGAGCGGCGGGCTCTCGATGGGCGAGCCGGTGGCGCCCGACGGCGGCCAGATCGGCACGCCCTACGTGAAGGAGGAGCACGGCGACTGGGACATCCGCTGCATCCGCACGCCATCGGGCAACGACCCCTGCCAGCTCTACCAGCTCCTGAAGGATGCCGATGGCAACTCGGTCGCCGAGATCGCGCTCTTCCCGCTGGTGCCGCCGCAGGACCAGGCGGTCGCCGGGGGCAACATCATCTCGCCGCTCGAGACGCTGCTGCCCGCGGGCGTCACCATGCAGATCGATTCCGGCGAACCGCGGCGCTACCCCTTCACCTTCTGCACCGAGACCGGGTGCTTCGCGCGCATCGGCTACACCGAGGCCGACGTCAACCGCTTCAAGCGCGGCGCCAAGGCGACGGTGACGATCGTGCCGGTGCTGGCGCCCGACCAGCGCATCCAGCTTCCCGTCTCGCTGACCGGCTTCACCGCCGGCTACGACCGGCTCGCCGCCCTGATCAACGAACAGGTCGAGGCGGCGCGCCAGGCCGGCGAGGCCCCGGCCGCGGAGGCCGCGCCCGAGGCCGGCGGCAACTGAGCGGCGCAGAGGAGGCCGGCGCCGCACGGCGCCGGCCGCCAGACCCGCCGGCCTCCAGACCCTCCGGCACCTAGACCCTCCGGTGCCAGACCCGCCGGCCGCCAGACCCTCCGGTCCCAGACCCTCCGGCACCTAGACCCGCTTCAGGGCGATCACCGCGTTGAGCCCGCCGAAGGCGAAGGCGTTGGAGAGCACGGCCCCCACCTTCGCCTCGCGGGCGACGTTCGGCACCACGTCGAGCGCGCATTCAGGGTCGGGCTCCTCGTAGCCGATGGTGGGCGCGATCACCCCGTCCTTCAGCGCCATGATGCAGGCGATGAGCTCGACCGCGCCGGTGCCGCCGATCAGGTGGCCGTGCATCGACTTGGTCGAGGAGATCATCAGCCGGTCGGCATGGTGGCCGAAGGCATGGGCGACCGCCGCGCACTCGGTCTTGTCGTTCGCCGCCGTGCCGGTGCCGTGGGCGTTGATGTAGCCCACGTCCTCGGGGTTGAGGCCCGCGTCGCGCAAGGCCCCGGTGATCGCCCGCTCGGCGCCGGCGGCCTGCGGCATGACGATGTCGCCGGCATCTGCCGTCATCGCGAAGCCCACCACCTCGGCGAGGATCTCGGCCCCGCGGCGGCGCGCATGCTCGTATTCCTCGAACACGAAGACCGCGGCCCCCTCGCCCTGCACCATGCCGTTGCGGTTGGCGCTGAAGGGGCGGCAGGCGTCCTTCGACATCACGCGCAGGCCCTCCCAGGCCTTCACGCCGCCGAAGCAGAGCATCGATTCCGAGCCGCCGGTGACCATCACCGTCGCCACCCCCGCGCGCACCAGCCAGAACGCCTGGCCCATCGCGTGGTTCGAGCTCGCGCAGGCGGTCGCCACGGTGAACGAGGGGCCGCGCAGGTTCCACTCCATCGACACGTGCGAGGCGGCCGCGTTGTTCATCAGCTTCGGCACGACGAAGGGATGGACGCGGTTCTTCCCCTCCTCGTAGACCGTGCGGTAGTTCTCGTCCCAGGTGTTGACACCGCCCGCGGCGGTGCCCAGCACCACGCCCGAGGTCACGCCGAGCTGGCCGTCGAAGCTGAGCCCCGACTGCCCGATCGCCTGGCGCGCGGCCAGCAGCGTGAACTGCGTGAACTTGTCGTAGAGCGCGATCTGCTGGCGGTTGAAATGCGCCTCGGGATCCCAGCCGCGGACCTGGCCGCCGATGCGGATCGCCAGCCGCTCCACGTCGCGGAAATCGAGCTCGGTGATCCCGCAGCGGCCCTCGCGCAGCGCCTCGCAGGTGGACGGCACATCGTGCCCGAGCGCATTGACCGTGCCGGCCCCGGTGATGACCACGCGCCTCATGCCGGGCGGCTCACGCGTGCTGTTCGGCGACGAGCCCTTCCACCGCCCTCACGATCGCGCCGACCGAAGAGATGTCGAACTCGCTGTCCTTCGGATTGTTCGCGTTGAACGGCACCTGGATGTCGAAGGCCTCCTCGATCGCGAAGATCGACTCGACAAGCCCGAGGCTGTCGATCCCGAGGGCCTCGAGGGTCGAGTCCATCTTGACGTCGGCCACGTCCAGCACGGCCTGTTCGGCGATGATCCGGATCACCCTGTCCTTCACGCTCTCGGCCATCTTACGGTCGTCCCGTCCTCTTTCCGGGGGTCATTTAGTCGCTCCCGCCGCCCTTTGAAACCGCTTTCTGTAACGCCGCCACGGCAGCCGCCAGCCGCGGCAGCCGGCGCAGCGCCTTCTGGATCTCGACATGCGTCTCCATCTTCACCGCGGGCGAGCCGAGGATGACCCGGCCGGCCGGCACGCTGGTGAAGATCTTGGTGGCCCCGCCCGCGATCACGTCGTCGCCCACGAAGATGTTGTCGCTGACGCCGCACTGGCCGCCGAGCACCACCCGGTTGCCGATCCGGACCGAGCCGGCGATGCCGACCTGGCCGCAGAGCAGGCAGTCCTCCCCGATCTCGACGTTGTGGCCGATCTGGACGAGGTTGTCGAGCTTGGTGCCGCGCCCGATCCGGGTGGCGCGGATCGTGCCGCGGTCGATCGTGCTGTTCGCGCCGACCTCGACGTCGTCGCCGATCTCCACCCAGCCCAGCGAGTGGATCCGCTGCCAGGGCTGCGCGCGGACCTTGCCGCGCGTGCCGAGCGTCTGCCGGATCTCCTCGACGCCCGAGGTCTCCTCGGTGACGAAGGCGAAGCCGTCCGCGCCGATCACCGCGCCGGGATGGGCGATGAAGCGGTCGCCGATCCGCACCCCCTGCGCGATGCGCACGCCCGCGTGGATCAGCGCCCCGGACCCGATCCGGCTGCCCGCGCCGATCGAGGCATGCGCGCCGATGCGCGCGCCGGGGCCGATCTCGGCACCCGGCCCGATCACCGCGAAGGGGCCGATCGCGGCGCCCGGCCCGATCGCCGCGGAAGGGTCGATCACCGCCGTCGGATGCAGGCCGGGGGCGATGCCGGGGCCGGGGTCGAAGGCCCGCGTCAGCCCCGCCATGGCGAGCCGCGGCCGCGCGACGAAGACCGCCGCCTCGAGCCCCAGCGCCCGCCGGTCGGCCCCTTCCCAGAGGACCGCCGCCCGCGCCCGGCCGCGCGCCAGGCCCTCGGCATAGGCCGGGCTCATCGCCAGCGCGATCTCGTCGGGCCCGGCCGCGGCGGGCTCGGCCGCACCGCGCACCCTGATCGCGGTGTCGCCCTCGGCCCGCGCGCCGAGCGCGGCGGCGATGTCGGCGATCGTGAGGTCCATGCCCGCTCCCAGCCGCCGGCGCGCATCCCGTCGCGCGCCCCCGGGTGAGGGGTTTACCCCCCTGCCCCGGGAAACGCCACCCCGGCGGCGAGAAGGGCGTCGAACAGCCGCGCGTCGCGCTCGTAGATGTCGCGGCGGTAGTGCATCCGCCCGTCGGCCTCGGGAAAGGCGGTGAAGTAGACGAGGTGCACCGGCACGTGCCGCTCGATGCCGACCCGCGTCTGCCGGCCGGATGCGACGATGCCGTCGAAGTAGCTGCGCGGGTCCTCGACCTGGGGCGCGAGCAGCCGGTAGGCGAACTCGAAGGGGTCGTTGAGGCGGATGCAGCCCGAGGAATAGTCGCGCTCCTCGCGCGAGAAGAGCTCCTTGGCGGGCGTGTCGTGCAGGTAGATCGCGTGCGGGTTGGGGAACATGAACTTCACCTTCCCCAGCGCGTTGTCGCCGCCCGGCGCCTGGCGCACGGTGAAGGGGAAGTTGCGCGCGGTGTAGGCCGAGAAGTTGATCGCCGAGCGCGGCACGACGCGGCCGCGGCTGTCGATGATCTGGAGGTAGCTCGCCGCGTTGGGGTTGCGCTGGAAGCGCGGCAGGTAGTCGCGCCCGAGGATCGAGCGCGGCACCGTCCAGTCGGGGTTGACCTCCATGTACTCCATCTCGTCGGAGAACTCGTAGGTGCGCTTGTCGGGGCGCCGCTCGCCCACCACCGCGCGCGTCTGGAAGGTGACCCGGCCGTGGTCCACGATGCGGGCGTGGAAGTCGGGCAGGTTGACCCAGATGTGGCGGTCGCCGAGCCCGCCGGGAATGTTCATCCAGCGCTCGCGCTCGAGCGCCACGATCACCGACTTCAGCCGGTCCGCGGGGCTGCGGTTGATCTCGCGCAGCGTGGCCTCGCCTGCAACGCCGTCGGGAAAGAGCCCGTGCGCGACCTGGAAGGCGCGCACCGCCGCCGCCAGCTCGGCGCCGTAGCCGGCCGTCGCGGTCCGGCCGAGGTAGCCCATGGCGATCAGCCGGTCGCGCAGGGCGACGACCGCGCTGCCGGTCGCCCCCGGCCCGAGCGGGCGCAGGGGGACCGGCGGCCCCCAGCCGTCGGTCTGCGCCAGCCGCTCGAGCCGCGCCTTCTCGCGCATCAGCCGCCCGTAGCGGACCGAGCGCGGCGCGAGATCGCGCAGGAAGGCGCCGGGGTCCTCGGCCGCCGCGAAGGCGGCGAGCGTGGCGCGCGGATCGCGGCGCGGCAGGCTGCGCTTGATCTCGGCCGGCATGATCTCGGCGGGATCGAGCGCGCCGGACTGGATGTCGCGCGCGTAGGCGAGGAACACCCGCGTCGCACGCACCTCGAGCTGGCCGACCTCGCGCTCGCCCCGCGCCGACCGGAACGCCTCGGCCAGCCCCGCGGCGTCGTAGCGCCGCGACGGCAGGCCGTGCAGGTCGGCCTGGGCCAGGGCACGGAAGAGGGCCTCGCGCCGCTCCGGCCCGCGCTCGCCCGTCCAGAGCGGCGCATAGTCCGCATCACGGTAGAAGCCGGCGATCTCCGGCGTGTCGGCCGCCGCCTCGGCGACGGCCTGCACGAAACCCGTCAGCGCGGTGGCGCCCGCGGGCGGAACGCAAAGTCCGGCAACGACCGTCAGGACCGCAAGGGCACGGGCGAGAACAGGCAGCAGCGTCATTGCAAATCCCGGTGCGCTTCCAATCGTAACCACTCCAGCACCCGCATTTCGACCCGCCCCGCCGCGACTGTCCACTCCCCCGCCGCCCCGCCGCCGCAAGCAGGGGCCGATTGTCGCTTCTCGGCAACGCGGAAGGCCGCCGTCGGGTGTGGCCGAAAATCGGCAAGATTCCGCCAAAAGTCACACAACCTTGCATTCCTGTCACGGAACGGGTTCAGCCGTGAGTCCGAACGTGTCATAGTCCGCCCGTTCAGGGGATGCAGTCGTGTGTAACAAGCGGTCGCGCCAGGCGGCCCAGGCTGGAACGGGACAGGCAGAGTTCAGATGAGCACATCTTCGACGGCGGCGATCACGCGCCGGGGGATTCTCGGCGTATTCGCGGCAACGGTGGTGGCGGCGGCGCCCACCTACTCGAACGCCTTCGGCTTCCTGCGCGGGGCGGGCGACATCCGGCGCATCCGCATGTACTCGGGCCGGACGGGCGAGAGCATCGACACGATCTACTGGATCGAGGGCGAGTACATCGACGAGGCCCTGCGCGAGATCAACCACTTCATGCGCGACTGGCGCAATGGCGAGGCGATCCGGATGGACAGCCGGACCATCGACATCCTCGCGGCCTCGCACAACCTGCTCGAGGTGAACGAGCCCTACATGCTGCTCTCGGGCTACCGCACGGCGGCGACCAACGCGATGCTGCGCTCCCGCTCCGGCGGCGTCGCGCGCAACTCGCTGCACATGCGCGGCCAGGCCGCCGATGTGCGGCTCTCCTCGCGCTCGGTCAGCCAGATGGCGCGCGCCGCCTCGGCCTGCGCGGCGGGGGGCGTCGGCAAGTATTCGCGCTCGAACTTCGTCCACATGGATTGCGGCCCGGTCCGCACCTGGGGCGGCTGAGGGCGGAAGGCCGGCAGCGCCGGCACCGCCCCCCCGGCAACGGGGCAGGAGGGTAAACCCTTCGTTAACCGGACCCTGCGAGCCTGCGGGCATCGCCAGGGTCTTGCCATGTCCGTCGCCCGCCTCCTCGCGCCGCTTCTCATCCTCGCCACGGCCGCCGCGGCGGGGCCGACCGGCGTGCCGGACCGGCTGCCCGAAGCTCTGGCGGACGAGGCCCGGCGCCTTGTCGCCGCCACGCTCGGGGCGCCGCACACCGCGACCTTCCGCCGCCTCGGGGGCTTCCGGCTCTCCGACGGCGGCTGGGCGGTCTGCGGCGAGGTGAATTCGCGCAACCTGACCGGCCTCGCGATGGGCTGGAAGCCCCTCTATCTGCGGTTCCGCCCCGCCGAGGGCGGTCTGGTGCTGGCGCGGCGCATCGTCGACTGGCCGGCCGATGTCGCCTGCCGGCGACTGGCCATGGGCTGGCGGCTGCGCACGCGCGACTGAGGCCGACAGAGACACACCGAGGCCGGCCGAGGCCGGATGCACGCGCGGCCCGGGGGCCGGCCGGGAGCGGCCGGAGGCGGCCAGGGGTGCGGCGGAGGGGCGGCCGGTGCGCGGCCCCCGGGCGCGGACGGGGGCGCAGACGGGGAGCGCGGACGGGGGCGCCGCCCGCCGGCGGATCTTGCCCCGGCCGGGCGCGCCGGGTAGTCCGGCCCACGGGGCGGGGCGGAGCGCGGGGCGGGCGGCAGGTGCGGGCATCGGTGATCTCGGCGGCGCTGGTCGCGGCGCTGGTCGGCTACGGCTCGACCATCGCGCTGGTTCTGGCCGCGGCGCGGGCGGTGGGCGCCGGCCCGGCCGAGACGGCGAGCTGGGTCGCGGCGATCTGCTGGGCGACGGCGGCGGGCTCGGCGCTGCTCTCGGCCTGGACGCGGGTGCCGGTGGTGCTGGCCTGGTCCACACCCGGCGCCGCGCTGATCGCCGCCGCCTCGGGCATCGCGCTTCCCCAGGCGGTCGGCGCCTTCATCGCCGCGGGGCTTCTCGTCGCGCTGACCGGCGCGCTGCCGCCGCTGGGGCGGCTGGTGGCCGCGATTCCGCCGGCCATCGCCTCGGCCATGCTGGCGGGCGTGCTGCTGCCCTTCTGCATGGCCCTCGCGCGCGCCGCCGGGGCGGAGCCGGCACTGATCCTGCCGCTCGTCGCGGCCTTCCTCGCGGTGCGGCTGTGGAACCCGGTCTACGCCGCCCTCGCCGTGCTCCTGCTGGCCGTGCCGCTCGCCTTCGGGCCCGCCGGGGCCGAGCTGCCGCCGCTCGCCTTCGACCCCCTGCCCTTCGTCCTCGTGCCGCCCAGCTTCGACGCGGGCGTGCTGCTGGGCCTCGGCCTGCCGCTCTACCTCGTCACCATGGCCTCGCAGAACCTGCCGGGCTTCGCGGTGCTGCGCGCGGCGGGCTACGAGCCGCCGGTGGCACGGGCGCTCGGCCTGTCGGGGCTGATCTCGGCCGGGGCGGCGTTCTTCGGCGCGCATACCGTGAACATGGCCGCGATCACCGCGGCGATCTGCCTCGGCCCCGAGGTGCATCCCGACCGCGACCGCCGCTGGGTCGTCGGCCTCGCCTACGCGGCGGTCTGGGCCGGCTTCGGGCTCGCCGGCGCGGCGCTCGTCGCGGTGATCCTGGCCATGCCGGATGGAATCGTCGCCGCGGTCGCGGGGCTTGCGTTGATCACGCCCTTCCTTGGCGCCGCCGCCGGGGCCTTCGAGCCGGCGGCGACGCGCTTCCCCGCGGCCGTCACCTTCCTCGTCACCGCCTCGGGCGTCGCCGCCCTGGGGGTCGGGGCGGCGTTCTGGGGCCTGCTGGCGGGGCTCTCGGTTCTGGGCCTCGAGCGGCTGGCGCGCCGCTAGCTACGACGCCGCGGCCACGCCCGCGCGCAGCGCCGCCCGCGCCGCCTCGGGCAGGCGGTCGATCGCCACGACATGGGTGCGGATCGAGAACACCACTGCCCGCGTCCGCGGCAGCCGGACGAGGCCCTGCAGCTCGCTGCGCAGCCAGGGCACGGGACCCTGCGGCCGCGGGCGCGGATCCGCCTCGCGCCGGGGATGGAACAGCTCGGCCGAGGCGTAGGGGTGCCAGTTCATCCGCCACAGCGGCCGCTCGGGCGCGATGGCGTCGAACAGCCGCTGGACGCGGCGGGCGATGTCGGCGTCGTAGGCCGCGACCGGCGCGTGGATCCTGACCAGCGGCCGGCCGAGCTTCTCGGCCAGCGTCCAGGAGGCCGGGAAGCAGAGGATCGCGCCGGTCAGCACATGCTCGCCGGGGTGGCCGAAGGGGGCGCCGGCCTCCATCAGGCAGAGGTCGTCCTGCACCAGCCGCCCGAGCGTCAGGAGCGGCCGGCCCGGATCGAGCGGCACGGCCACGCCGTCGGGCCGGACGGCCTCGGCCCCGCCGACGCGGTATCCCAGGGCCGGCAGCCGGGCGAGCACCACCGACCAGAGCTCGGCCGCGGCCGGGCCGGCCTCGGGCAGCAGCCCGTGGACCTCGCCCTCCCGCCCGGCGATCAGCCGGTCGCGCTCGGCCATCTGGCCGGCGAAGGCCTCGTCGGGCACCAGCCAGCGCGAGGGATCCATCGGCAGGATCCCCGGCAGGCGCGCCAGGCGCGGGTCGAGCCAGGGGATCGCGGGCAGGGCGGAATGCAGGACGGGCGGCATGGCGCCGAGGCTAGCCGGACGCGCGCGCGCCGGAAAGTCGGAAAGGGGGGCGCCGGGGGTCGGGAACGTGCGCGCGGTGGCGTCGCGGTGCTGCGACCCTTGGCACGGGTCGGGCCCGGGCCGGGACCCGGCCGGGGAGGAACCGATGACCGAGCACTACCGCGACCGCCGCAAGATCGATCCGCACCGCGGGGCGACGCTGGGCGACGGCACTCCGAACGATGCCGACCGGGTGGAGATCGGGCCGACGCGACTCGCCTTCGCCGAATGGGAGGCCGCCGGGCTGACGCTTCCCGACCTGCCCAGGATGCGCGAGCACCGCTGGCGGCGGCTGACGCAGGCGGTCGTGGCGCGCGACTGGGGCGGGCTGCTGATGTTCGATCCGCTCAACATCCGCTACGCCACCGACTCGACCAACATGCAGCTGTGGAACGCGCACAACCCGTTCCGCGCCGTCCTGCTCTGCGCCGACGGCTACATGGTGATCTGGGACTACAAGGTCTCGCCCTTCCTCAGCGAGTTCAACCCGCTGGTGCGCGAACGCCGCTCGGGCGCCGACTTCTTCTACTTCGACCGCGGCGACCGCGCCCCCGATGCCGCGCGACGGTTCGCCGCCGAGGTGCGGGACCTGATCGCCCGGCACGGCGGCGGCAACCGCCGCCTGGGCGTGGACAAGATCATGCTGCACGGGCTGCGCGCGCTCGAGGCGCAGGGCTTCGAGGTGATGGAGGGCGAGGAGGCGACCGAGAAGACCCGCGCGATCAAGGGCGAGGACGAAATCCGCGCGATGCGCTGCGCCATGGTCGCCTGCGAGGCCGCCGTCGCCGAGATGGAGCGCGCCGCGCGCGCGGGCGTGCCGAAGGGCGGCATGAGCGAGGACGACATCTGGGCCGTGCTGCACGCGGAGAACATCCGCCGCGGCGGCGAATGGATCGAGACGCGGCTTCTGGCCTCGGGGCCGCGCACGAACCCGTGGTTCCAGGAATGCGGCCCGCGGGTCGTGCAGCCGGACGAGATCGTCGCCTTCGACACCGACCTGATCGGCGCCTACGGCATCTGCGTCGACATCTCGCGCACCTGGTGGATCGGCGAGGGCAAGCCCACCAACGCCATGATCCACGCGATGCGCCACGCCCACGAGCACATCCGCACGAACATGGAGATGCTGAAGCCCGGCGTCAGCTTCCGCGAGCTTACCTTCGGCGGTCACGAGCTCGAGCCGCAGTTCCAGAAGCAGAAGTACGGCTGCAAGATGCACGGCGTCGGGCTCTGCGACGAGTGGCCGCTGATCGCCTATCCCGATGGCTGGGAGGAGGGCGCCTTCGACCACGTGCTGGAGCCCGGCATGGTGCTCTGCGTCGAGGCTCTGGTCTCGCCCGAGGGCGGCGACTTCTCGATCAAGCTCGAGGACCAGGTGCTGATCACCGAGGACGGACACGAGAACCTCACGCGCTACCCCTTCGACCCGCGCCTGATGGGCGAGGACTGACGCCTCCGGCCCGGCCGCACCGGCCCGGCCGCACCCCGGCGCGCCCGCGGTCGGGGGGCCCGGCGACGGAGACCGAGCCCGACGCGGCCAGAGCCCCCGGACCCGCCCGCGGACGGCAAGCCCAGGGCGACCCCGATCGCGCCGGTCAGCGCCGCCCGGGCGCGCGCACGGGTCGCGCGCACGGGTCGCGCGCGCGGGTCACGCGCGGGTGGGTAGGGTGAAGCGGGTAGAGGGGTGGCGAGGCGGTCCGTTGACGTCTCGCGCTTGTGCGCCGCCCGGGCGCGCGCGGGCGCAGGG
>JANZZL010000126.1 GCA_026419405.1 Paracoccaceae bacterium | reverse complement strand
GCGCACGGCCTGCACCGGCAGCGCCGCGGCCAGAGCGGCGGCCAGCGCCCCGGCCGATGCGCCGGCCCGGTCGGCCGCGCCGCGCCCGGCAAGCGCCCGCCCCGTCCATGACAGCGTCAGGTCGGGCCGCGGCACCCAGGGCCGGGGCCGGGCCCGCTGCGGCGCCGCCACCGCGACCGCCTCCGCCGTCAGCGCCGCCTCCGCCGTCAGCGCCGATCCGGCCCGCGGCTCGGGCCGCGGCGAGCGCTCCGGCGCCTCGGCCAGCGCGGCCCCCGCCAGCACCCCCGCCAGCGCCAGGCCCAGCACGGCCGCTGCCAGCGCCCTCACGACGTCACCGCCCCGCGCCCGAAGTCGGGCGCCGCGGTGTCCTGCCCGGCCTCGATGATGCCCCGGCGGATCTCCCGCGTCCGGGTGAAGTAGTCGAACAGGTGCTGCCCGTCGCCCAGCCGGATCGCCCGCTGCAATGCGAAGAGCTCCTCGGTGAAGCGGCCGAGGATCTCGAGCGTGGCGTCCTTGTTGGTCAGGAACACGTCACGCCACATCGTGGGGTCCGACGCGGCGATGCGCGTGAAGTCGCGGAATCCCGCGGCCGAGTACTTGATCACCTCGCTGTCCGTCACGCGCCGCAAGTCGTCGGCCACTCCCACCATGGTGTAGGCGATCAGGTGCGGCGCATGCGACGTCACCGCCAGCACCAGATCGTGATGCGCCGCGTCCATCTCGTCAACGCGGCTTCCCATCCCTTCCCAGAGTGCGCGGAGTCTTGCCACCGCCGCCGGGTCGGTGCCCTCCAGCGGCACGATCAGGCACCAGCGGTTGCGGAACAGCTCCGCAAAGCCCGACCGCGGGCCGGAATGCTCGGTGCCGGCGATCGGATGGGCCGGCACGAAGTGCACACCCTCGGGGATGTGCGGGGCGACCGCCTCGATCACCGCGCGCTTCACCGAACCCACGTCGGTCACCGTCGCGCCGGGCTTCAGATGCGCCGACATCGCGGCCGCCACCTCGCCCATCGCACCGACCGGCACCGCCAGCACCACGAGGTCGGCCCCCTCGACCGCCTCGGGGATCGTCTCCGTCACCCGATCCACCAGGCCGATCTCGCGCGCCACGGCGCGGGTCTCGGCCGACCGCGCGGTGCCCACGATCTCGCCCGCGAGCCCCGCCCGACGCATCGCCAGCGACATCGACCCCGCGATCAGCCCGAGGCCGATCAGCGCCACGCGCTCGTAGAGCACGCTCATGCCGCTGCCCTCCTGAAGGCGGCGACCGCCGCGGCCACCCGCCGGCAGTCGGCCTCGGTGCCCACGGTGATCCGCAGGCACTCCGGCAGCCCGTAGCCCGCGACGCGGCGCACGATGATGCCCGCCGCCCTCAGATGCGCGTCGCAGGCCTCGGCCTCGGCGGCGTCCGAGAAACGGGCCAGCACGAAGTTCGTATGCGAAGGGTCCGCGGCCACCCCGGCCTCGATGAGCGCCGTGCGCAGCCAGGCCCTCAGCCGCGCGTTCTCCGCCCGGCACCATTCGGCATGCCCGGTATCCCGGATCGCCGCCTCGGCCGCAGCGAGCTGCGCGGTGGAAAGGTTGAACGGCTGGCGGATCCGGTTCAGCACCTCGATCACGCCGCGCGCGGCATAGCCCCAGCCGATCCGCAGGCCGCCCAGCCCGTGGATCTTCGAGAAGGTCCGCGTCATCACCACGTTGGGATGGGCATCGGCGAGCGCCGCGCCGCCGTCGAACCCCTCCTCGAATTCGGCATAGGCGCCGTCGTGCACCAGAAGCACGTGCCGCGGCAGGCCCGCGGCCAGACGCGCGAGCGCCTCCCCTCCCAGCATCGTCCCGGTCGGATTGGCCGGATTGGCGATGAAGACAAGCCGCGTCCGCCCGGTCACCGCCGCCAGGATCGCCTCCACATCGACCACGCGGTCGCGCTCGGGCACCGTCACCGGCACCGCGCCCACCATGCGCGCCAGGATCGGATACATCGAGAAGCCGTGCTCGGTCACGATCACCTCGTCACCCACCCCGGCATAGGCCTGCGCCACCATCTGCAGCACCTCGTCCGAACCCACGCCGCAGATGATCCGCTCGGGGTCGAGCCCGTGCACCTCGCCGATCGCGGCCCGCAGCGCCGCGTGATCGGTCGGCGGGTAGCGGTGCAGCTCGGCCGCGGCCGCCCGGAAGGCGGCCACCGCGGCGGGCGAGGGTCCGTGCGGGTTCTCGTTCGACGACAGCTTCAGCACGTCGTCGCGGCCGGCAAGCCGGCTTTCGCCGCCCACATAGGGCGCGATCTCGAGGATTCCCGGCTGCGGGCGGGCGGTTTCGGTCATCGTCTGGCGGCATCCCCCGGAAGGCCCGCCCCTCTTACAGGGCCCGCCCCGCCCTTTCCAGAGCCCCCGCGCGCCCCTTCCCCTTTGCCAAGTATCCTCGGGGGGAGTCGCCGTGAGGCGACGGGGGGCAGACAGCCCCCCTCCGCCGCCTCAGCTCGCCAGCACGTTGCGGAACTGCCAGGGATCGGTCTCGTCGATGTCCTCGGCGAACAGCGGCCAGCGGTTGGCCAGCGGCGTCCAGTCGGTGTAATGCGCCTCGACCGGGCCGAGATAGGGCCGCTGCACCTGAAGGCAGCGCACGTGGTCCATCTCGTCGGCCTCGACGATCCCGGCCTCGGGGTTCTCCAGCGCCCAGACCATGCCCGCCAGCACCGCCGAGGAGACCTGCAGGCCGGTGGCGTTCTGGAACGGCGCGAGCTCGCGCGTCTCCTCGATCGACAGCCGCGAACCGTACCACAGCGCGTTCTTCTCGTGGCCGTAGAGCAGCACGCCCAGCTCGTCCTTGCCCTCGATGATCTCGTTCTCGTCGAGGATGTGGTGCTTCTCCTGGATCCGGCCCGAACCGAACATCTCGTGCAGGCTCAGCACCGCGTCGTCGCAGGGGTGGTAGGCATAGTGGCAGGTCGGCCGGTAGTCCGGCGCCGCGCCCGCGCCCACCGTGTAGTAGTCCGAGATCGAGATCGCCTCGTTGTGGGTCACCAGGAAGCCGAACTGCGGCCCCGGTGTCGGGCACCAGGTGTGGACGCGGGTGATCGCGCCGGGACGGTTGAGCCAGATCGCCGCCTGGCAGCCCGTCGCGTGGCGGTGGCCGTCCTCGGGGAACCAGCGCTCGTGCGTGCCCCAGCCGAGCTCGGCCGGCTGGAAGCCCTCGGCGATGAAGCCCTCGACCGACCAGGTGTTGACGAAGGTGCCGAGCCGCTTGGGTCGCGCCGACTTCTGCGTGTCGCGCTCGGCGATGTGGATGCCCTTGACGCCCAGCGACTGCATCAGCCGCGCCCAGCCCTCCCGGTCGCGCGGCATGGTCACGTCCCGACCGGTGTCGGCGGCGAGCTTCAGCAGCGCCTCCTTTACGAACCAGCTCACCATCCCGGGGTTGGCGCCGCAGCAGCTGATCGCGGTCGGCCCGCCGGGGTTGCGCGCCTTCTCGTCGCGCACCGCCTGGCGCAGCGCGTAGTTGGTGCGCGCCGCGTTGTCGGCAGTCTCGAAGTAGAAGCCGGCCCAGGGTTCCACCACGGTGTCGATGTAGAGCACGCCGCGCTCGCGGCAGAACTTCATGATGTCGAGCGACGAGGTATCGACGCTGAGGTTGACGCAGAAGCCGCCATCCTCGCCGAACACCCGGCCCAGCACCTCGCGGTAGTTCTCCCGCGTCAGCGCCAGCTCGATGTGCCGGATGCCCCGCTGGGTCAGGAAGGTGTGGTCGGCAAGCTCGGGCTCGATCACCACGACCTTCCGCGCGTCGTAGTCGAAGTGCCGCTCGATCAGCGGCAGCGTGCCCCGCCCGATCGAGCCGAAGCCGATGATCGCGATGGTGCCGTCGATGCGGCCGTGGTTGGGATAGGTTGCCATCCTGCCCTCCTCTGCCCTCGTCCCGGCCGACCTACCCGATCGGCCCGCCCGAGGCCAGAGCCGGGGAGGGCCGCGGCGCCGGCCCGCGGCGGAACGGAAACGGCCGCCCCGGAGCCCCGGAGCGGCCGCCGTCCCCCGATCCCTGTCCGGATCAGCCGTTCTTGGCGTAGTATTCGACGACGAGGTTCGGCTCCATCATCACCGGATAGGGCACGTCGCCCAGCTTCGGCGTGCGCACGAAGGTCGCCGTCATCCTGGAATGGTCCACCTCGATGTAGTCGGGCACGTCGCGCTCGGCGAGGGCCACCGCCTCGAGCAGCGCGGCCATCTGCTTCGACTTCTGGCGCACCTCGATCACGTCGCCCTCCTTGACGCGGTAGGAGGGGATGTTGACCCGCTTGCCGTTCACCAGCACGTGGCCGTGGTTCACGAACTGCCGCGCCGCGAACACCGTCGGCACGAACTTCGCGCGGTAGACCACCGTGTCGAGCCGCCGCTCGAGCAGCCCGATCAGGTTCTCGCCGGTGTCGCCCCTCACCCGGGCGGCCTCGGCATAGATCCGCTTGAACTGCTTCTCGGTCAGGTCGCCGTAGTAGCCCTTGAGCTTCTGCTTGGCGCGCAGCTGCGTGCCGAAGTCGGAAAGCTTGGCCTTGCGCCGCTGGCCGTGCTGGCCGGGGCCGTAGTCGCGCTTGTTGAACGGCGACTTCGGCCGGCCCCAGATGTTCTCGCCCATCCGGCGGTCGATCTTGTACTTGGCAGAGGTGCGCTTGGTCACCGTCTGATCTCCTTCATGTGTCGAAGGGCGTTGTCCTCTCCGGGTCTCCCCGGCGACAGGCATCCCCTTGCGGGGGCCGCCAACACCAATGGATTGCCGCCCCGGAGGCGGGGCGACCGTGGCCTTCTACGGATTCGGCGCGCCGTGTCAACCCCGACCCCTTGAGGCACGGGCCCGGCCGGCGTATCCCGCGCCATGCTCTCCTACCAGCATGCCTATCATGCGGGCAACCGCGCCGACCTGCACAAGCACGACGCCTTCGCGCGCCTGATCGCCGCGCTCGCCGCCAAGCCGCGCGGCATCACCGTGATGGAGACGCACGCCGGGCGCGGCCTCTACGACCTCGCCTCCCCCGAGGCGCTGAAGACGGGCGAGGCCGCCGAGGGCATCCTGAAGGCCCGGCTCGCCCCCGGCCCCCTTGCCGAGGCGCTCGCCGCCGTCCGCGCCCGCCACGGGGCCAGCGCATATCCCGGCTCGCCGCTGATCGCCGCGACGCTGCTGCGGCCGCAGGACCGGCTCGTGCTGATGGAACTCCACCCCGCCGAGCACGCCGCGCTGAAGCAGGCGATGCGCGGCACCGGGGCCGCGGTCCACCGGCGCGACGGCTACGAGGGCGTGCTCGCGCTCGCCCCGCCCGTGCCGCGGCGCGGCCTCGTCCTCGTCGATCCCTCCTACGAGGTGAAGTCCGAATACGAGGCGGTGCCCGCCTTCGTCGCGCGGCTCCGTCGGAAATGGCCCGAGGCGGCGGTGCTCGTCTGGTATCCGATCCTGGCCGAGGGCCGGCACGAACGCCTGCTCGCCGCCCTCGCCCCCCTCTCGCCCGAACGCCACGAGGTCCGCTTCGGCACCGCGACGGGCATGCTCGGCTCGGGCCTCGCCGGCATCAACCTGCCCTTCGGCTTCCGCCTCGCGCCGGACGCGCCGCCCTCTCAGTCCAGCACGCGGTAGTGCGCCTCGGTCGGCCGGCAGGCCGCACCGTTGACCGGCACCATGTCCTGCGGGCAGGCCGACATCGCCACAATGCAGTCCATCGCCGCGCGCAGCACCACGCGGTCGCCGGGCTTCGAGAGCGGCTCGCCCCAGACGATCTCCCCCTCCCCGGTCAGGGGGATGTTCATCCACAGGTTCAGCGGCGCCGGCGTGCCCTCCACCCTGACGCCGATCGCGGCCAGCGCGGCGTGCAGGTTGTCGGTGCAGTTGTCGTGGTAGCCCCGGCAGCCCAGCATCGCGTAGCGGTGGCTGTCGCAGGCGGCAATCAGGGTGTCGTGCCGCCCCGGCGAGGTATCCTCCTCCAGGACGAGGATCGGCCGCCGCCGGTTGGTGACGAGCGCATCGCCCTTGCGCGGATGGATCCGGCCCAGCGTCGGGCGCAGGTGCTCGGTCGAGAGGGCCTCCGAGAGGTCCTCGGCATTGAAGGCCCAGGTGTCCACCACCTGGCTGCCGTGGGTGTTGACGATCTCGACCGCCTGCCCGGCCCTCAGCCGCACCGCCCGCCCCCGGCGGGCGGGAATCGTCAGAAGCTCCGCCATGATCCCTCCGCGGTCGAACCGGCGTGACGATGCGCCGGATCGCGCGGCCGATGCAAGGGCCGGCGGCCATGCGCCGCGGCCGGCGCTGCCGGCACCCCGCGGTGGCGCCCGCGCCCCCTCCCGGCGTCCGGCGCGCGGCGACGCGGCACGCGCCCCGCGGTCGCGGGCTCACCGACCCGACCGCGCCCGACCCCGACCACGCCCGGCCGCGCGCCCGACCGCGCCCGGCCGATCCGGGCCGCGCGCCGGTCCCGGGCAGGAGGGCAGGGCCGCCCGCGCCGTCAGCTCCGCGGGCCGGGCGGGCGCTCGCCGCGACCGGGGCGGGCCTCCATCGGAAGGACGAGGCCCCATTCGGTCTGCCGTGCCGGCCCGGCGATGGCGAAGCCCAGCCTCCGGCAGACCGCGATCGCCCGCGCATTCTCCGGGTGCGGATCGGTGGCCACGACAGGGACCCCGGCGCCGAAGAGCTCCGTCATCCGCTGGCGGATGAAGCCGGTGCCGTGACCCCGGCCGATCATTCCGGGCTCGCCGATGAACTGGTCGATCCCCCGAGACCCTCCGGGCAGGTCGTCGAAACGATGCTGCCCCCAGCCGTGCACGGCATGGTCCTGCATGCAGGCGAAGGGTCGCCCCTCGAGCGACACGATCCACCGGCAGACGCGGGCATCGGCCGGCTCCCCCACGTCGAACGGGGTCTCGGCGGCCCACCATCGCCGGACGTGCGGGGCCTCCAGCCAGCGCCGGAGCAGGTCGAGATCGGCATCCGTCGCAGCCCGGAAGTGATCGCGTCCCGGGTCCGGCGTCCGTTGAACCTCGCAGCACGATCGCGAACCCGCGGCGCCCCCGCGCGGACGATCCGCGCCCGCTACCCGCACTTCGAATGGCCGCAGCTCGCGCAGGTCAGGCAGCCCTCGATCATCCTCAGGTCGAAGCTGCCGCACGACGGGCAGGCCCGCGGCCGGCCGAGGTTGACCACCTCGGCCTTGGGGTCGGACTTCAGCCCCATCCCCTCGCCCTTGATGAAGCCGATGGCGATCAGGTGGCGCTCGATCACGCCGCCGATCGCGGCGAGAATCGAGGGGATGTAGCGCCCCTCGATCCACGCCCCGCCGCGCGGGTCGAACACCGCCTTCAGCTCCTCCACCACGAAGCTCACGTCGCCGCCGCGCCGGAACACCGCCGAGATCATCCGCGTCAGCGCCACCGTCCAGGCGAAATGCTCCATGTTCTTGGAGTTGATGAACCCCTCGAAGGGCCGCCGGTGGCCGCCGATCACGATGTCGTTGATCGTGATGTAGAGCGCGTGCTCGTTCTCGGGCCACTTCAGCTTGTAGGTCGTGCCCTCCAGCGCCGCCGGCCGGTCGAGCGGCTCCGAGAGGTAGACGACCTCGCCCCCCTGCGCCACCGGGGCCTTCGGCGCCTCCTTCTCGCTCACCGCCAGCACGCTGCCCGTCACCGCGTTGGGGCGGTAGGTGGTGCAGCCCTTGCAGCCGGTCTCGTAGGCCATCAGGTAGACGTCCTTGAAGGCCTCGAAGGGGATGTCCTCGGGCACGTTGATCGTCTTCGAGATCGAGCTGTCCACCCAGCGCTGCGCCGCCGCCTGCATCCGCACGTGGTCCTCGGGCGCCAGCCTCTGGGCATCGACGAACCACTCCGGCAGCGGGCGGTCGCCGAACTTCTCGCGCCAGAGCGCGACGGCATAGTCCACCACCTCCTCCTCGGTGCGGCTGCCGTCTGGCTGGAGCACCTTGCGCGTGTAGGCATAGGCGAAGACCGGCTCGATCCCCGAGGAGACGTTGCCGGCATAGAGGCTGATCGTGCCCGTCGGCGCCACCGAGGTCAGGAGCGCATTGCGGATCCCGTCCTTGCGCACCGCCTCCCGCACGTCCTCGTCCATGCCCCGCATCGTCCCCGAGGCAAGGAACCTCTCGGGGTCGAACAGCGGGAAGGCGCCCTTCTCGGCGGCCAGCCGCGACGAGGCGAGATAGGCCGCCCGCGCGATCCGGTGCATCCAGGCCCCGGTCTGCGCCACCGCCGCGTCCGAGCCGTAGCGCAGCCCCAGCATCAGGAGCGCATCCGCAAGCCCCGTCACGCCGAGCCCGATGCGCCGCTTCGCCTTCGCCTCGGCCGCCTGCTGCGGCAGCGGGAAGCGGCTCGCGTCCACCGTGTTGTCCATCATCCGGACGGCCACGGCGACGAGCTCGTCGAGCTCGCCCTCGTCGATCCGCGCGCCGGGCCCGAAGGGGTCGCGCACCAGCCGGGCGAGGTTGACCGAGCCGAGCAGGCACGCCCCGTAGGGCGGCAGCGGCTGCTCGCCGCAGGGGTTCGTCGCCGCGATCGTCTCGCAGTAGGCGAGGTTGTTCATCGCGTTGATGCGGTCGATGAAGATCACGCCCGGCTCGGCATAGTCGTAGGTCGCCCGCATGATCCGGTTCCACAGGTCGCGCGCCCCGACCGTGCGGTAGACCCTGCCGCCGAAGACCAGCTCCCAGGGTCCGTCCGCCTTCACCGCCGCCATGAAGGCATCGGTCGCCAGCACCGAGAGGTTGAAGTTGCGCAGGCGCGCCGGGTCCGCCTTCGCCGCGACGAAGTCCTCGATGTCGGGGTGGTCGCAGCGCATCGTCGCCATCATCGCGCCGCGCCGCGAGCCCGCCGACATGATCGTGCGGCACATCGCGTCCCAGACGTCCATGAAGCTGAGCGGCCCCGAGGCATCCGCCGCCACACCGGCGACCGGCGCCCCCTTCGGCCGGATCGTCGAGAAGTCGTAGCCGATCCCGCCGCCCTGCTGCATCGTCAGCGCCGCCTCCTTCAGCGCCTGGAAGATGCCCTCGAGCGAATCGGGGATCGTGCCCATCACGAAGCAGTTGAACAGCGTCACCTCGCGCTCGGTGCCGGCCCCCGCCACGATCCGCCCCGCGGGCAGGAAGCGGAAGTCCTCGAGCGCCGCGTAGAAGCGGTCCTCCCAGGCTGCCGGGTGCGTCTCCACCGCCGCCAGCGCCCGGGCGATGCGCCGCCAGGTGTCCTCCACGGTCACGTCCACCGGCCGGCCGTGCTCGTCCTTCAGCCGGTATTTCATGTCCCAGATGGCCTCGGCGATCGGGGCGGCGAAGCGGGTCACGGCGGGCCTCTCCTCGGCTGGGGCGGGCTGGGCAGGATACACCTTGAACTCCCCCCGATCTAGACTAGCCTTGCCTGCCGGAAACACGATCTTGGGGCGGATCCGTGGCCGGCCATGTCAACCTGCTGAAGCTCTGCGTCGGCGCCGACAGCGTCGAGGACCTCGCCGCCTGGCAGCAGAGCCAGCGCGCCCGCTGGCCCGAGGGCCGCGCCGTCCACGTCACCCGCATGTGGCCCAGGCGCGCCGACGAGATCCTCGCCGGCGGCTCGCTCTACTGGGTGATCCGCGGCGTGATCCTCTGCCGCCAGCGCATCCTCGCCCTCGAGGAGGCGCGGGGCGCCGACGGCATCGCCCGCTGCGCGCTCCACCTCGACCCCGCGATCCACCGCACCGAGCCGGTGCCGCGCCGCCCCTTCCAGGGCTGGCGCTACCTTGCGCCCGCCGAAACACCGCGCGACCTGCCGGCGGCCCGCGCCGCCGGGCCCGCCCTGCCGCCGAAGCTCGCCGCTGCGCTCGCCGAGATCGGCGTGCGCTGACCCGCCCCCTTCCCCTTTGCCAAGTATCCCGGGGGTCCGGGGGCAGAGCCCCCGGCCCGCCTCAGCCGCCGGACCCGAGCCGGTCGAGAAGCGCCGCGAGCGCCGCTTCGGCCTCAGGCCCCCAGTCGGCCGCCCGCGCGCGGTAGAGCGTCGCCTCGCTGCGCAGGATCAGGCCGTCGGCCAGCACCTTGAGGTGGTTCGCCCGCAGCGTCTCGCCGGTCGAGGTGATGTCGGCCACCGCCTCGGCGGTCAGGTTCTTCACCGTGCCCTCGGTCGCCCCCTGGCTGTCGACGAGCTGGTAGTCCGCCACCCCCGCCTCGCGCAGGAACTCCCGCGCGAGCCGGTGATACTTGGTGGCGATCCGCAGGCGGAACCCGTGCGCGCGGCGGAACGCCGCCGCCGCCGCGTCGAGGTCGTCGAGCGTGTCCACATCCGCCCAGCAGCGCGGCACCGCCAGCACCAGGTCGGCGAAGCCGAAGCCCATCGGCGCCAGCGCCTCCGCATGGCGCTCCCAGTCGGCCAGCCCCTCGCGCACCAGGTCCGAGCCGGTGACGCCGAGGTGGATCCGCCCCGCGGCAAGCTCCCGCGGCACCTCCGCCGCGGAAAGGAGCACCACCGCCAGGCCCTCCGCCTCCGCCGCCGCGGCATATTCGCGCGCCGCCCCGGTGCGGCGCAGCACGATGCCGCGCGCCCCGAACCAGTCGAAGGCCTCCTCCATCAGCCGCCCCTTCGACGGCAGGCCGAGCCTCAGCGTCACGCGGCGCCCTCCGCCAGCTCGGCCACCAGCGCCGGGCGGATCACGCCGCCCACCGCCGGCACGCCGCGCCCCTGCCCCAGCACTGCCGTCAGCGCGTCGTAGCGCCCGCCCGAGGCCACCGGCGGCAGCTCCGGCCGACCTGCCGCGTAGAAGCCGAAGACGAAGCCGTCGTAGTATTCCAGCGTCGTGCGCCCGTAGCTCGCCTCGAACTCGAGCCCGGCGGGGTCGATCCCGGCCGCGGCAAGCGCCGCGAGCCGCGCCGCGAGCCGCTCCACCGCGGGGCCGAGCGCGGGCATCCGGCCCGCCAGCGCCTCGAGCCGCCCGAGCGCCCCGGCCGCCGGGCCGCGCAGGTCGAGGATCGCCTCGATCACCGCCACCTCCGCCGCTGCGATCGGCGGCGCCGCCGCGTCCTCGACCAGCGCCGCGATCCGCTCGAGCACCTCGGCGCGACCGCGCAGCCCGATCTCCGGCCCGGCCGCCTCGGCCACCGCCTCGGCCCCCGCGCGCGCCACCGCCGCAAGCAGCGCCCGCCGCGTCGCGGGCACCGGCGCGCGGCCGCCGAAACGGTCGAGCAGCGCCCGGAACCGCCGGGGCCGCCAGAGATGCCGCAGCAGCGCCGCCTTGCGCCGCGGCGTCGTCGAAAGCCCCCGCACCGCCGCCGTCAGGATCCCCAGATCGCCGGTCGCCGCGCGCAGCCCCAGCGGCGCCAGCACCTCGGCGAAGAGCGCGAAGACCTCCGCATCCGCCGCCGCCGGATCGCCGCCGTCGAACAGCTCGTAGCCCACCTGGAGGAACTCCGACGGCCGGCCGCCCGCGTGCTCCTGCTTGCGGAACACCTCGCCCAGATAGGCATAGCGCGCCGGCGCCGCGCCCGAGGCCATGTGCATCTCCACCACCGGCACGGTGAAGTCGGGCCGCAGCATCATCTCGCCGCGCAGCGGGTCGCGGGTGACATAGGCGCGCGCCCGGATGTCCTCGCCGTAGAGGTCGAGCAGCGTCTCCGCGGGCTGGAGGATGTCGGTCTCGACCGCCACCGCCCCGGCGGCGAGGAAGCGGGCGAGGATGCGCTCGCCCTCGGCGCGGGCCCGGGCCTTCGGCGTCATCCGGCATCCCCCGCCACCGCGGATGCCGGCCTGCCGGGGCGGGCAGGCCCGGCGCGGTCCGCCCGGCGGCCCCTCATGCCCCGAGGATCCGGCGCACGGCCGCCACCAGCTCGCCCCGCGGCACCTCCACCTGCGCCGGCCGGCCCTTCCATTCCTCAAGGCTCGCGGTCTCGGCGATGCGCGCGCCGAGGACCAGGTCCTTCACCTGCACGACACCGCGTGCCGCCTCGTCGCTGCCCTGGATCACCGCCGCCGGCGAGCCCCGCCGGTCGGCATACCTGAGCTGGTTGCCGAAGTTCCGCGGGTTGCCCAGGTAGACCTCGGCGCGGATCCCGGCCGCGCGCAGCTCGGCCGCCATCGCCTGGTAGTCGGCCATCCGCGCACGGTCCATCACCGTCACCACGACCGGCCCCGGCGCCGTGCCGCTCACCCGTCCCTTCGCCCGGAGCGCCGCGAGCAGCCGGTCCACCCCGATCGAGACCCCGGTCGCCGGCACCGCCTCGCCGGTGAAGCGCTTCACCAGGTCGTCGTAGCGCCCGCCGCCGGCCACCGAGCCGAACTGCCGCGGCCGGCCCTTCTCGTCGAGGATCTCGAAGGTCAGCTCCGCCTCGAAGACCGGCCCGGTGTAGTAGCCCAGCCCGCGCACCACCGAGGGGTCGATCACGATCCGGTCGGGCCCGTAGCCCTGCGCGGCAAGCAGCGCGGCAATCTCGGCCAGTTCCGCCACGCCCTCGGCGCCGACGGCCGAGCCCTCCACCGCCGCGGCCAGCTGCGCGAGCGTCGCGGCCGTGTCGGCGCCCTTCGAGGTCAGGAAGGCGATCACAGGCTCGGCCTGCGCCGGCGCAAGCCCCACGCCCTCGATGAAGGCCCCCGAGGCGTCCAGACGGCCCGGCCCGAGGAGCTGCCGCACCCCCGCCTCGCCGACCTTGTCGAACTTGTCGATGGTGCGCAGCACCGCCGCGCGCGCCTCGCCCTCGGCCAGACCCATGCGCTCCAGCACGCCGTTCAGCACCTTGCGGCTGTTGACGCGGATCACGTAGTCGCCGCGCGGGATGCCCGCCGCCTCCAGCGCCTCGGCCAGCATCGCGCAGATCTCGGCATCCGCCGCCACGCTCGCCGCACCCACGGTATCGGCGTCGCACTGGTAGAACTGCCGGAACCGCCCCGGCCCCGGCTTCTCGTTGCGCCAGACCGGGCCCATCGCATAGCGCCGGTAGGGGAAGGGCAGGTCGTTTCGGAACTGCGCGGCCACGCGGGCGAGCGGCGCGGTCAGGTCGTAGCGCAGCGCCAGCCAGTCGCCGTCTTCCTCCTGCCAGGCGAAGACCCCCTCGTTGGGCCGGTCGGTGTCGGGCAGGAACTTGCCCAGCGCCTCCACCGTCTCCACCGCCGAGGTCTCGAGCGGGTCGAAACCGTGGCGGTGGTAGACCGCGGCGATCCGGTCGAGCATCTCCGCCCGCTCGGTCACCTCGGCGCCGAAGTAGTCGCGGAAGCCCTTCGGGGTCTCCGCGCGCGGGCGCCGCTCCTTCCGGTCCTTCGCCATCGTCCGGGGCCTTTCCTGCGTCGCGCCGGGGCATAGCGGAAGGGGCCCGCCCCGGCAAGCAGCCTGCGGCACGTCAGACGCCGGCCCGGCGGCGCGCGCCCTGTCCGCCGGGGCACGCCCTGTGCACGCCCTGTGCACGCGCAGTGCGCCGCCGCCCGCCGGTCCCGAAGGCCCGCTGGCCCGCCCCGGGCCGCCCACCCCGAGGCGGCGCCATCGCGTCTCCGACCCGCCGCAGCAAGACGGCCCTCTGCCGCCGGGCGTGATGCGGGCGCCCGCGCCCGGCCCGGGCCTCCCGCACCTTCGGCCGGAAGCCGGCCGGTCCGCCGACCGCACGGCGCTCCGGCGCCTCGGGCGGCACCGCCCAGAGCCGCGCGACGGCCGACGCCTCCCCGGCGTGGCGGGCCGGCGTCAGCTTCGCGCCCGCGCCGTGCCGCGTGGCACGGCGGCAGACCGGCCCGGCGGCCCCGAAGGCCCGGAGCCGGCGCCGCACGGCCGCGGTCGCCACGCCACCCCGACCGGCCTGCCGACACCGCGGGCGAGACCGGCGCCTCCCCCCGGATCCCCTTGTGACCGCACGTCCCGGTCGCGGGGTCCGATCGGTTGGGCGATCCCGCAGGCTCCCGCCGCGATCCGCCCGCGGAACGCCGCGCCCGCAACCCGCCTCCTCCGCCCCGCCGCGGCAGCACCGGGCGACCCTCCGACCGCAACCGCCCCCGCCGCCCGGTTCCGGCTGCGGGCGGACGCCGGGCCCGCAGCCCGCGGGGCTGGGGGCGTCCCCGTCGCGCTTCCGCCGCCGGACGGCCCGCCCGCCTCGGGCGCCCGCCCTACCCCAGCCCGCCGGCGGGTGCTATGCCCGTGCGCATGACCGACACGACCGCGCTCGAGGAACGCATCGCCCACCTGACCCGCACGGTGGAGGACCTCTCCGACGTGGTGGCCGCCCAGGCCCGCGAGATCGACACGCTCCGCCGCCGCCTCGCCCTGCTGCTCGAACGCGAGGCCGGGCGCGAGGCCGAGGCAGGCACGATCCCGCTCGCCGACCGCCCGCCGCCGCACTGGTAGGCGCCGCGCCCCCCCTTCATCCTGTCCCATATCCTCCGGGGGTCCGGGGGCGGAGCCCCCGGCCCCGCCGCCCGGCGCCTCAGTCGCCGAGCTTGGCGTGGACCTCGTCGAGATCGATCTCCCCCGTCGGCATCCGGTTGTCGGGGTTCTCGAAGTCGTAGCGGAAGAGCTGGAAGTCCTTCCGGTAGATCTCCCACATCAGATGCATCGAGAGATCGTCGAAATAGGCCGCGACCGGATGCGCCCGCTTCGGCCCGTGCCCCTCGCTCTCGTTGAAGCGCGGGATCGCGGCGAGATCCACCTTCACCGGCGTCTCGATCCGGTCGAGCACCGCCTGCATGCCCTCGTCGAACCGCTCGGTGAAGAAGATGTGGTCATAGCGGCCGCCGTTGACGATGAAGGTCGAGATGTGCCCCGACATGGCCGACCAGTGGATGTCGGGCTCCATCGGTTTCTTCCAGCGGATCGTGTCGCGGGCGAACAGGAGGAACCTGCGGAAGCTCGCGATCTGGTCGAACTCCTGCTTGCCGTCCGGGCCGCCGACCTCGATCCCGTATTTCTGCACCAGCATCGGCACGAGGTTGCCGCGGTAGCGCTTGCCGTTCCTCTGGATGCCGCAGATCTTGTCGAAGAAGGACGACAGGCTGTCTCTTATACACATCT
>JANZZL010000125.1 GCA_026419405.1 Paracoccaceae bacterium | reverse complement strand
CCGCTCGGCCGCGCGCGCCACCTCGGCGGCCGCGGCGTCGAGCCCCGCCCCGGAAAGATCGGCGAGCGCGATGCGCGCCACGACGCGCCCCGCCATCCGCGCCCGGTGGCGCGCATAGCGCGGGTCGTAGTGCTCGGCCATCAGCCGGCCCGCCAACACCTCCAGCGCCCCGGCGGCAAGCAGCCCCTGCCATTCGCCGACGGTCGCGGCGGCATGGAACGGCCTGAGCCGGTCGAGCGCGGCGGCGAAGGCCGCGCGGTCTTCCGCAAGATCCCCGTAGGCCCGCGCCAGATAGGCCGCACGCGCGGCCAGTGGCGCGGCAAGCTCGATCCGCGGCGCGTCCTTCATCGCCTGCCAGAGCGCGGGCGGAAGCGTCCGCTCGCCCACCTTCGCGCTCTCGGCCTCCACCACCACCGGCCGGGCCGGGTCGAGCCCCGCCACCGCCACCGCCAGCGCGCTCTCGAAGGCCTTCTGCGAGGGCTGCCCTCCGGCCCGCGCCCCGAACAGCGAGCCGCGGTGGTTGGCCAGCGCCTCGAGGTCGATCGCCTGGACCCCCGCCGCCGGGAGCCGCCCGAGGATCTCCGTCTTGGCGGTGCCGGTATTGCCGTCGAGCACGACGAGCGGCGCCGGAAACGGCGTCTGGTAGAGCAGGTCATGCACCATGCGCCGCCAGGTCCGGTAGCCGCCCTCCAGCGCCTCCGCCCGCCAGCCGACCTGCCTGAGCACGCTGACCATGGCGCCCGACCGCTGCCCGCCGCGCCAGCAGTAGACGAGCGGCCGCCACCCCGGCCCCATGCCGGCGAGCGGCCCCTCCAGATGCGCCGCGATGTTGCGCGCCACCAGCGCCGCGCCGATCCGGCGGGCGAGGAAGCGGCTCTCGCGCACGTAGATCGTGCCGACCCGGGCGCGCTCGGCGTCGTCGAGCACGGGGAGGTTCACCGCGCCGGGCACGCGGTCCTCGGCATATTCCGAGGGCGAGCGCACGTCGATCACCGTATCGAACCCCGCCCCGCCCGGCCGCAGCAGCGCGGCGGGCTCCCAGCCGGGCCCGCTCATGGCGCCTCCGGCGAGGGCCGCGAGGAATGCGCCCGCCAGGCCTCGCCCGCGGGCGCGGGCGCCCGCACCGCCGCCGCCGCGCGGCGGCCGAGCTCGCGGAACTTCTCCGACACCGCCTCGAGCCGCGCGCTCCAGCCGGGGTCGGGCGTCTGGCCCTTCGTCACCGCGAAGAAGGCCTGCATCAGGCAGGCGAGCGCGAAGGGCTCGATCAGCGCCGCCTTCACCGCCCAGGCGAAGAGCAGCGCGAAGACGAAGCCTCCCGCAGACCAGGCGCCGGGCATTGCCCAGGCCACCGCCGCGGCCGGCGCCAGCATCAGCAGGAACACCGCGAAGGCGAGCGCGTAGGCCAGCGCCGTGATCCAGGCCGCCGAGACGAGCATCGGCCGCGCGTTCTGGCCGTAGAGCACCAGCGCCTCGCGCGCCGAGGCCCAGGGGTTCTCGGCGCGGGTACGGAACGCATGCGCCAGGATCACCTCGTCGATCAGCCCGACCGCCACCCTCAGGTAGGCGCGCAGGAGGTTCATCGCGCCCTTCAGCCCCGGCACGGGGAGGAGCGCGGCAATCCCCTCGATCAGCCCGGTGACCGCCCGGATCACCCCCCGCACGAGCTGGTCCGCGACGAACAGCGCCGAGGCCTCGCCGAAGCGCGCGCGCACCGCCTTCCGCGCGAAGTCGACCTGCGCCCGGCCCTCGGGCACGAGCCGGCCCTCGAGCGCCTCGACCAGCACCGCGATGTGCCCCGCCTTGACGACGTAGAGCGTGTATTCGCGCAGGAACCACAGCGCGGCAGCCACCGCGCCGAAGCCGATCACCCCGCCCCAGGCGGTCGCCCCGGCACGGAAGGCCTCGTCGCCGAAGAGCCCGACGACCCAGCCCGCCCCCGCGCCCGCGCCGGTGGCGAGCACGTAGGCAAGCGCGATCCCGAGGTAGACCGCCGCCCGGAACGCAAGGAAGGGCCAGGTCTCCCGCATCAAGCCGAACGATGTGGCAAGGCTGAAGTTCATCGCCGCTCTCCCGGTCGGCCGCCACCCGCGGCGACTCTAGGCAGGCCGCTCCGCCGAGGGAAGCCCCGCCGCGGCCTCCGCGCCCCCCGTGACGGCGCCGCGCGGATCGGGCAGGATCGCCGCCCGGGAGGTGCCGTCACCCATGCGCGAGATCACCGTCGCCGTCACCCAGTTCGCCTGTTCCTGGGACATCGCCGCCAATGTCGCCACCGCCGAGCGGCTGGTGCGCGAGGCCGCCGCGCGGGGAGCGCGGGTCGTCCTGCTCCAGGAGCTCTTCGAGACGCCCTACTTCTGCATCACCGAGGATCCGCGCCATCTCGCGCTCGCCCGCCCCTTCGAGGGCAATCCCCTGATCGCGCGCTTCGCCGCGCTCGCCGCCGAGCTCGGCGTGGTGCTGCCGCTGTCGTTCTTCGAACGCGCCGGCGAGGCCGCCTTCAACGCGATCGCCATGATCGACGCCGACGGAACGGTGCTCGGCCGCTACCGCAAGAGCCACATCCCCCAGGGTCCGGGCTACGAGGAGAAGTTCTACTTCTCGCCCGGCGATACCGGCTTCCGGGTCTGGGACACCGCCGCGGGCCGGATCGGCGTCGGGATCTGCTGGGACCAGTGGTTTCCCGAGGCGGCGCGCGCCATGGCGCTCAAGGGCGCCGAACTCCTGCTCTACCCCACCGCGATCGGCTCGGAGCCCGAGGCGCCGGGCTACGACAGCCGGCCGCACTGGGAGACGGCGATGCGCGGCCATGCGGCGGCCAACATCGTGCCGCTCGCCGCCGCGAACCGCATCGGGCGCGAGGACCAGGGCGGGCGGTTCGTGACGTTCTACGGCTCGTCCTTCCTCGCCTCGCCGACGGGCGAGGTCCTCGCCCGCGCCCCGCGCGACGCCGAGGCGGTGCTGACCGCCACCTTCGACCTCGACGCCGCGCGCGACCTGCGCCGCTCCTGGGGCGTGTTCCGCGACCGCCGGCCGGAGCTCTACGGCGCGCTCGCCGGCTTCGACGGCGGCTGAGATCCGGCGTGGACAGACATGGGGAAGCCGGGCCGGGGGGCGCTGCCCCCCGGACCCCCCGGCGTATTTGGGACAAGAGGAAGGAGGCACGCGGGCCGCGCCTCAGGGGGGCGGGCGCCGTCCGGGCCAGTCGGTGCAGCGGTGATAGACCTGCCCGAGCTGCAGCATCCGCCGGTCGGCCCCGCGCGGCCCGAAGAGCTGCAGGCCGGTCGGCAGCCCCTCGGCGCCGAAGCCCGCCGGCAGCGCGAGGCAGGGCAGCCCCGCGAGGCTGACCGGCACCGCCACCTCCATCCAGCGATGGTAGGTGTCCGTCTCCCGGCCCGCCACCGCCGCGGGCCAGCGCCACTCCGCCGGGAACGGCCAGACCTGGGCCGCGGGAAGCGCGAGGGCGTCGAAGGCCTCGAACAGCGCCGCCAGGCGCGCATACCAGCGCGAGCGCACCACGCTCGCCTCGTGCACCTGCATCGCCGAGAGCGCCAGGCCCCGCTCGATCTCCCAGACCGCCTCGGGCTTGAGCCGCGCCCGCTTCGCCGGGTCGGCGTGGAGCGCCGCGAGCCGCGTCGCCACCGCCCAGGAACGCAGGGTGGTCCAGCTCTCCCACAGCGCCTCCGCCGGGAACGGCGGCGCCAGCGGCTCGACGGCGCAGCCGCGGTCGGCGAAGACCGCGAGCGCCGCCTCGCAGGCCGCGAGGATCCCCGCCTCCACCGGCCAGGCGCCGCCCCAGTCGCCGAGCCAGCCGATCCGCGCGCCCGCGGGCCCCGCGTCGAGCGCCTCGGCGAAGGGCTCGGCCGGCAGCCCGTGCGGCACGCGCGGATCGGGGCCGGCGATCACCTCGAGCAGCCGCGCCACATCCTCCACCGTGCGCCCCATCGGGCCGTCGGTGGCCAGCATCTGCAGGAACGTGTCGCCCTCGGGGTCGGCCGGCACCAGCCCGAAGCTGGGGCGGAAGCCGTAGACGTTGCAGAAGGCGGCGGGGTTCCTGAGCGAGCCCATCATGTCCGACCCGTCGGCCACCGGCAGGAGCCGCGCCGCCAGCGCCGCCGCCGCCCCGCCCGACGAGCCGCCGGCCGAGCGCGTCCGGTCATAGGGGTTGCGCGTCACCCCCCGGACCTCGTTGAAGGTGTGGCTGCCGAGCCCGAACTCGGGCGTGTTGGTCTTGCCGATCAGGATCGCGCCCGCCGCCCTGAGCCGGGCCGGCAGGAGGTCGTCGGCCTCGGGCACGAAGCCCCGGAACAGGGGCGAGCCCCAGGTGGTCTCGATGCCCGCGGTCGCGGCCAGGTCCTTCACCGCCAGCGGCAGGCCGTGCAGCCAGCCCGCCCGGGGCGCCCGGTCGGCGGCCTCCGCCTCGGCAAGCAGCTCCTCCCGCGGCCGCAGCGCGACGATGGCATTGAGGCCGGGGTTCACCGCCTCGATCCTGTCGAGGAAGGCCTCCATCACCTCCCGGCAGGAGACCGCCCGGCGGGCGATCAGGTCCGAAAGCGCGCTGGCCGGCAGGTCGGCTAGGGACATCGGCGCTCCTCCTCCCCGCCGCCACCTTAGCGCGGCTTCCGCCCGCGGGACAGGCCGCGGGGCCCCGCCCCGCGCCGGGTCCGCCGCAGCGCGCGGCACAGCCCGCCCGGCCCCGGGCACCCCCCCCTCCTCCACCTGTCGCAAATACGCCGCGGGGGGGAGTCGCCATTGGCGCGCCAGCGGTCCGGGCGACTGCCGAGCGCCAATGGCGACGGGGGGGCGCGAAGCCCCCCCTGCCTCTCCCGCCGCCCGCATGCCCGTCCGCAGGCCCGCCTCAGACCCGCGCCGCCGTGACCTCGACCTCCACCAGGAACTCCGGCCGGGTGAAGCCCGCCACGATCACCAGCGTCGAGGCCGGCAGCCGCTCCAGCCCGGCAAGCCAGCGGTCGCGCGCGGCCATGTAGGCCGCCATGTGCGCCCGGTCGGTGACGAAGGCGTTGATCCGCACCACGTCGGCCGGCCCCATGCCTGCCTCGGCAAGGATCGCCGCGCAGTTGGCGAAGCAGAGCTCGGCCTGGGCGCCGGCATCCGGGGGAACCCGGTCGTCGGGGCCGATGCCGAGCTGCCCCGAGGCCAGCACCAGCCGCGCCCCCGCCGGCACCTCGACGCCGTGGGCGTAGCGGGCGAAGGGCGGCCGGATCGAGCCGGGGGCAAGTGCGCGCATGACGGACCTCCGGCCGCGAGGCTAGCGGTCGGCGGCCGCCGCCGGAAGCCCTTCCGCGCGCCCCGTCCCGCCCGGCGGCCCCGGCCGCTGCACAAGAATGATGCATTCGCCGCGCAAATCTGCTGGCATGGCCCCTGACGGAGCCGCGGCCGCGCGGATTCGCGCCGCGCAGGCCTGTTGCGGCGCGCGCCGGCGGTCTAGTTTCCGCGCCAGTGATTCGAACAGGGGGTTACTCATGATCCTTCAGCGCAGCCTTCCCGCCCTCCTCGCGCTCGCGGCCTTCCCCGCCGCCGCGCAGGAGGCCGTGACCTTCGGCACCAACTGGGTCGCCCAGGCCGAGCACGGGGGCTACTACCAGGCCATGGTCGACGGCACCTATGCCGCCTGCGGGCTCGATGTCACCATCGTCCCCGGCGGGCCGCAGGTGAACAACCGCGCCCAGCTTCTCGCCGGCAAGATCGACTTCTACATGGGCGGCCCGATGGGCGTGATGTCGGCGGTGCAGGAAGGCATCCCGATGGTCGCCGTCGCCGCCGACTTCCAGAAGGACCCGCAGATCCTGATGACGCATCCCGGCCGGGTGTCGTCCTTCGCCGAGATCGCCGGCCTGCCGCAGTACATCATCGGCGACGAGGGCTTCGTCACCTACTTCCGCTGGCTCGAGGCCGAGTTCGGCTTCGACCCCGCCAAGCGCGTGCCCTACACCTTCAACCCCGCCCCGTTCCTCGCCAACCCCGACTCGACGCAGCAGGGCTACGTCACCTCCGAGCCCTTCGCGATCGAGCAGGAGGCGGGGGTCAAGCCCGATGTCTGGCTGCTCGCCGACCAGGGCTATCCGGCCTATTCGACGATGATCGTGACCATGCGTCAGACGATCGACGAGCGTCCCGAGGTCGTGCGCTGCTTCGTCGAGGGCTCGGCCAAGGGCTGGGCGAACTTCCTCTACGGCGACAACGCCGCGGCCCTCGCCCGGATCAAGCAGGACAACCCCGACATGACCGACGCACAGCTCGCCTACTCGATCCAGGCGCTGAAGGACTACGGGATCGTCGATTCGGGCGACGCCGAGACGCTGGGCATCGGCGCGATGACCGAGGAGAAGATGAAGGCCTTCTACGACGCGATGGTGGCGGCCGGAGTGCTGCCCGCCGATCTCGACTACACCAAGGGCTTCGACACGCAGTTCACCAACAAGGGCGTGTCGCTCGAGGTCAAGAAGGCGCTGACCGGCCAGTGACCGCCCACGAGACCAGACCCTCCCCCGCCCCGGCGGGGGAGGCCGCAGGCCGCCCGCTCCTTCTGGCCATGGAAGGGGTGGGCAAGATCTTCGGCCGCGACACGGTGGCGCTGCGCGGCATGACGCTCGAGGTCCGCCAGGGCGACTTCATCTCGCTGCTCGGTCCCTCGGGCTGCGGCAAGTCCACCGCGCTCAGGCTGATCGCCGAGCTGATCCATCCCACCTCGGGCCGCATCCGCTGGTCCGACCCCGCGGCGCAGGGCAGCCTCGGCGTGGTGTTCCAGGAACCGACGCTGATGCCCTGGGCGACGGTCGCCGACAACGTCTGGCTGCCGCTGCGGCTGCGCGGCCGCAGCCGGGCCGACTGCGCCGCCGAGGTCGGCGCGGCGCTCGAGCTCGTCGGCCTCGCGGCCTTCGCCCGCGCCTATCCGCGCGAGCTCTCGGGCGGCATGAAGATGCGCGTCTCGATCGCCCGCGCGCTCGTCACCCGGCCGCGGCTGATCCTGATGGACGAGCCCTTCGCCGCGCTCGACGAGATCACCCGCTTCAAGCTCAACAACGACCTCCTGGTGATCCGCCAGAAGCTCGGCGCCACCGTGATCTTCGTCACCCACTCGGTGTTCGAGAGCGTGTTCCTCTCCGACCGCATCGTGGTCATGGCCGCCCGGCCCGGCCGGGTCCATGCCGAGCTTGCCGTGCCCGAACCCTATCCGCGCGCCGAGGGCTTCCGCACCTCGCCGGAATACGCCGCCTATACCCGCGCCGCCTCCGAGGCGCTGGCCGCCGCGATGGGAGGTGTCCCGCATGACGGCTGAACCCGCCGCCGCCGCGCCCGCGCCCGGCATCCTCGATGCCGAGGAGGCACAGCGCCTCCGCGCCCGCCGCCGCGCCGCGATCGGCCGCTGGCTGCTGCCGGCGGCGATCTTCGTCGCGGTCATCGGCCTGTGGCACTGGGTCGTCGCGGCCAACCAGATCCCGCACTACATCCTGCCCGGCCCCGGCCTCGTCGCCGAGACGCTGGTGAAGGACTTCGGCACCCTTGCCCCCTCCTGGGGGGTGACGCTCGCCATCACCTTCATGGCGCTTGCACTCGCGGTGGTGTTCGGCGGCGGGCTCGCGATCCTCTTCACCCAGTCGAAGTGGATCGAGATGTCGTTCTTCCCCTACGCCGTCGTGCTCCAGGTGACGCCCATCGTCGCCATCGCGCCGCTCATCTTCATCTATGTCGAGAGCAAGCTCGTCGGGCTGCTGCTCTGCGCCTGGATCGTCGCCTTCTTCCCGGTGCTGTCGAACACCACGCTGGGGCTGAACTCGGCCGACCACAACCTGCGCGACCTGATGACGATCTACCGCGCCAGCCGCTGGCAGCGCCTGCGCTACCTCCAGCTTCCCGCCGCGCTGCCCTACTTCCTGGGCGGCCTCAGGATCGCGGGCGGGCTCAGCCTGATCGGGGCGGTCGTGGCCGAGTTCGTGGCCGGTTCGGGCGGCATCGGCTCGGGCCTCGCCTTCCGCATCCTCGAGGCGTCCTACCGGCTCAACATCCCCCGCCTCTTCGCCGCGCTCATCCTGATCATCGTGACCGGCATCGCGATCTACCTCGCGCTGAGCTGGCTGAGCTGGCTGCTCCTGCACCGGTGGCACGAAAGCGCCGTCAAGCGGGAGGCGTGATGGACTTCCTCGCGCTGCCCTCGGGTCCCGTCACGCTCTCGAACGTCACCGTCCCGGCCTGCCTGCTCGGGCAGCCGGGCGATCTCGTCCGCACCGAGATCTCGATCGCCGAGGGGCGGATCGCCCCGCCCCAGCCCTTCGCGGTGGACATGGGCGGCGCGCTGGTGCTGCCGGCCTTCGTCGACATGCACACCCATCTCGACAAGGGCCACATCTGGCCCCGCGCGCCCAACCCCGACGGCACCTTCGCCGGCGCGCTCGCCACCACCGCCGCCGACCGCAGCGCGCGCTGGTCGGCGGCCGACGTGCGCGCCCGGATGGACTTCGCGCTGCGCTGCGCCCAGGCCCACGGCACCCGCGCGATCCGCACCCATCTCGATTCGATCCCGCCGCAGGATGCGATCTCCTGGCCGGTGTTCCGCGAGATCCGGGCCGACTGGGCGGGGCGGATCGACCTCCAGGCCGCCTGCCTGATCGGCTGCGAGGACTTCTCCGAGGACGGCCCCTTCCGGCAGACGGCCGACCTCGTGGCCGAAAGCGGCGGCGTCCTCGGCATGGTCGCCTACCCCGTGCCCGACCTGCGCGACCGGCTCCGCGCCTTCCTGCGCATGGCGGCCGAGCGCGGCCTTGCGGCCGACTTCCACGCCGACGAGACGCTCGATCCCGGCGCCGAGGCGCTCAGGATGATCGCCGAGGCGGTGCTCGAGACCGGCTTCCCCGCCCCCGTGGTCGTCGGCCACTGCTGCGCGCTCTCCGCCCAGGACGAGGCCCGGGCGATGGAAACGCTCGACCTCGTGGCGAAGGCGGGGCTGCACATCGTCAGCCTGCCGATGTGCAACCTCTACCTCCAGGACCGGCAGGCGGGCCGCACCCCCCGCCGGCGCGGCATCACGCTCGTGCACGAGATGCGGGCGCGCGGCATCAACGTGAGCTTCGCCTCCGACAACACCCGCGATCCGTTCTACGCCTACGGCGACCTCGACATGCTCGAGGTGCTGCGCGAGGCGACCCGGATCGGCCACCTCGACCACTCCGGGCCCGGCTGGATCGAGACGGTCCTGACCAACCCCGCCCGCGCCTGCGGCTTCGCGCCGCCCTCGCTCGCCGAGGGCGCCCCGGCCGACCTCGTGATCTTCCGCGCCCGCACCTGGTCGGAGCTCCTCTCGCGCCCGCAGTCCGACCGCATCGTGCTGCGCGGCGGGGTGCGCATCGACACCACGCTTCCCGACTACGCCGAACTCGACCCGCTCATGGAGGGCCCATGAAACCGAACGTCGCCGCCGCCAGGGCCGCGCTCGCGCATCTCGAGATCGACGACAACCCCGTCTCGGTCCGCGCCAAGAGCCGCGACTTCTTCTGGTATTCGCCCGTGCTCAAGGCCCGGCTCGACCACGTGACCGCCGACTTCGTGGTGGCGCCGCGCTCCGAGGCCGAGGTGATCGAGGTGCTGAAGGCCTGCTTCGCCCATGACGTGCCGGTGACGGTGCGGGGCGCCGGCACCGGCAACTACGGCCAGGCCATGCCGCTCGAGGGCGGCTGCGTGCTGCACCTCAAGAACATGGCCGCGGTGAAGGAGATCCACCCCGGCCGGGTGATCGTGGAACCCGGCTGCCTGCTCAAGGATCTCGACGAGGCCTGCCGGGCGCAGTCGGGGCAGGAGATCCGCATGTTCTCCTCCACCTGGGCCACCGCCACGATCGGCGGCTTCATCGCCGGCGGCTCGGGCGGGGTCGGCTCCTGCACCTGGGGGGCGCTCCGCGACCTCGGCAACATCATCCGGCTGCGCGTGGTGACGATGGAGGCCGAACCCCGGACGCTCGAGTTCCGCGGCGAGGAGCTCGCCCGCGTCTCGCACGCCTACGGCACCAACGGCGTGATCACCGAGATCGAGATGCCGCTCGCCCCGGCCTACGACTGGGTGGAGATCTTCGTCGCCCTCGAGGGCCCCTTCGCCGAGGCCGCCGCCTTCGGCTACGACCTCGGCAACGAGGACGGAATCCTCAAGAAGCTCGTCAGCGTGTTCGAGGCGCCGACGGCGCATGCCTACTTCCAGCGCGTCGCCCCGCATGTCTCCGCCGGGACACACCTTCTGGCGCTGATGATCGCGCCCCACGCGATGGACGGCTTCCTGACCTTCCTCGCCCGCCGCCCCGCCGCCCGCCTGATCTGGCGCTCGGACGCGACGGAATGGCCCAAGCACCCCGGCCCGGTCTACGAATACGGCTGGAACCACACCACGCTGCGCGCCCTCAAGGTCGATCCCGCGATCACCTACCTCCAGGTCCGCTACCCGCCCGAGGCGACGCTCGAGAAGGTCGAGGAGATGCGGCGCGCCTTCTCGCCCGAGGTGCTCCAGCACCTCGAGGTGATGAAGGAGCACGGGCGGACCATGTTCGCCGGCCTCAGCCTCGTGAAGTTCACCACCGAGGAACGGCTCGACGCGATCATCCGCGCCCACGAGGCGACCGGCTGCATGATCTTCAACCCGCACCGCTACACGCTCGAGGAAGGCGGACGTCAGACGGTCGATGACCGCCAGCTCGCCTTCAAGCGCGAGGCCGACCCGAAGGGCCTGCTCAACCCCGGCAAGATGATCGCCTGGGACGACCCCGCCTGGGACTACAGCCGCATGTATGCCTATCCGCGGTTGCAGAAGGCGGGGTGATGACGGCCCGGCCCGACGCCCGGGCGAGGCGGCCTGCGGTCCGGAGCGCCCCCGGCCGCGCGGCGGGAAAGCCGGCCTGCGCCAGCGGCACCAGGACGCACCGCGCCCTGCGCTCCGGCGGGGTCCGCGCGCGCGCCGGCCAGACGCGACCGTGCGCGTCCGCTCAGGGCGGATCAGCGCGGGGCCCGCGCGCGTGGCAACCGGGCGGCGCCCGAGCGCGCCCGGGGCAGCGGCCCGCGCCGCCTCCCTCCCGCGGCGGCCGGGGCCCCCTCCCGCCCCGACCCTCGCCCGCGCCGCCGCGCGCCTCGCCCTGTCTGCCCGCCCCTTCCATCCCGTCGCGGACTGCGGCAGGCTCCGCCCCGCGGGCGCCGCCCTCGGCAAGGCCGGCCCCGATCGCCCGCACCGCTGCGAACCACGCGCCCGACCCTGATGCACCACCGCGCCCCGAGACCCCGCCCACCCGCCGCCGCCACCCCGTGGAGCGGGGGGGCCGCCGCCCGCCGCGCTCCCCGGGAACATGGGCAGAGGGAAGTGGCCGGTGCGGGGCGCCCCCGCCGCGCCGCGCCGCGGACACGCCGCCCCATGGCCGCCGCTGCCGCCGCCGGCGCCGGAGACGGCTTGCCATGACCCGCGCCCTCGTCCTCTTCGCCCATCCCTGCCCCGAGAGCTTCTCGGCGGCGCTCCACGCCACGGTGGTCGAGACGCTCGCGGCGCGCGGCTGGGAGGTGGACGACTGCGACCTCTATGCCGAGCGCTTCGACCCGGTGCTCAGCGCCGAGGAACGCCGCGCCTATCTCGACACCGCGCGCAACTGCGCGACCGTCCAGGCGCATGTGGACCGGCTGCGCGCGGCCCAGGCGCTGGTCATCGTCTGCCCGGTCTGGAACTTCGGCTTTCCGGCGATCCTCAAGGGCTACCTCGACCGGGTGTTCCTGCCCGGCGTCTCGTTCCGGCTCGTCGAGGGCCGCGTGGTGCCCAACCTCTCGATCCCGCGCCTCGCCGCCGTCACCACCTACGGCGCCACCCGGCTGCGCGCCTTCCTCGCCGGCGACCCCCCGCGCCGCACCGTCACCCGCATCCTGCGCCGGGTGACGCGGGCGCGGCGCGTGCGCTACCTTGCGCTGCACGACATGAACCGGGTGAGCGCCGAGGCCCGCGCCGCCTTCCTCGCCCGCACCCGCGCCGCCATGGAGACCTTCTGATGCGCGCCCTCGTCGTCTACTGCCACCCCCGGCCCGAGAGCTTCACCGCCGCCGTGCGCGACGTGGTGCTCGATCGCCTCGGGCAGGCCGGAGCCGAGGTGCGCCTGACCGACCTCTACGCCCGCGGCTTCGACCCGGTGCTCTCGGCGGCCGAGCACGCGGGCTACCTCGACAGCCCGGCCAACCGCGCGCCGGTGGCGCGCGACTGCGACGACCTCGCCTGGGCCGACACGCTGATCTTCGTCTACCCGACCTGGTGGTATGGCCTGCCCGCCGTGCTCAAGGGCTGGCTCGACCGGGTGATGCTCCCCGACGTGGCCTTCCTGATGCCGAAGGGGCCGGGCGAGACCATCCGCCCCGGCCTAACCCATATCACCCGGCTCGGCGTCTTCACCACCTGCGGCGCCTCGCGGCTCCTCACCTTCCTCGTCGGCGCGCCGGGCAAGCGGACGCTGATGCGCGGAGTGGGCTTCCTCTGCGCCCCGCGCTGCCGCAAGGTCTTCGCCGCCCACTACCTGATGGACAGCTCCACCCCCGAAAGCCGCGCCCGCCACCTCGACCGGGTGGCGCGCCGCATGGACCGCCTGATCGGCCCGCTGCCCGCCCGGCAGGAGCAGCCGGCATGAGCGCCCGCAACTGGGCGGAGCTGCGCGCCCCCGACTTCGCCGCGCTGCCGGCAGACACCATCGCCCTCCTGCCCACGGCGGCGGTCGAGCAGCACGGGCCGCACCTGCCGGTCGGCACCGACACGATCATCGCCGAAGGCATGCTCGCCGAACTCCGCCGCCAGTGCCCCGAGGACCTGCCGCTCCTCATCCTGCCGGTGCAGGCGGTCGGCAAGTCCACCGAGCACCTCTGGGCCGCGGGCACGCTGACGCTGACCGCCCAGACCGCGCTCGCCGCCTGGATGGAGATCGGCCGCGCGGTGGCCCGCGCCGGGGTGCGCACCCTCGTCATCATGAACTCGCACGGCGGCAACGCCGCCTTGAACGAGATCCTCGCCCGCGAACTCCGCATCGAGACGGGGATGCGCACGATCCGCGCCGCCTGGAGCGCGCTCGGCACCCCGCCGGGGATGTATTCCGACCGCGAGCTGCGCTTCGGCATCCACGGCGGCGACTACGAGACCTCGCTGATGCTCCACTTCGCGCCCGGGACGGTGGACATGGCGGCGGCGGCCGACTTCGCCTCCTCGGCCGAGACCACGCCGCTGCCGCCCACCGGCCCGCTCGGCTACGGCTGGATCTCGACCGACCTCAACCCCGCCGGCGTCGCCGGCGAGGCGCATCTGGCCACCGCCGCCAAGGGCCAGGCGACCGCCGTCTGGCAGGCCGCGCGGGCGGTGGAACTGCTGCGCTCTCTCCGGGGCTGGTAGGGGGCATCACCGCCCAAGATCTGCCACTTTTCCTTGGAATCAAGATTCCCAGGCGTAGGGGCCTGTCGCGAGTTCCCGCTTGGTCGGGTTGGGAGTAACGTTATGAGACTGTCGGCTTTCCTTGCCTGTCTGTTGCTGACGGGCTGTGCGTCCCAGATTCTCGAGAGCTATGTCGGGAAATCCATCACGGAACCAATCCTCGATTATGGACCTCCCGCGAACATTGTTGAACTGTCCGATGGCCGGCGCGCCTACCAGTGGGCGATGACCGTCTCCGGTGCCATTCCGATAAGCAGCCCGACCACGACCACGATCTATGGCTCCGGCGGGTATGCAACCGCCTTCGGAACGTCGACAAGCTACATTCCCTACAGCAACGACTGCATCTATACCCTGACCGCGAGGCAGAGTGGCAGGGATTGGATCGTGGACGGGTTCCGTCCCCCGACTCTCGGGTGCGAGTAGGTCCGAAGCGCGGGCGATCCTGCCGCGGCAGGCCGCAGGTCCGACCGGACCAGGCGATGCGCCCCGCGCCGCGGCCCGCCCGGCTGCCCCCCTCCCCCGCACGGTCGCTTTTCTAGCGCCGCATGTCGCCCGGCGGACGGTGGCGCCACCGGCGCGGGCGTGTATCCTCGGCCCTTGCGGGCCCGGCCAGCCACCGGACCCCGCGGAGGATCCATGTCGAACGACCCGCTGCTCCAGCCCTACCGGCTCAAGCACCTGACGCTGCGCAACCGGCTCCTGTCCACCGCGCACGAGCCCGCCTATTCCGAGGACGGGCTGCCCAAGGACCGCTACCGCCTCTACCACCTCGAGAAGGCGAGGGGCGGCGTGGCACTGACCATGACGGCGGGCTCGGCGGTCGTGTCGCCCGACAGCCCCGAGGCCTTCGGCAACCTCCACGCCTACGACGACGCGATCGTCCCCTGGCTCCGGCGCCTCGCCGACGACTGTCACGAGGCGGGCGCGGCGGTGATGATCCAGCTCACCCACCTCGGCCGGCGCACCGGCTGGAACAGGGGCGCCTGGCTTCCCGTGCTCTCCGCCTCGCCGGTGCGCGAGCCCGCCCACCGCGCCTTCCCCAAGGAGGCCGAGGACTGGGACATCGCGCGCATCGTCGCCGACTACGCCGCCGCCGCCCAGCGCATGCAGGCGGCCGGGCTCGACGGCATCGAGTTCGAGGCCTACGGCCACCTGATCGACAGCTTCTGGTCGCCCGCCACCAACCGCCGGCAGGACGACTGGGGCGGCAGCCTCGACAACCGCCTGCGCTTCACCTGGGCGGTGCTCGACGCGGTGCGCGCCGCCGTCGGCCCCGACTTCATCGTCGGCATCCGCATGGTCGCCGACGAGGACTGGGAAAAGGGCCTCTCCCGCGAGGAGGGCGTCGAGATCGCCCGCCGCCTCGCCGCCTCGGGCCGGATCGACTTCCTCAACCTGATCCGCGGCCATATCGAGACCGATGCCGCGCTCACCGGCGTGATCCCGATCCAGGGGATGCGCGACGCCCCGCATCTCGACTTCGCGGGCGAGGTGCGCGCGGCGACCGGCTTCCCGGTGTTCCACGCCGCCAAGATCGCCGATGTCGCCACCGCCCGGCACGCCATCGCCAGCGGCAAGCTCGATATGGTGGGGATGACGCGGGCGCATATCGCCGATCCGCACATCGGGCGGAAGGTCGCCCGCGGCGAGGAGGCGCGCATCCGCCCCTGCGTCGGCGCCACCTACTGCCTCGACCGGATCTACGAGGGCGGCGAGGCGCTCTGCATCCACAACGCCGCGACCGGCCGCGAGGCGACCATGCCGCACGTCATCCCCGCGGCGGACCGTCCGCGCCGGGCGGTGATCGTCGGCGCCGGGCCCGCCGGGCTCGAGGCGGCCCGCGTCGCGGCCGAGCGCGGCCACAGGGTCACGGTGCTCGAGGCGGCGGCCGAGGCCGGCGGCCAGGTCAACCTGCTCGTCGCCAACCCCCGCCGGCGCGACATGCGCGGCATCGTCGACTGGCGCCTGCAGGAGCTGGAGCGGCTCGGCGCCGAGATCCGCTACAACCTCTACGCCGAGGCCGAGGACGTGCTGGCGCTCGACCCCGAGGTGGTGGTGATCGCCACCGGCGGCCTGCCGCAGATGCCCGAGATGGAGGGGGCCGAACTCGCGCTCTCCTCGTGGGACGTGCTCTCGGGCGAGGTCCGGCCCGGCGGCCGCGTCCTCGTCTACGACGACAACGGCGCGCATCCGGGCATGAGCGCGGCCGAGGTGCTGGCGCGCGGCGGGGCCGAGGTGGAGCTGGTCTCGCCCGAGCGCTTCTTCGCCCCCGAGATCGGGGGGATGAACCACGTCCCCTACATGCGCGCCTTCCAGGAATGCGGCGTGCGCGTCACCATCGCCACGCGGGTGACGGCGCTCAGGCGCGAGGGCAACGGCATCGTCGCCACGCTGGGCTCCGACTTCGCGCCGGGCTGGCGCGAGGAGCGGCGCGTGGACCGGGTGGTGGCCGAGCACGGGACCCAGCCGAACGCGGAGCTCTACCGCGCGCTCAGGCCCCTGAGCCGCAACCTCGGCGCGGTGGACTACGCCGCGCTCCTCGGCCGGGGCGAGGTCTTCCCCGAGCGCAACCCCGAGGGCCGCTTCACCCTCTACCGCATCGGCGACGCCATCGCCTCGCGCAACATCCACGCCGGGATCTACGACGCGCTGCGCTACGGCATCCGCTGGTAGGAGGGGCGGCACCCCGGCCCGGCCTGCCGGAATCGCACAATCTCCCCCAGGTCCGGCGGGAAATCGCCGCCTCGGCTTGCCCGATTCCCGCAATCGGCCCTGGCAGGCCCGCCCCTCGGCGTCCGGTCGGCCGTGCCGCGGCGGAGGCGGGGGCCGCGGCGGGCCTTGTGCCCGCGGACAGGCCGCCTAGAGTCGGCCCGACCGGAACGCGGAGGCAGGCATGGACGAGACGCGCAGGGCACCCTCGGCGGCAGAGCTGCTGCACCTGCGCGGGGCAGGCCTCGCCCCCGGCGAGCCGCTGCCGCCGCCCGTGGTCCTCGCCGCGATGTTCCACGCCCCCGGCGCAGGCACGGGTCACGCCGTCTACGGCCGCACCGACAACCCGACCTGGGAGGCGCTGGAACACGCGCTCGGCCATCTCGAGGGCGCCGAGGCGGTCGCCTTCCCCTCGGGCATGGCGGCGATCACCGCCGCGCTCGTCGTCGCGCTGACGGCCGGCGACCGGCTGCTGATCCCTGCCGACGGCTACTACACCACCCGGCTTCTGGCGCACGGGCCGCTGGCCCGGCTCGGCATCGCGGTCGAGGAACGGCCCACCGCCCGCTTCGCCGAGGGCGGCTTCGCGGGCTTCCGCGCGGTCTGTCTCGAGACGCCCTCGAACCCCGGCCTCGATCTCTGCGACATCGCCGCCGTCGCGGCGGCGGCGAAGGCCGAGGGCGCGCTGGTGATCGCCGACAACACCACGATGACGCCCTTCGGCCAGCGCCCGCTCGACCTCGGGGCCGATCTCGTCGTCGCCGCCGACACCAAGGCGCCCGCCGGGCATTCCGACGTGCTGATGGGCCACGCGGCGACGCGCGACCCCGCGCTCGCCGCCGCCCTGCGCGACTGGCGCCGGCTCTCGGGCACGATCCCCGGGCCGTTCGAGGCCTGGCTCGTCCACCGCAGCCTCGAGACGCTGGAGCTGCGCTTCCAGCGCATGTGCGACACCGCCGAGGCGGTCGCGGCGCGGCTCGCCGAGGTGCCCGGCCTCGGCCTGCGCTACCCCGGCCTGCCCTCGCACCCCGCGCACGGCCTCGCGCGCGCCCAGATGGCCCGCATGGGCTTCCTGATCGGCCTCACGCTCCCCTCCGAGGCGGCGGCCGAGGCCTTCATCGCCGCCTGCCCCTTCCTGCGGCCCGCCACCTCCTTCGGCGGCGTGCACTCCTCGGCCGAGCGCCGGGCGCGCTGGGGCGATGCGGTCCCGCCGGGCTACGTGCGGCTCTCGATCGGCTGCGAGCCGGCCGAAGACCTCGTGCCGGCGCTCGAGGCGGCCGTGCGCACCGCGCTCGCTTGACGCGCATCAAGGCGCGCCGCCCCGGCCCGGCCGATCCTGGCGCGGCCGACGCCGGAGACATGCCATGACACGCGCCCTCGCCCTCGCCCTGCTCTGCGCCCTGCCCGCCGCCGCCGACGAGATCGAGACCGGCAATGCGCTGCAGGGCGCCGAGCTCTTCGCCACCTACTGCACCGCCTGCCACGGGATGGAGGGCCGCGGCGACGGCCGCATGGCGCCGATCCTCACCGTCCGGCCGCCCGACCTCACCGGGCTTGCCGCCCGCAACGGCGGCGTCTTCCCCACCGCAAGGGTCGTGTTCCGGATCGACGGGCGCGACCCGCTCCTGGCCCACGGCGGCGACATGCCGCTCTTCGGCGAGGTCTTCCGGGGCGAGGACACCGCGGTCGCCTCCGAGACCGGCCAGCCGATCCTGACCTCGCAGCCGATCGCCGACGTGGTGGCCTTCCTCCGCGGCTTCCAGGAATAGCCGCGCCGGCGCCTCAGTCACAGATCCCCTCGCGCCGCACGCCCGCCCAGGGCACCACGATCTCCCGGGCGAGCGGCTCGCCGAGGGGCGGCAGGTCGAAGTGCTCCGACAGCATCGCATGCAGCCGCGCCGTGCGCGCCGCCTCCGGCGCCAGCGCCCGGCAGCAGAGGTATTCCTCCATGATCGAGGCCTGCTGCTCCCAGCCGTGGTCGAGGAAGCGCGCGCCGCTGTCGCCGTCGATCAGGTAGGGGTCGGGCGTGGTGACATGCTCGAAGGCCACGCGCAGCGGGTGGTAGCCGGTCCGCCGGCGGTTCTGCCACTGCCAGATGTGCACCATCTCGTGGGCGAAGAACATCGCCCGGTCGAGGTCGAGCCGCCCCTCGGGCAGGCCCTCGAGGTAGTCGGCCATCCAGCGCCGGTGGTGGATGTGCACCGTCTCGAACAGCGCCATCGCCGCATTCGCGGGCGCCACGGTCAGCCGCTCGCGCCGCGGCGGATAGAGCCGCTCCTGGCAGGTGGCGCGCGGCCGGTTGCGGATCACCGTCGTCGGCCCGTCCATCCGCGAATGGATGAGCCGCACGCGGGCGGGGTCGATGTCCGGCCCGTGGAAGCGCAGCGCGAAGGCCGTCTCCGAGGGCGTGAGCGGCCGCCCGCAGGCGGCCAGCGCGAGGATCAGCAGGAGCGAGGCGAGACGCATGCGGCAAGGTTGCCGCAGGCCGGCGGGAATGGAAAGCCGCGGGCGGCCGGGCATCGGCCACTCGCCGCCGCCCCGGCACCGCGCCGGCACCGCGGCCCCGGCGGCGCGGCGGCGCGCGAGGTCCCGCGCCTCGGGGCCGCCCTCCCGCCCCGTGCCGGTGCATCCGCCTCGGGCGCAGCCGTCGGATGCCGCCATCCGATGCCGTCAGATGTCGGGGTTGATCCGCGAACCGGTCGGACAGGGCTGGTTCTGCGGCGCGGTGCCGACCGGCTCGCAGGCGGCAAGCAGGACAAGGATCGCCGCGACCGCAAGCCGTGTCATCGGATCGCTCTGCCCGCCGGTCGTCGCCCTGCGCATCCGGCCGCCCCCGCCGGTGCCCCGTCGCTCCGGTCGGGCAACGCGCGACCGGCCGGACGGTTCCCCGGTCGCGGTCCGGCAGCGCGCCGCCCCGACTCGCCCCGCGACGGGAGGCCTGCGGTGACCGCCGCCGCGGTCCGGTCCTTGCGGGCGGCCGGCGCCACCTTGCCGGGGCGAGCATCGCCCTCCCGGCCATGGATCGGCCGCAGCGGATGCCGCGGCGCGACCCGGACGCCGCGCGCCGCCTCCCCGGCCGGCCCCGGAGGCACGGGCGCGTCGGAGCCGCCCGGCGCGCCGACGGCGCCCGCCCCGGCCTCCGGGGGCGAGCTGCATCCGGGGCCGGATCGCGCTGCGCCGCCCGCCGGCCCGGCGCCACCCCGGCCCCTCGCCGAGCCGCATGCCGCTCCGC
>JANZZL010000130.1 GCA_026419405.1 Paracoccaceae bacterium | reverse complement strand
AGATGTGTATAAGAGACAGGGCCGGCCGCGCCCGGCAGGGGCGCCCGGCGGCGCGGCCGTGCTCCCGTCGGCGTCCCGACCCCGCGGCCCTGCCGCGTCCCCTCTGCCGATGCGGTCGCCGGCATCCGGCCGGCGGAGCCCGCGGCGGGATCCCCGCGCGCCGGGCTGCGGCGTGATCCGCGCCGGTCGGCCGGCGGCCGGGTCGGGCCGCAGGTGCCGCCGGCCCTGCCCCGGGGCGCTCGCGCGGCCGTTTCGCCCCGCCCGGCCGGGCAGGCCCGAAGCGTGGCGTCCGCCCGCTCCCTTGCGGGAACGCCCTGCGAACGCTACCTTGGCGGCAACCAGGTTTGGAGGGCGTTGCGGTATGACGCCCAGGCGTCCCATCGGTGCGGGCGCGTTCCCGAGGGCGGTCGAGCCACCCGCACCCCAGAGACCCGACCCCGCGTCGCTCTACGCGGCGCTCGATCTCGGCACGAACAGCTGCCGGATGCTGATCGCGCAGCCCAAGGGCAGCCAGTTCCACGTCATCGACAGCTTCTCGAAGTCGGTCCAGCTCGGCGCCGGGCTCGAGGTCTCGGGGCGGCTGTCGCGCGCCTCGATGGCGCGCACGCTCCAGGCGCTGCACATCTGCCGCAGGAAGATCGACGCCCACGGGGTGGCGCGGATGCGGCTGGTGGCCACCGAGGCCTGCCGGCGCGCCCGCAACGGGCCGGAGTTCCTCGAGACCGTCCACCGCGAGACCGGGCTGCGCCTGACCGTGATCGACCCCGAGGAGGAGGCGCGGCTTGCGGTCGTCTCCTGCGCGCCGCTCGTCTCGACGCGCACCGAGCAGCTTCTGGTCGTGGACATCGGCGGCGGTTCGACCGAGCTCGTCTGGATCGACCTCTCGAGCGTTCCGCCGCTCGAGCGGCCGCGCTCGATCATGCGGCTGCACGCGGGCTTCCACCCGCCCGAGAGCCCCTTCCCCGCGGCCAAGGTGGTGGACTGGATCAGCGTTCCGCTCGGCGTCGCCACGCTCAAGGACCAGTTCCGCGACGTGCTCGACGACGCCGCGCGCTTCGCGCTCATGAGCTGGTATTTCGAGGAGAAGCTCGCCGACTTCTCGCCCTATGCCTCTGAGCAGAGGCGCGAGGGGTTCCAGATCATCGGCACCTCGGGCACGGTGACCACGGTCGCGGCCTCGTTCCTCGGCCTCAGGCGCTACGACCGCACCAAGGTGGACGGGCTGCGGATGACCTCGGACCAGATCGACCGGGTGATCCGCGACTATCTGGCGCTCGGCCCCGAGGGCCGGCGCAACGACCCCCGCATCGGGCGCGACCGCCACACGCTGATCATGTCGGGCGCGGCGATCCTGCAGGCGCTGATGCGGATCTGGCCGACCGACCGGCTCAGCGTGGCCGACCGCGGCCTGCGCGAGGGGCTGCTCTACGCCCAGATGTCGGCCGACGGGGTGCTGGAGGACGGGCCCTTCTGAGCCCCCGGGGCCGGGACCGCCGGCCGTGCCCCGGCCGCGGAGGGGCCAGGGGCGCCGACCCCGGGCCGCACGGACGCGAGGCGCATGACCGCTGCGGCACCGGGTCCTGGTCGCGGTCGCCCACCTCCGCCTGGCGCCGCCGGGGCGCGGGGCGCGCGCTGGACGGGACCGCGGCGGCGCGCGCCGCCCTCGCCTCCGGCCCGCGATTGCGCTAGGCAGGGGCGGAACATCGGCGATCGGGGCGGGGCGATGGCGAAGGGGCCGGCAGGGGGCGGCACGTCCGCAGGCGGCGGGTCGGGGCGGGGTCAGCGCGAGCTGCGCGTCCGGGTCAGGACCGCGAAGGGGCGGCGACCGAGCTCCACCCGCTGGCTCGAACGCCAGCTCAACGATCCCTACGTCGCGCGCGCCCGGCGCGAGGGCTACCGCGGCCGCGCCGCCTACAAGATCATCGAGCTCGACGACCGCTTCGGGTTCCTGAAGCCCGGCGCGCGGGTCGTGGACCTCGGCTGCGCCCCGGGGGGCTGGTGCCAGGTGGCGGTCGAGCGGGTGAACGCGCTCGGCCAGCGCCGGGGCCGGCCCGTGGGCCGCGTCCTCGGCGTGGACCTGCAGGAGGTCGAGCCGATTCCGGGGGCCGAGATCCACCGGCTCGACTTCCTCGAGGACGGCGCGGAGGAGAAGGTGAAGGCCTGGCTCGGGGGGCGCGCCGACGTGGTGATGAGCGACATGGCCGCCGCCGCCTCCGGCCACAGGCAGACCGACCACCTGCGCATCGTGGCGCTCTGCGAGGCCGCGGCGGCCTTCGCCCTCGACGTGCTCGAGGAGGGCGGAACCTTCGTCGCCAAGGTGCTGGCCGGCGGCGCGGAAGGCTCGCTCCAGACGCTGCTGAAGCAGCGCTTCGCCAAGGTGGCGAACGTCAAGCCGCCGGCGAGCCGGTCGGACAGCGCCGAGAAGTTCGTCGTCGCGACCGGGTTCCGGGGCCGGGGCGGCGCGGCGTGAACGCCGGCGCGGCCCGGCTCGCCCGCAGCCTGCTGCGGCTGGCGCTGCTCGGCGCGATCGCCTGGGCCGCGGCGGCGATGCTGGAGTGGGTGCGCGCGGTCCCGGAAGCGGTGCCCGGCCCGGCCGGCAGGCTGCTCCACGGCGGGACGATCGCCCTCGCCCTCGTGGTCTATGCGCTGCTCCTCGCCCTGCCCTTCGTGCCCGGGGTCGAGATCGGGCTTCTCCTGCTGGCCCTGCAGGGGCCCGCCGCGGCGCTGCCGGTCTACCTCGCCACGCTCGCCGGGCTGCTTCTCGCCTACGCCGCGGGGCGCCGGCTGCCGCCCGTCTGGCTCGCGGGCGCTCTGGCCGACCTCGGGCTCGCCCGCGCCGCGGCCTTCGTCGGGCGGATCGCGCCGCTGTCCGGCGAGGCGCGGCTTGCGCTCCTGCGTGCGCGGCTGCCGCGGCGTCTCGCGCCGCTGCTGGGCGGGGCGCGCTACGGGCTTCTCGCGGCGCTGCTGAACCTGCCGGGCAACGGGCTCGTGGGCGGCGGGGGCGGCATCATGCTGCTGGCGGGCCTCTCCGGCCTGTTCCGGCCGGGGGCGACGGTTGCCACCGTGGCGCTGGCGGTCGCGCCCGTACCGCTCGCGGTGTGGTTCCTGGGCGCCCGGTTGATGTGAGACAAGGCGGCGCCCCGGCCCCCTCTGCGAGGATCGCCGGGCGGCAGACCGGAGGCTGGAGATGACGCGACCGCTCGAAGGCATCATCGTCCTCGACCTGACGCATGTGCTCGCCGGCCCCTTCGCCAGCGCCACGCTGCGCGACCTGGGCGCGCGGGTGATCAAGGTCGAGCGCCCCGGAACCGGGGACGACACCCGCGCCTTCCCGCCCTTCCGTGACGGCGAGAGCGCCTATTTCGCGGCGCTGAACCACGGCAAGCAGTCGATAGCGCTCGACCTCAGGGCGGCGGCCGACCGGGCGATCTTCGAACGCCTGCTGGCACGGGCCGACATCCTGCTCGAGAACTGGCGCCCCGGCGCGATGGAGCGGCTGGGCTACGGCTGGGAGGCGCTGAAGGACCGCCACCCCCGGCTGATCTACGGCGCCGTCTCGGGCTTCGGCCACACCGGCCCCGAGCGGGAGAAGCCCGCCTACGACATGGTGGTGCAGGCGCGCGGCGGGGTGATGAGCATCACCGGCGAGGAGGGCGGGCCGCCGGTGCGGGTCGGCGCCTCGATCGGCGACATCGTGGCGGGAATGTATCTCGTGCAGGGCGTGCTCGCCGCGCTGTTCCGCCGCGAGCGCACCGGACAGGGGGCGAAGATCGACATCTCGATGCTCGACGGCCAGATCGCCATCCTCGAGCACGCCGTCGCCATCACCACCGCGACCGGCCGCCCGCCGGGGCCGACGGGGGCGCGGCACCCGACCATCGCCCCCTTCTCGACCTTCCGCGCGGCGGACGGGTTCTTCGTCATCGCCGCCGGGAACGACGCGCTGTTCCGGCGCCTGTGCGACGCGCTCAGCCTCGGCGCGCTCGCGCACGACCCGCGCTTCTCGACCAATGCCGCGCGCTGCGAGAACGTGCACCTGCTCAAGCGCAGGATCGAGGCGGTCACGCTCGAGCGGCCGCGCGACCACTGGATCGGCGCGCTCGAGGCGGCCGGCGTGCCCACGGGACGGGTGCAGAACGTGGCCGAGGCGCTTGCCGATCCGCAGATCCTCGCCCGCAACATGGTGCTGCCGGTCACGCCGCGCCCCGGCGGCCCGGCCTTCGTGGCCGCCGGCAATCCGATCAAGATGACGGGCCTTCCCGAGCCCACCGCCCATGCCCCGGCCCCCGCGCTGGACGGCGACCGGCAGGCGGTGCTCGACTGGCTCGACGGCGGGGCGGACGGCGAGGGGCAGCCCTGACGCTTCCGCGGCCGGGGGTCGGCGGCGCGACGGGGGTGCGATCGGGGTGGCCGGCCGTGCGGTCCGCGCGCCGGGGCCGGGCCGGGGCGGAACCGATCCCGATCCGGCGCTCGGGTTCGTCCCGCCTGCGGCGCGACGGCCCTGCGGGTGCCGCGGCCTGCCGCCCTCTCGGCGAGGCCGAGCCCGGACCGGCCGATCCCGCGGCCTTCCGCGCGCTGATCCGCCATGCCGGGGCGCTCGCGGCAACCGAGGCCTTCCGCGGCCTGTCGCAGCCCTTCGCCCCGCCGCGCCCTGCGCCGTGATGCCGGGGATCGTCCGCCGCCTGCCGCATTGAGGCATTGCGGCCGCCGCCGGCGGGCCTACAACCGGGCTGGAGCAGGACGGAGCTTCCCATGGCCGACGACGCGCTGGTGATCTTCACGCCCTCGGGCAAGCGGGGGCGCTTCCCGCTCGGCACCCCGGTGCTGACCGCGGCCCGGCAGCTCGGCGTCGATCTCGACTCGGTCTGCGGCGGGCGGGGCATCTGCTCGAAGTGCCAGGTGACGCCGGCCTATGGCGAGTTCCCCAAGCACGGGGTCACGGTCGCGACCGACGCGCTCTCGCCCTGGAACGAGGTCGAGGCGCGCTACGACCGGGTGCGCGGCCTCGCCCCCGGCCGGCGGCTGGGCTGCCAGGCGAAGGTCATGGGCGACGTGGTGATCGACGTGCCGCCCGAAAGCCAGGTGCACCGGCAGGTGGTGCGCAAGCGCGCCGAGATGCGCCCGATCACGCTCGACCCCGCCACGCGGCTCGTCTACGTCGAGGTCGCCGAACCCGACATGCACGAGCCCTCGGGCGATTTCGAGCGCCTGTCGGCCGCCCTCGCCCAGCAGTGGGGCATCGGCGACGTCGAGCCCGAGCCCGAGATCCTGCGCAAGCTCCAGCCGGCGCTGCGCAAGGGCGACTGGAAGGTCACGGTCGCGGTCAACACCGGCCACCGCGACGGCAGGCACCGGATCATCGACCTCTGGCCCGGCTATTTCGAGGGCCGGCTGCTCGGGCTGGCGGTGGACGTCGGCTCGACCACCATCGCGGCCCATCTGTGCGACCTGTCCGACGGCAGGGTGCTTGCCTCGTCAGGCGTGATGAACCCGCAGATCCGCTTCGGCGAGGACCTGATGAGCCGGGTGAGCTACGCCATGATGAACCCCGGCGGCGACGCCGAGATGACGCGCGCGGTGCGGCTGGCGATCGACGCGCTGGCGCAGGCGGTGGCGGCGGAGGCGGGCGCGGATCCGGGGCTGATCGTCGAGACGGTCTTCGTCTGCAACCCGGTGATGCACCATCTGCTGCTCGGGATCGACCCGGTGGAGCTCGGCCAGGCGCCCTTCGCGCTGGCGGTCTCGGGAAGCCTTTCCTTCGCCGCCGCCGAGCTCGGTCTGGCCTCGCTGCATCCGCGCGCGCGCACCTACGTGCTGCCCTGCATCGCGGGCCATGTCGGCGCCGATGCGGCTGCCGTGGCGCTGAGCGAGGAGCCGCAGAATTCGGAGGCGCTCTCGCTGGTGGTGGATGTCGGCACCAATGCCGAGATCCTGCTCGGCAACCGCAGCCGGGTGCTCGCCTGCTCCTCGCCCACCGGACCGGCCTTCGAGGGCGCGCAGATCAGCGCCGGCCAGCGGGCCGCGCCGGGCGCGATCGAGCGCGTCGAGATCGACCCCGCGACGAAGGAACCGCGCTTCAAGGTGATCGGCTGCGACCTGTGGTCCGACGACCCCGGCTTCGCCGCGGCGACGGCGGCGACCGGGGTGACCGGCATCTGCGGCTCGGGCATCATCGAGGCGGTGGCCGAGATGCGCATGGCCGGCATCGTCGATGCCTCGGGGCTGATCGGGTCGGCGGCGCAGACCGGCACCGAACGCTGCGTGCCCGAGGGGCGGACGCATGCCTATGTCCTGCACGACGGGCGGGCCGCGGGCGGGCGCCTCATCACCATCACCCAGGGCGACATCCGCGCGATCCAGCTTGCCAAGTCGGCCCTGTATGCGGGCGCGCGGCTGCTGATGGACGAGATGGGCGTCGAGCGGGTGGACCGCATCGTTCTTGCCGGCGCCTTCGGCGCGCATATCTCGCCCAGGCACGCGATGGTGCTCGGGATGATCCCGGACTGCCCGCTCGACAAGGTCTCGAGCGCGGGCAATGCCGCCGGCACCGGGGCGCGCATCGCGCTTCTCAACAGCGCCGCGCGGCGCGAGATCGAGGAGGTGGTGCGCCGGATCCACAAGGTGGAAACGGCGATCGAGCCGCGCTTCCAGGAGCATTTCGTGGCCGCCAACGCGATCCCGCACGCGACCGACCCCTTCCCGGAACTGGCCAAGGTGGTGACGCTGCCCGAGGTGAGCTTCAACACCGGGGGTGCGGCCGAGAGCGGGCGGCGCCGGCGGCGTGGCTGAAGCGCGCCCGAGGCGGCCGCGGCGCGGGGCGCGCGAGGCGGGCTTCGTGCTGCTCTGCTTCGCAGCGGCGAGCGCCGTGCCCTTCCTCTCGCCCGAGGACAAGGCCCGCCTTGCATCCCGCGCCTTCGGCGCCCCGCCGCTGCTGATGCTCGCCGCCGCCACGGTAGCGGGCACCGGCGCGCTCTGGCTGCTCGGCCAGCGCGGCTTCTTCGCCGATCCGCGCCCGCCCGGCACGGGCCTCGGCGCGGCGCTCTACGGCGGCGGCATGCTCGCCGCGGCCGCCGCGGCGCTCGATCTGGTCATGCCCTCCGGCCGGCAGCCGGACCCCGGCTGGCCCGGTGCCTGGCTGTTCCACCCTGCCGCCGCGGTTGCCGCGCTGGCGCTCCTCCACCTCGTGCCGCTCGCGGCTCTGGTCGCCCTGCTGCGCCGGCCGCTTCCGGCGATGCTGCTGGCGGCCGCCGTGGCGCCGGGCGCCGGCCTCGCCGCGCAGGCCGCGCAGGGCGCCGCGCCGGCCATCGCGGCGGCGCTGCTCGCCTGGGCGACGGCGCTCGTCGAGTTCCGCCTGCTGCGCCGGCACGGTCTTGCGGCGATGGTCGGCTTCCGCATGACCCATACCCTGGTGCTGGACATCCTCTGGGGCGGCGCGCGGCACGCCCTCGGCCCCGGCGGCGCTTGACGGCTTCCGCGCGGCCCGCTATCCCCTGCCTCGGCGCGGGTGTAGCTCAATGGTAGAGCAGAAGCTTCCCAAGCTTACGACGAGGGTTCGATTCCCTTCACCCGCTCCACCTCCGCACGTCTGCCCCTCCCCGGAGGCCACGGCCCGCCGCCGGGGTCCGGCGACCGGCCTCAGATGTCCTTCTCCAGGTAGACCGAAGCCCAGTCGATCCCGACGGCGACCGCGTCGGTGTTGTTCGAGATCCAGGAATTGAAGGTGAGAAGGGTCGCGGCCGAGGGCAGGACCGCGGCACCGCCGGTAAGCGTCCCCGACGCCACATGCCCGGTGTTCAGCCGCGTCACCTGCCAGTAGGCGGTCTCGGTCACGCCGGCGGGTGCGAACAGCGCGATCTCGTAGAAGTCGACGTTCGTGGTCGTCGCGGGGAAGTCGGTCCCGAGGTCGATCGGGGTCTGGGCCGAGGTTCCGCCGTAGACGATGTTGAGGTTGTTCGACCCATCGATCCGCGCCACCCCGATCTGCTGCGTCCGCGTCGCGGGGTTGGCGTTCGTGGGCGCGGCCGACGAGCCGTGCATCCCGACGAAGGCGCGGAACGACGAGGACACGGCCTGCATCCCGAAGCGGCAGATCATGGTGAACCCGCCGAGGGAGATGCCGCTTCCGTCCGGGCCGGTGCCCAGCGAGTATTGCAGGAACCCGATCCGGACGCCCGCCAGGTTGCCCGCGGTCGTCGTCGTCGGCAGCCCCACCCGCTTCATCCGGGTGAACAGGTTCGTGGTCGCGGGCGTCCGGGCCGTTGCCGTGCCGAGCACGGTGAACGACGCGCCGAGCTGGGTGACGGTGGTGCCGCCGGCCGCGTTCCAGATCGAGACGCTGTTGCGGGCGAGGAACGGCTGCAGCGCGCTGTCGGGGCCTGCCGCCCCGAGGAAGGACGGAAGCATCCTCCCGGCGATCCTGCGGCCGAAGAGGCCGAGGTGGTCGGCCGAGGGCAGCGCGGGCGAAGCCACGTGCGGCATCATGAGCTCGCCCGCGTCGCTGAGCGTCAGGGCGCTGCCCTGGATGAGCTTGCCGGTGGCCCCGTCGAACCGCGCCAGCGCGTCGTTCGTGGCCGAGGCCGGCCCCACGACATCGCCCGTGCCGCCGCCGGGAGGCGCGGCCCAGGTCCCGTCGGCCCGCAGGAAGTTGGTCGTGCCGCCGCCGGAGGCCGGGGCAAGGCCCTTTGCGGTGGCCGTGAAGGTCTCGAGCAGCGCCGTCTGCGCGGCCGCACCGGCCGCCGTGAGCATCGCGCGGCCTGCCGCGGTGCTGTCGCTGATCTGCGCTGCCGTGTGCGTGTGGGAGACGCCGGCCTTGCCGTCGAGCGCGGCCTGAAGCCCCGAGACATCGGCGATGGCATGGCCGTGGCCGGCCGCCGCCTTGCCGTCGAGCGCCGCCTGCAGCCCGGCGACCGTCGCGATCGGCTGGGTTCCGGTATGCGT
>JANZZL010000051.1 GCA_026419405.1 Paracoccaceae bacterium | reverse complement strand
CTGGCCCTGGACGGTGACGGTGTCGAGGAAGGGCGCGGCCGGATCGCGGCTGGAGCCCACGCCGATGACGTCGGCGTCGAGCAGCGGCTGCTCGGCGCCGAGGTCGCAGGAGAGGAAGGGCATGCGCCGCCAGTCGCCCGCGGGCGCGGTGCCGTAGGTCGCCTCGGGGGTCATGAGCAGGCGGCAATTGGCGCCGATGGCACGGGGCATCGGGGGTCTCCAGGATCAGCGGGAGGGAGAGGCGTCAGGCCAGCGGCGAGCCGGCGACGGTGAAGAACAGCGCGACGGGGACCGAGGCAGCGCGGGCCGCGGCGGCGCCCTCGACCTCGACATCCTCGAAGTCGGGCGCGCCGGGCTGCGCCCATTCCACCGCGCCGCCCAGGGTGCGGTCTGCGGCAATGGCGGCGCCGATGGCCACGAGCAGCGCGTCGAGCAGGGCATTGCGGGCCGCCGGCGTCGCGCCGCCGACAGTGACCTCGACCTCGGCGCGATGCTCGATGGCCCAGGCGAGCGGCGAGAGGATCGCCGTCTCCTCCACGGTCTCGCCATCGCGAATGACGATCAACCCACCGGCCGGTTGGCGCTGCGGCACGGTGTCGCCGCGCAGCACCAGAGGCGCCGGATTCCTGCCGGCCAAGGCTGTGGCCAGCCGGCCGTGCAGCGCCGCGATGGCGGCCTCGCGCGCGCTCACGGCGCCGCCCTCCCGCTCTCGTCGGACGCATGCGTCCGACCCCAGGCTGCCACGAAGCGCCCGGGCAGCCGGCGCAGGCTGCGCTCGGCGGCACCCTTCACGTCCAGCCGCCTGGCGAGCGTCACCTGCGGCAGCAGCAGGAACATCGGCACCATGCCGCGCTGGAGCATGCCGCGCGCCCAGGCCTCGCGGCCCTTGCGGTGGCCGGTGCCGATCTCCGCAACGCCGCCTGCGATGAGCCGGGTGCGGCGGCGCCGGCCGGTCGGCTCCCCGGCGCGCAGCGGCAGGCACCAGACGAAGCCCAGGCCCGACCGGAAGGGGCGGAGGAAGCCCTGCCCGGAGGCGACCATCTGCGCCGGCGTCACCCGCATCCCCTTCTCACCGCGGCCCCGGCGCCCCCGCGCCGCATTGAAGCCGGTCGGGATGGCCAGGAACTTGCGACCGCCCTTGGCGCGGATCAGCGCGCCGCGCTCGAAGGCGTCGATCACGTTCGGCACCTTGGTCCAGATGAGGCCGGCGGGCCGCAGCGACTGGCCGGTCCGCGGAAACACCTGGGAGCGCCAGGCATTGGCGATCCCCCGCGCGTTGCCGCCGAAGGTGTTGGTGACCTGCCGGCGCAGCTCCTGCTTGACCTGCTCGGTCTCTGCGCGGAGGGCCTGCATGGCCGCACGCTCGCCCTCGCGCACTTCGGCCGCCAGCACCTGCCGCAGGTCGCCGAGGATGGTGACGGCGAGCCTCACGGCCGGTCCTGGCCCCGCGGCAGGCCGATGCGGTGGCGGATGATGGCGACGGCGAGATCGTGCAGCGCCGCCTGGCCAAGATAGCCGAACACGAAGGCGAACAGGAACCGGCCGTATTCGTTGAACTCCAGGAAGCCCCCGAGCGCATAGCCGGCGCTGCCGAGCAGCGCGGCGGAGGGCAGTTCCCAGGCGAGGCACCAGCCGAAGCGCCGGCGCTCGGGGTGGTTCCAGCGCACGAAGCCCCCGGCGAGGCCGGCCGCGGCGCCGAGCAGCAGGTCGCGCAGCATCTCCAGAAGGCTGAGGGCGTTCTGCGGCATGGCGGGCGGGCTCCTATCGCTGGCAGAACACGCGCCAGGCGGTGCCAGTGGCGTCGCGCTCGGCGTGGGTGACGGTGAGCAGGTCGGGGCCGAGGGCGAAGCTGTCGCCGGCAGCGAGACCGGGCAGCGTGGCGATGGCGACCGAGAGGATGTCGGTCGCCGCGACAATCTCGGTCCCGAAGGCCTCGCCGACGCGGTCGGGCGAGGAGCGCAGGACGCGGATCGCAACCGCCGGGCCGGTGCCACCCTGCCGGTAGAGGGCTTCGACCCCGAGGTTCGGGTCCGCCACCAGCGCGGCCATGGCCTCGGCGAAGGCGTTCATCACTCGCCCTCCCCGGCGCGGTTCAGCCACCGCACCGCGGCCAGCCGCCCGGCGCAGTCGGCATGGGCGGCGTCATAGGCCAGCAGCAGCTCCGCCACCTGCCCCTGGGTCAGCCGCTCGGTGCCGGGCAGCGCCGGCGCCGCGACGCAGACCAGCAGCGCGTCAGGGAGGCGCAGCGGCAGCAGGCGGATCTCCGGCGGCGCGGCCGGCGCGCAGGCGCTCGACAGCATCGCGCAGCACAGGGGCAGCATCGGCGGCATGGCTCGGGTCACGGCGGAGGGCCTCCAGGTTCGCGCCGAGGCGCGCGGCCTGGGCGCGGGCACGCTCGGCCTCGCCGGTCAGCGCGGCGATGTGGCGCGCGTGCTCCGCCGTGGCCTCAGCGAGCGCGGCGGCGTTGGCTTCCGCCGCCCGGCTGGCCATCGCCGCGTCGAGGCGAGCGGCGTCACGCTGGACACGGAAGTTCCAGGCAATCACAGCCGTGACAGCGAAAGCCAATGCGAGACCGATCGGCAGCGCGTGCCGGCCGAGTAGCGAGAGGATCGCCGAGCCCGTCACGGGTAGGCCGTGCGGTCGAGCTCGAAGTGCGGCCCGTCGCGGAAGGAGGCCCAATCGCCGCCCCAGACGATCGGCACCCCGAGCTCCGTCGCCGCCGCCTTCATCGCGGCGCCGAGCTGCTCGTAGAGCGGCCAATCCCAGCGTATCTCGCCCTGCTCGACCGCGCCGTCGCCGTCGTCCAGCCAGTAGGCCAGGTCGACGGCGTGGCCGGTGAGATGCCGGCTGTCCATGCGGCGCGAGGCGCCGATCGCGACCAGCCGGGCCTGGCGCTCGCGGGACCGCAGCCCCTCGGTGACGATGAATGGCACCGCCAGGCGGGCCCGTTCGACGACGCGCACCAGGTCCCGGTGCACGCGCTCGAGGCGCGCGCGATCGCGCGGCAGCAGCACGGCCATCACGCCCCCGCAGCCGGCACCCGGGCGAGCATCACCCGTACCGTCGTGTCAGCCGAGGCCGCGGTGACGGTGGCGATGCCGACCTGGTAATTGCCCGTCGCGGTGGTGGTGAGGCGGCGGTTGGTGTTGTCCCAGAACACCCGCGCCCCGGCGGAGATGGCCTGGGCGGGGTCCTTCGGCAGCTCGAACTCGCCGCGGGTCTCGCATTCGACGGTTTCATTCTGCGCGGCGTCGGAGGCCGCCACCCCGAAGAAGGCGCCGACCAGCATGCCCTGACCGGCGAGGATGCCACCGGCGTAGGGCACCACCATCGGGATGGAGCGGGCGTCGGGACGGATGCAGTTGCGCATGGAGGGGTCTCCTCTGAGGCGAGAATTGGGAAGTGGAACGAAGGCCGCCGTTGCGGCGAACCGACCCTGGCGTGTACACTTCGCGTGATCACGGAGGGTCGAATGCCTGACGAAGCCAGGGTGAGCGTGCGTGACTTCCGCGGCCGGCTGTCCGAGCACCTGCGACGCGTACAGCGCGGGCAGACAGTGGTGGTGACGTCGAATGGCGAGCCGGTGGCCCGGCTCGTGCCGGTCGAGCGCCCGGCTGCCGCGCCTCGGCCGTTCGGCTTCATGAGGGGCCGGATCCGCCTGGCGCCCGATTTCCGGGAGACCCCGGCCGACATTCTGGCCGCGATGGAGGCCGATCCCTTCCCGCCGCCTCGGCGTGGGCGGGCCGCGTGAGGCTGCTGCTCGATACGCATGTGCTGCTGTGGTTCGCGGCCGGCGATGAGCAGCTCGGGCGGAAGGCCCGCGCGGCGATCGCCGATCCCGGCAACACAGTGCTCGTCAGCGTCGTCTCCCTGTGGGAGGCGGCGATCAAGGTGCGGATCGGCAAGCTGGAGGTGGACGTGCCTGCGCTGATCCGGGAGAGCGTGCGCGCCGGGTTCGATCTGCTGGACCTGACGCCGGGGCATGTCGAACGGCTGCTGACGCTGCCGGTCTCCGACCATCATCGCAACCCGTTCGATCACCTGCTCCTGGCGCAGGCCGCGGCCGAGGGGGCGACCTTCGTCACCGACGACAGGCACGCCAAGCGCTATGGCGTGCCCATCCTCCGGTCATGGTGATCAGGTGCCCGGGTTGAACCAGGCGCCGCGCCAGTCGATGGCGCCGACGCCGAAGTCGAAGATCACGCTGACCTCGATGCCGTCCGCGCCCTGGACGGGCCCGGTGGTGACCTGCGGCCCCTCGGTGCCGTTGAGGTAGCCGTAGACATAGACCGGTGCGGCGAGCGGGTCGGAGAAGAGATACCAGCGGTTCCCCGGGATCAGCGGCTCGACCACCGGCTGCACGAAGCCCGCGAAGACGTTCGCGTTGCTGGTCTGCGTCGCCGCCACCGGCACCGTCGCCTGCCGCGCCGCGAGTTCGAGGTTCGGCCCGACCAGCAGCCGCATGGTCTGGCCCGTGGAGATGGGCAGGCCGTCGAGGGTGCGCTGCTTCATGATGGCGGCGCGGCCGGCACCGATCGTCGCGGTGTCGAGCGGCGTGCCGGTCCCGGCCTTGTTGGCGCGCGCCGCACCGGTCGCGAAAACCGGCGCGCTGCCGGTGGCGAGCGTCGGGCCGTCGCCGTTGGCGCTGTTCAGCAGGTTGTAGGCGGTGGCGTTCTCGAACTCGGCGACGCGGCGGCCGATGGCGGCGGCGAAGTCGGTGAAGGCGCCGAGGTCGTCGTTGACCAGCATCGGGCGCGTGACGCGGAGGCGCCGGGCGAAG
>JANZZL010000043.1 GCA_026419405.1 Paracoccaceae bacterium | reverse complement strand
GTCCAGTGCCGCCGCCAGCTTCAGCGGCGTCTGCCCGCCGAACTGCACGATCACGCCCTTCACCGTCCCGCGCGACTGCTCGACGCGGATCAGCTCGATCACGTCCTCGGCGGTCAAGGGCTCGAAATACAGCCGGTCGGCGGTGTCGTAGTCGGTCGAGACGGTCTCGGGGTTGCAGTTGACCATGATCGTCTCGTAGCCCGCCGCGGTCAGCGCGAAGCAGGCGTGGCAGCAGCAGTAGTCGAACTCGATCCCCTGGCCGATCCGGTTCGGGCCGCCGCCGAGGATGACGACCTTGCGGCGGTCGCTGGGGCGGGCCTCGCATTCCGCCTCGCCCATGACGGGGTGTTCGTAGGTGGAATACATGTAGGGCGTCTGCGCCTCGAACTCGGCGGCGCAGGTGTCGATGCGCTTGAAGACGGCATGCACCCCGAGGTTCTCGCGTGCGCGGCGGACGTTGGCCTCGTCGCGGCCGGTGAGCTTCGCCAGCCGGGCGTCGGTGAAGCCCATCATCTTCAGCGCGCGCAGGCCCGCCTCGGTCAGGGGCAGCCCCTCGCGGCGGATGCGCGCCTCGGTCTCGACGATCTCGCGGATGCGGGCGAGGAACCACGGGTCGTAGGCGGTGGCGGCGCGGATCTCCTCGTCGGAGAGGCCGTGGCGCATGGCCTGGGCGACGATGCGCAGCCGGTCGGGCGTCTGCGCCGAGAGCGCCTTGACGATGGCCGCGTGGTCGGGCGCGCCCTCGATGGCGATCTCGTCGAAGCCGGACAGCCCGGTCTCGAGCCCGGCCAGCGCCTTCTGCACGCTCTCGTGGAAGCTGCGGCCGATCGCCATGACCTCGCCCACCGACTTCATGGCGGTGGTGAGCTCGGGCTTCGCGCCGGGGAACTTCTCGAAGGCGAAGCGCGGGATCTTCGTCACCACGTAGTCGATGGTCGGCTCGAAGCTGGCCGGGGTGACCTTCGTGATGTCGTTGTCGAGCTCGTCGAGCGTGTAGCCGACGGCGAGCTTGGCGGCGACCTTGGCGATCGGGAAGCCCGTGGCCTTGGAGGCGAGCGCCGAGGAGCGGCTGACGCGCGGGTTCATCTCGATCACCACCATGCGGCCGTCGGCGGGGTTGATTGCCCACTGAACGTTGGAGCCGCCGGTCTCGACCCCGATCTCGCGCAGGACGGCGATGGAGCCGTTGCGCATCGCCTGGTATTCCTTGTCGGTCAGGGTGAGCGCCGGGGCGACGGTGATCGAATCGCCGGTGTGCACGCCCATCGGATCGACGTTCTCGATCGAGCAGACGATGATCGCGTTGTCCGCCCGGTCGCGCACCACCTCCATCTCGAACTCCTTCCAGCCGAGGAGGGATTCGTCGATCAGGATCTGGCCGGCGGGCGAGGCCTCGAGCCCGCCCTTGCAGATTGCGGCGTAGTCGTCGCGGTTGTAGGCGACGCCGCCGCCGGTGCCGCCGAGGGTGAAGGCGGGGCGGATGATCGCGGGCAGGCCGATGTGCTCGAGCGCGGCCATCGCCTCGGCGAGGCCGGCCCTGATGTCGAACCGGCCGTTGGCCAGCTTCGGCGCGGCGACGATGGTGGCCCTGGGGTTCTCGAGCCCGATGCGCTCCATCGCCTCGCGGAAGAGCTTGCGGTCCTCGGCCATCTCGATGGCCCGCCGGTTGGCGCCGATCAGCTCCACGCCGAGGCGGTCGAGCACGCCCATGTCGGCAAGCGCGAGCGCGGTGTTGAGCCCGGTCTGCCCGCCCATCGTGGGCAGCAGCGCGTCGGGGCGCTCGGCCTCGAGGATGCGGGCGACGACCTCGGGCGTGATCGGCTCGATGTAGGTGGCGTCGGCCAGGCCGGGGTCGGTCATGATCGTCGCCGGGTTGGAGTTGACGAGGATGACCCGGTAGCCCTCCTCCTTCAGCGCCTTGCAGGCCTGGGCGCCGGAGTAGTCGAACTCGCAGGCCTGGCCGATGACGATGGGGCCCGCGCCGATGATCATGATCGACCTGATGTCGGTCCGCTTCGGCATCGGCAGTCCCCCGGGTGCGAAATCGCCCGGGGTTATAGCCAAGGGCGGGTGGGGCGCAAGGGCCAAGCCGGAGGCGCCGCGCCGGGGTGACGCCTTGCCTTCACAGTTGCCGCGCTATGCTTGCCCCGGGGCAGGCGGCGGAAGGGCGCGATGACGGATCTTTCCGGGGCGACACCGGCACGGCGGGCGTGGCTGCGGGCCGAATTCGTGCTGTTCTTCCTTGCGCTGCCGGTGGCGGTGGCGGTCCTGCTGCCGCCCTCGGCGATGTTTCCGGTGCTGTTCGGCGTCACCGGCCTGGGGCTTGTCCTGCTGCACCTGACCCCCGGGTTCCGATGGCGCGACCTGACCCGCGGCTGGAACCGGATCGACTGGCCGGTGGTGGCGCTGGCGGCCGCGGGCACCTTCGCGGTCGGCTGGGCGGTGATGATGGCGACCGCCCCCGGCAGCGCCTTCGCGCTCGTGCGGTCGAACCCGGCGCTGATGGCGATGATCGCGCTGCTCTACCCGCTGCTCTCGGCGCTGCCGCAGGAGATCGTCTTCCGCGCGCTGTTCTTCCGCCGCTACGGGCCGATCCTGCCCTCGCTGCGGCCGGCGCTGGTGCTCAATGCGGCGGTCTTCGCGCTTGCCCACCTGATGTACTGGAGCGGGATCGTGGCGGCGATGACCTTCGCGGGCGGGCTCTTGTTCGCCTGGGCCTGCGAGGTGCGGCGCAACTTCCCGATGGCGGTGGTGATGCATGCCGTCTGCGGGGTGATCGTGTTCCTGCTCGGGCTCGGCGTCTACTTCTACACCGGCAACGTCACGCGCCCCTTCTGAGGGCGCGCGGGCGGCGGCGCGCCGGTCACTCGGCCGCGTGGCCGATGCGCTGCTCGCGGTCGGCAGGATAGAGGTAGTCGCGGGTCAGCGGCACCGCCTCCTGCGCCTTCGAGAGCTGGATCTGGAACACGACCTGCCGGTTCAGCCGGAAGGTGAGCTCGGCGGCGACGAGGTAGTAGCGCCACATCCGGCAGAAGCGCTCGTCGTAGAGCGCGCGGGCCTCGTCCTCGCGCGCCACGAAGCGGTCGTGCCAGTGCCGCAGCGTCTCGGCGTAGTGCAGCCGCCAGACCTCGATGTCGTCGGCGTAGAGATCCTCCTTCTCGACCGCCGCCATCACCTCGGAGAGCGCGGGCACGTAGCCGCCGGGGAAGATGTACTTGTCGATCCACGGGCTGGTCGCGCCGGGGGGCGAGGACCGGCCGATGGTGTGGATCAGCGCCACCCCGTCCTCGGTGAGCAGGTCGCGCACCTTGGCGAAGTATTCGCGGTAGTGCGGCACGCCCACGTGTTCGAACATGCCGACCGAGACGATCCGGTCGAACGGCCCCTCGACCTGGCGGTAGTCCATCAGGTGGAACTGCACGCGGTCCTCGAGCCCGGCCTTGCGGGCGCGTTCGCGGGCGAGCTTGAGCTGTTCCTCGGAGAGGGTGACGCCCACCACGCGGGCGCCGTGCTCGCGGGCGAGCGTCAGCGCCAGCCCGCCCCAGCCGCAGCCGATGTCGAGCACCCGCATCCCCGGCTTCAGCAGCAGCTTGCCCGCGATGTGCCGCTTCTTGGCGAGCTGCGCCTCCTCGAGGCTCATGTCGGGGCGGGCGAAGTAGGCGCAGGAATACTGCCGGTCGGCGTCGAGGAAGAGGTCGTAGAGCTTCGAGGACAGGTCGTAGTGATGCGCGACGTTGCGCCGGGCGCGCGGCGCGGGGTTCCACTGCCGCGCGATCCGGAGCCAGGTGCGCAGCCGGGTGGTGGCGCCGTGCCAGAGCGGCAGGCCGTCGCGCGCGTTGCGGATCAGGAAGGCCATGAAGCCCTTGAGGTCGTCGCCCTCGATCAGCAGCGTGCCGTCCATGTAGCCCTCGCCGAGGCCCATCTCGGGCGACAGGACGAGCCGCCGGGGCAGGCTGGGGTCGGTGAGCCGCACGGCGTATTCCGGCGCGCCCCGGCCGACGCGGAAGCTGCGGCCCGAGGGCAGGGTGAGGGTGAGCGTGCCGTCGCGGACGAGGCGGCGCAGGAAGAGTTCGAGCAGACGGTCCCACATGATGCATCACCTGCCTGCGGCGCAGGGCCGGGCTTCGGCTGTGCCCTTGCCCCGGGGCGCGGCGGACGCGCCCCGGCAGCCGCAGGGGGCAACTCTCGCGCGGCGGCCGTGATTCGTAAAGATTCCGGGGAAGTGTCAACGGGATCCCGGCCATGCGCCGATCGAGACCGATGCGGGGGATCCCGCTTCGGGCCGAGGCCGCGCGCCGGGACTGAAGCAGGCGGGGGTGGCGGCAGGGCAGGCCGGCGCGTCGTCCGCGGTCAGCCCGGCGCAGCGGGCCGCTGCGCGGCGCGGGGGAGGGGGGAGGCCATCCGTCTGGCGGATGCGACGCCCGGGAAGCGCCCGCAGGGGCGGTGCCGCGCGGCCGGCCGGGCCTTGCCCCGCCGTGGCGCACGCCACCCCGATCGCCCCCGCCCCTGGTCCGCGCCGGCGCGGCCGGCCGGCCGCCTGGAGCGGGACCGGCGCGGGGCGGCGGAGCGGGGCGGGCGGGGCCGCGGCGCAGCCCGCCGCATGGCAGGGAGCGCCGCCGCCTGCCGGCGCGGCCGGCTCAGGGTTCGACCAGCGCCAGGGCGTTGGCGTGCAGATGCTCGACGAGCCTGGGGTCGAGCTTGAGCCGGGCGGCGAGCATGGCCAGATAGCCGCGTTCGGCCGGGGCCTCGGGATCCACGACGAGGAGCGAGGCGGCATAGATCTCGGCCGCCTCCTCGGGCGAGGACGCGAGCGCCGCGATCCGGCCCACGTCGAGCGGCGCATCGAGTTCCTCGCTGATCAGCGCCTCGGCCTCGGCGCCGAGGCCGAGCTGGGGCAGCTGCGCCGCGATCCGGCGCCGCTCGGCGCTGGTCACGTGGCCGTCGGCCTTGGCCGCCGCCACCATCGCGCGCACCAGCTTGAGCGAAAGCGCCTCGGCCGCGCCGGTCTCGGCGGGCAGGAACACCGTGCCCTCGGGCTTCGGCAGGGCGGGGGGAGGCTCGCCCGCGCCCGCGGCCTGCGGCTGCCGGCCGGCCTGCCAGTCCTGATAGGCCTTGTAGGCGAGCCCGCCGACGAGGGCGACGCCGCCCAGCTTCACCGCGTTCTTGATCAGCTTCTTCGGCTTGCCGCCCGAGAGCAGCAGCGCCAGGACCCCGCCCGCCGCCGCGCCGGTGGCCAGCGACTTCCTGTCCTTCGTCAGCTCGCCCACCGTCTTCAGGGCATCGGGGCCGAGGAACTGGTCGATGAGCGACTTGCCGGGCAGCATGGGCGGTCTCCCTGGTTGGCGCCTTTCCCATATGGAGGCCGCCTCCGGCCCTTCAAGCGCCCGGCTGCGACATCGCGTCCCGCCCCCTTCCGGCCGGCGGCGGGGCGCCTAGAATGAGTTTCAGGAATTTCTGAAACGCGCGAACGGACAGGTCGTCATGCAGCTTTCCCAGCTCCGGCAGGAGTTCGTCCTGCATTTCGGCGAGATGGGGTCCCGCTGGGGAATCAACCGCACCGTCGGGCAGATCTACGCGCTGCTGTTCCTGGCCGACGAGCCGCTCTGCGCCGACCAGATCGTGGAGGCGCTGGGCTTCTCGCGCTCGAACGTCTCGATGGGGCTGAAGGAGCTCCAGTCCTGGAACCTCGTCCGGCTGCGCCACAGGCCGGACGACCGGCGCGACTACTTCACCACGCCTGCCGACCTCTGGGAGATCGTCCGCACGCTGGTCGCCGAGCGCAAGAAGCGCGAGATCGACCCGACGCTGAGCAAGCTGCGCGAGCTGGAGATGACGCGGCCCGCGCCCGGCGACGAGGCGGCGCATGCGCGCATCGCCGAGCTGCGGCGGCTGATCGAGACGCTGACGCGGTTCCATGCCGAGCTCGAGGCACTGGAGACCGAACGGCTCGTCGCGCTGCTCAACATGGGCGCGCGGCTCGGCAAGGTTGCGGCAGGGGCAGGGCGGCTGCTGCCGATGCGAAGGAAGGCATAGTCCATGGACACGCTTCTGCTGTCGCGCATCCAGTTCGGCGCGAACATCTCGTTCCACATCCTGTTCCCGACGATCACCATCGCGCTCGGCTGGGTGCTGCTGTTCTTCAAGCTGCGCTACAACGCCACCGGCGAGGCGCGCTGGATGGCGGCCTACCGGTTCTGGGTGAAGGTCTTCGCGCTGAGCTTCGCCATGGGCGTGGTCAGCGGCATCACCATGAGCTTCCAGTTCGGCACCAACTGGCCGGGCTTCATGCAGACGGTGGGCAACATCGCCGGGCCGCTGCTGGCCTACGAGGTGCTGACCGCCTTCTTCCTCGAGGCGGCCTTCCTGGGGATCATGCTCTTCGGCTTTTCGCGCGTGCCGGGCTGGCTGCACACGCTCGCGACCTTCCTCGTCGCCTTCGGCACGACGATGAGCGCCTTCTGGATCCTGGTGCTGAACAGCTGGATGCAGACGCCGGCCGGGTTCGAGATGCGCGACGGCGTGGCCCATGCGACCGACTGGTGGGCGATCGTCTTCAACCCCTCGATGCCCTACCGGCTCACCCACATGCTGATCGCCTCGGGGCTGACGGTGGCCTTCCTGATCGCCGGGCTCTCGGCGCTGCGCTGGCTCTGGGGCGACCGCGGCGCCGAGGTGCGCACCACGCTGCGCTTCGGCGTGTGGATGGGCGCGCTGCTGATCCCGGTGCAGATCGCGGTGGGCGACATGCACGGCCACAACACGCTGGAGCACCAGCCGCAGAAGGTGGCCGCCATGGAGGCGAACTGGGAGACGCGGCCGAACGTGCCGCTGGTGCTGTTCGCCCTGCCGGACGAGGCGGCGCGCGAGAACCGCTTCGAGATCGGCATCCCGAACGGCGCGAGCCTGATCCTGAAGTGGAGCCCCGAGGGCGTGGTGCCGGGCCTCAACGACTTCGTGGCCGAGGACGGCACGCCCCTGCACCCGCCGGTGGCGCCGGTGTTCTTCAGCTTCCGCGTGATGGTCGGGATCGGCGTCCTGATGCTGGCGCTGAGCTGGGCGGGCGCCTGGCTGATGCGCGGCGGGCGCGGGGTCGAGGGCCTGCCCCGGCCGGTGCTCTGGGGTTTCGCGGGGATGGCCTTCTCGGGCTGGGTCGCGGTGCTTGCCGGCTGGTACACGACCGAGATCGGCCGCCAGCCCTGGCTGGTCAGCGGCATCCTCAGGACCGATCAGGCGGTGGCGGCGGTGCCCGCGCCGATGGTCGCGGGCACGCTTGCCGCCTACCTCGCGGTCTACGCGGTGCTGCTTCTGGCCTATCTCGGCGCGCTCACCTACCTCGCCCGGAAGGCGGCCCGGGGCGAGGAGGTCGCCACCCCCGAGACGCCGCTTGCCCCCGAGGCGACGGTGCGCGCCATCCAGCCTGCGGAGTGAGAGATGGACCTGTTCGGCGACCCCGCCCACTGGCTGCCGCTGGCCTTCGCGGCGCTGATGGGCCTTTCGATCCTCGTCTACGTCGTGCTCGACGGCTTCGACCTCGGCGTGGGCATCCTCTTCCCCTTCGCCGACAAGGCCGAGAAGGACCGGATGGTCGCCTCGATCGGCCCGTTCTGGGATGCCAACGAGACCTGGCTCGTGATGGCGATCGGGCTGCTGCTCGTCGCCTTCCCGGCGGCGCACGGGGCGATCCTGACCGCGCTCTACCTGCCGGTGGCGGTGATGCTCGTGGGCCTGATCCTGCGCGGGGTCGCCTTCGAGTTCCGCGTCAAGGCGCCGCTCCGCCACAAGCGCGCCTGGGACGGGGCCTTCTTCGCCGGCTCGCTGATGACGGCGCTGGCGCAGGGGTTCATGCTCGGCCTCTACGTGCTCGGGCTGGACTACACGCCGGCCCATGTGGCCTTCGCCTTCCTGACCGCGGGGGCGCTGGCGGTGGCCTACAGCTTCATCGGCGCGACCTGGCTGATCCTGAAGACCGACGGCGCGCTGCAGCGCAAGGCCGTCTCCTGGGCGCGGGGCGGGATCTGGGGCATGGTGCTCGGCCTCGTCGCGATCTCGGCCGCCTCGCCGCTCGTCTCGCCGCGGATCTGGGACAAGTGGTTCTCGGTGCCCGAGGTGTTCCTGCTCGCGCCGCTGCCCATGATGTCGGCCGCGCTGATCGCGCTGCTCTGGATCGGGCTGCGGCGCCTGCCCGCCCGCGACGACAGCTTCGCCTGGTTCCCCTTTGCGGCGGGCACGGCGCTGTTCGTGCTGGCCTTCTTCGGGCTCGCCTATTCGTTCTATCCCTACGTGGTGCCCGAAAGGCTCACGATCTTCGAGGCGGCGAGCGCGCCGGAGAGCCTGTTCATCATCCTGCTCGGTGCGGCGGTGGTGATGCCGGTCATCGCGGGCTACTCGATCCTGGCCTACACCGTGTTCCGCGGCAAGGCGACCGACCTGCGCTACGACTGAGACGCGCCGCATCCGGGCGCCGGGGTGTCGCCCGCCCGCCTTGACAGGGCGGGCGCGCCGGGCGCATCACCCCGGCAATCCCGGTCCGGGGACGCGAGTCCCCGGCGAAGAGGGAACGACGGTGCGGGGCTCCGGCCCCAATGCCGTGGCTGCCCCCGCAACTGTAGGCGGCGAGCGGCGTCCGCAGATGCCACTGGGGCAAGGGCCCCGGGAAGGCCGGGCGGCCGCGACGACCCGCGAGCCAGGAGACCTGCCGGGAGGATCACCCAGTCCGGGCGCGGGGTGCGCCGCGGGCGGCGGGCCTACCCCCGTGGAGGTGACGCTTCACCGTCTGCGGCGGGGCGTTCCCTGACCGGAGACAGACCACAACCGCGGGCCGCGGGCCCGCCACCGGACAGGGGACCGGAGATGAGACGACTTCTGGCGACAACCGCCGTTCTGGCGCTGGGCGCGGGGATCGCCGCCGCGCAGGGGGTGATCGAGCTCGAGGAGATCACGGTGACGGCGAACCGCGTGCCGACCGCGACCGCGGCCACCGGGGCGAGCGTCGCCGTGCTGACCGAGGCGGACCTCGCCGATGCGGCGGGCGACGAGCTGATCGAGGTGCTGCGGCGCCTGCCCGGCGTCAGCGTGACCCAGACCGGCCCGCTCGGCTCGGGCGCGACGGTGCGGATCCGCGGCGCCGATGCCCGCTACATCGCCGTCTACATCGACGGCATCCGGGTCAGCGACCCGACGCTGACCGAATCGAAGTTCGACTTCGGCGGCCTGACCGGGGCCGACATCGCCCGCGTGGAGCTGGTGCGCGGCTCGCAGTCGGCGCTCTACGGCGGCTCGGCGGTGGGCGGCGTGATCTCGATCACGACGAAGCGCGCCGAGCGCGAGGGGCTGAGCCAGCACGCGCGCCTCGAGGCGGGCAGCTACGGCACCCTCGCCGGCAGCTACGGCTTCACGCGGGGCGGGCCCGACGGCGAGGTGGCGCTGACGCTCTCGCACATCCGCTCCGACGGCTTCTCGGCGGCCGACGAGAACGACGGCAACACCGAGGCCGACGGCCACCGCGGCACGCGGCTGTCGTTCTCGGCCCGGCACCGGCTGAGCGACACGGTGACGCTGGGCGGCGCGGCCTTCGTCCAGACCTCGCGCAGCGAATACGACGGCTTCGACGCGAGCTTCACGCTGACCGACCGGGACAACGTGTTCGACCGCGAGGAATGGGGCGCGCGCGCCTTCGCCGAGATCGCCACCGGGCGCACCGACCACGTGTTCGACCTCTCGCTCTACGACACGCGCCGGCGGTTCGACGAGGAGGGCGATGTCTCGGTCTTCGACGGGCAGCGGCTGGCGCTTTCCTGGCAGGCGACGACGGGGCTCTCGGAGGCGCTGACCCTGGTCTGGGGCGGCGACTGGACCGAGGAGCGCGCGCGCTACGACAACCTGCCCGCGGGCGAGGAACGCGCGCGCATCGCCGGGGCCTTCGCCCAGGCGCTCTGGGCGCCGTCGGCGGCGCTCGATGTCTCGGCGAGCCTGCGGGTCGATGCCACCTCGAACTTCGGCGCCTTCGCCTCGGGCCGGCTGGCGGTCGCCTGGCGGCCGGACGAGACGCTGACGCTGCGCGGCGCGGTCGCGCGCGGCTTCCGCCCGCCCTCGATCGACGAGCGCTTCGGCGACTACCCCGGATTCTTCCCCTTCGTCGGCAACCCCGACCTGACGCCGGAGGAGAGCCTGAGCTACGAGCTGGGCGTGGAGAAGGCCTTCGCGGGCGGGGCGCGGGTGTCGGCCACGCTCTTCGCGCTCGAGATCGACAACCTCATCACCTACGTCTTCGGCGCGCCCTCGACGTTGGAGAACCTGCCCGGCACCTCGACCAGGGCCGGGCTGGAGCTCGAGGCCGAGCTGCCGCTGGGCGAGGCGCTGACGGCGGATCTGGCCTATACCTACACCGACGCCCGCCGGCCGTCGGGCGCGCGGCTCGACCTCGTGCCGTGGCACGAGGTGGAGCTGGGGCTGACCGCCGGGCTCGCGCCGCGGCTGGAGGGCCGCATCTCGGCCCGGCATGTCGCGGGCGTGGTGGAGTTCGGCGCCCCGCATCCGGCCTACACGGTCGTCGGCCTCGGCCTCGACTATGCGCTGACCGATGCGGTGGACCTGAGTCTCAGGGTGGAGAACCTGTTCGACGAGGAGTATCAGGAGGTGCGCGGCTACGGCACCTCGGACCGGGCCTTCTATGTCGGTCTCTCGGGCAGCTTCTAGGGCGCTGGCCCTTGCCCTCGCCCCCTGCCTTGCCCTCGCCGCTCCGGCGGCGGGGGCCGGAGAGGCCGCGCCGCCCGGGCCGCCCGCGCGGGTCGTGTCGATCAACCTCTGCACCGACCAGCTCGCCATGCTGCTCGCCGCGCCGGGGCAACTCGTGGCGGTGAGCTACCTTGCGCGCGATCCGCGCGCCTCGACCATGCCGGATGCGGCGATGGCCCACGACATCACCTACGGCCAGGCCGAGGAGGTCTTCCTGCGCCGGCCCGACCTGGTGCTGGCCGGCACCTACACCACGCGCGCCACGGTCGAGCTGCTGCGCCGGCTGGGCGTGCGGGTGGAGGAGCTTCCGGTCGTCGAGTCGCTTCAGGATGTCGGCACGCAGATGCGGGCGGTGGGCCGGCTGCTCGGACGGCCGGCCGAGGGCGAGCGGCTGGCCGCCGCGTTCGAGGCCGGGCTTGCCGCGCTGCGGCGCGAGGTGGCGCGGCGGCCGCGGGCGGCGCTCTACTATGCCAACGGCTGGACCGGCGGGCGCGCCTCGCTGGCCGGCGAGATCCTTGCCGCCGCGGGGTTCGCGAACGTCGCCGAGGCGGGGGGCATCCTGCCGCTGGAGCAGCTTCTCCTCGCGCGGCCCGAGCTGGTGATCACCGGCGAGCCCTATCCCGGCGCCTCGCGCGCCGAGGAGATCCTGGCGCACCCCGCGCTGCTCCCGCTGCGCCGCGAGGGGGCGATCGCCGATGCGGAATGGGTCTGCGGCCTGCCCGGCGTGCTGAAGGCGATCGCCCGGCTCGGCGCGCTGCAGGCGGAGGTCGCGCGGTGAACCGCGCCGTCCTGCCGCTGCTTGCCCTCCTGGTCGCGGGGCTGTTCCTCGGCTCGCTGCTCGTCGGGCCGGCGGCGCTCGGCCTCGGCGAGAGCCTGCGCGCGCTGGTCGCGGGCGGGCAGGAGCGGGACGCGGTCGCCCTGGTGATGCAGGAGGTGCGGCTGCCGCGGGCGCTGCTCGGGCTGCTGGTCGGCGCGGCGCTGGGCCTCTCCGGCGCGGCGCTGCAGGGGTTCCTGAGGAACCCGCTGGCCGAGCCGGGGCTGATCGGCACCTCGGCCTCGGCGGCGCTGGGCGCGGTGATCGCGCTGCAGACCGGGCTTGCGGCCGCCCACGCGCTGGCACTGCCCGCGGCCGCGCTGGCGGGGGCGGGGGTCTCGGTGGCGCTGGTCGCCGCCATCGCCGGGCCGCGCGGCGGGGCGCTGACGCTGATCCTGGCGGGCATCGCCGTCTCGGCGCTGGCCGCGGCGCTGACCGCGCTGGTGCTGAACCTCTCGCCCAACCCCTTCGCCGCCTCGGAGATCGTGTTCTGGATGATGGGCTCGCTGGCCGACCGGTCGATGCTGCACGTCTGGGTGGCGGCGCCCTGCATCGGCCTCGGGGCGCTGCTGCTGGCGACGACCGGCCGCGGGCTCGACGCGCTGACGCTGGGCGAGGACGCGGCCGAGGCGCTGGGCGTCAACCTCGCGCGGCTCAGGCTGGCAGTGGTGGCGGGCGTCGCGGCGGCGGTGGGCGGGGCCACGGCGGTTGCGGGCGCGGTGGGCTTCGTGGGCCTCGTGGTGCCGCACCTCCTGCGCCCTCTGGTCGGCGCGCGGCCCGCTGCGCTCCTGCCGGCCTCGGCGCTGGGCGGGGCGGCGATGGTCCTGGCGGCCGACATCGCGGTGCGGCTGATCGCGCCCGACCGCGACCTCAAGCTGGGCGTGCTGACCGCGATCGTCGGCGCGCCCTTCTTCCTGCACCTGATCTGGCGGCTGAGGGCGCGGCTGGCATGACGCTGCTTTCGGTCGAGCGGCTGACGGTGCGGCGCCGCGGCGCGACGGTGCTCGAGGGCGTGAGCCTGACGGTCGGTCCGGGCGAGGTCGTGGGCCTGATCGGGCCGAACGGCGCGGGCAAGACCACGCTCATGCGCGCCGCCCTGGGGCTGATCCCGGCCGAGGGCCGCGCGTCGCTGGCCGCGCTGCCGGCCCGGGCACGGGCGCGGGCGGCGGCCTTCCTGCCGCAGGGGCGCGAGATCGCCTGGCCGGTGGCGGTGGAGGTGCTGGTGGCGCTGGGCCGCGCGCCCCACCGGGCGACCGCGGGCGGGCTCTCGGAGGCGGACCGCGCGGCGGTGGCCCGCGCCATGGCACGCATGGAGGTGGCGCATCTGGCCGGCCGGCCGGCGACCGAGCTTTCGGGTGGCGAGGCGGCGCGGGTGCTGATCGCCCGCGTGCTGGCGCAGGAGACGCCGCTGATCCTGGCCGACGAGCCCACCGCCGGCCTCGACCCGGCGGCGCAGATCGCCACGATGGAGGTCTTCGGCGACCTCGCCCGCGAGGGCCGCGGCATCCTCGTGGCGCTGCACGACCTGGCGCTGGCGGCGCGGCACTGCACGCGGCTCGTCGCGCTCTCGGGCGGCCGCGTCGCCGCCGCGGGCCCGCCGGCCGAGGTCCTCTCTCCCGACTCGGCGGCGGCGCTGTTCGGGATCGAGGCGCGCTGGGAAGAGGGGCCCGACGGCCCGCTGTTCCACGCGCTCGGCCGGCGCCGGGGCTGAGGCCGCCCGCGGCCCGCGCTAGACCGACTTGAGCAGGCGCGCGGGCGAGTTTCCGGCCGTCAGGATCTCGGTCTGGCCGCGGCGCGCGGCGGCGGCGAAGGCCTCGGGCGGGGGCGAATCGGTCACGAAGTAGTCGAGCTCGGCCACGTCGCAGATGCGCACCGGCGCGGTGCGGTCGAACTTGGAACTGTCGGCGACGCAGATGCGCACGCGGGAATTCCTGAGGATCGCCCGGGCGACCGAGACCTCGCGCGCGTCGAAGTCGAGGATTGCGCCGTCGGTGTCGAGGGCCGAGGCGCCGATCACCGCGAAGTCCACCTTGTAGCGCGAGATGAACTCGACCGCGTCCTCGCCGACGATGGCGCCGTCGGAGGCGCGCACCGAGCCCCCCACCAGCACCAGCTCGCGCGCCTTGGACCCCATCAGCAGCGTGATGATGTTGATGTTGTTGGACAGCACCACGAGCCCGGAATGGCCGGCGAGCGCGCGGGCGACCTGTTCGGTCGTGGTGCCGATGTTGATCGCCACCGAGCAGTCGTTGGGGATGAGCGAGGCGGCGAGGATGCCGATCGCCTCCTTCTGCGGGCCGTTCTGGCGCCGGCGCTCGGCATATTCGCGGTTCGACACCGACTCGACCCGCCGCGCGCCGCCGTGGGTGCGCTTGACCAGCCCGCGGTCGTTGAGCTCGCGCAGGTCGGCGCGGATCGTCTGGGTCGTCAGCCCGAAGCGGCGGGCGAGATCCTCGACCTCGACGCTGCCGTGCCGGCGGACGAGTTCGAGGATGGTTTCCTGGCGGCTCTCGATGTCCACGCGCGCCTCCACGCCTTGCTGCAGTTGCGGCACCCTGACCGGGCATCTTAGGTGCGTTCGAAAAAAAGGAAAGCGTTTCGTTTTCGTTTGACTTGCGAAAATCTTGATTGCTACAACTCCGGCGTGGGATCGCCCACCATAAGCGAAATCAGGGAGGTGACTGATGCGCAGGTATCTACTCACCGCGGCCACGGCGGTTGCCCTGGCTGCGGGAACCGGCGCCGCCCTGGCCGACATGGCCGCGGCAGAGAGATGGATCGACACCGAGTTCCAGCCCTCGGTGCTGAGCCGCGAGGAGCAGCTGGCCGAGATGCAGTGGTTCATCGAGGCGGCCAAGCCCTTCGCGGGGATGGAGATCAACGTGCTGTCGGAGACGATTCCGACGCATGTCTACGAATCGACGGTGCTGGCCAAGGCCTTCGAGGAGATCACCGGCATCAAGGTGAACCACCAGCTGCTCGGCGAGGGCGAGGTGGTGCAGGCGGTCCAGACGCAGATGCAGACGAACCGCAACCTCTACGACGGCTACGTCAACGACTCCGACCTGATCGGCACCCATGCGCGGATGCAGCTTGCCTACAACCTGACCGACATGATGGCGGGCGAGTGGGCGGCCACGACCAACCCCGGCCTCGACCTCGACGACTTCATCGGCAAGCAGTTCACCACCGGCCCGGACGGCAAGCTCTACCAGCTGCCTGACCAGCAGTTCGCCAACCTCTACTGGTTCCGCAAGGACTGGTTCGACCGCGAGGACCTCAAGGCCGCGTTCCGCGAGAAGTACGGCTACGAGCTGGGCGTGCCGGTCAACTGGTCGGCCTACGAGGACATCGCCGAGTTCTTCACCAACGAGGTGAAGGAGATCGACGGCGTGCGCATCTACGGCCACATGGACTACGGCAAGCGCGCCCCCGACCTGGGCTGGCGGATGACCGACGCCTGGCTCTCGATGGCCGGCGTGGGCAGCCCGGGCGAGCCGAACGGCATCCCGATCGACGAATGGGGCATCCGCATGGAGGCCGGAAGCTGCAACCCGGCCGGCTCCAGCGTGTCGCGCGGCGGCGAGGCGAACGGCCCGGCCGCGGTCTACGCGATCCGCAAGTGGGACGAGTGGCTGCGCGCCTACGCCCCGCCCGGCGCGGCGAGCTACGACTTCTACCAGTCGCTGCCGGCGCTGAGCCAGGGCAACGTGGCCCAGCAGATCTTCTGGTACACCGCCTTCCTCGCCGACATGGTCAAGCCCCGCTCTGAGGGCAACAACACCGTGGACGAGAACGGCATGCCGCTGTGGCGCGCCGCGCCCAGCCCGCACGGCGCCTACTGGCGGCCCGGCCAGAAGGTCGGCTACCAGGACGTGGGCTCGTGGACCTTCCTGAAGTCCACGCCCTCGGACCGCGCGCAGGCCGCCTGGCTCTACGCGCAGTTCGTCACCTCGAAGACGGTCGACACCAAGAAGAGCCACGTCGGCCTGACCTTCATCCGCGACAGCTCGATCAACCACGAGAGCTTCACCGAACGTGCCCCCGCGCTCGGCGGCGTGATCGAGTTCTACCGTTCGCCCGACCGGGTGCGCTGGTCGCCCACCGGCATCAACGTGCCGGACTATCCCAAGCTCGCGCAGATCTGGTGGCAGCAGATCGGCGACGTGAACTCGGGCGCCTTCACCCCGCAGCAGGCGATGGACCGCCTGGCCGAGGAGATGGACCTCACCATGGCCCGGATGCAGCAGGCCGACGAGTCGGCCGGCGTCTACGGCGGCTGCGGACCGCGGCTGAACGAGCCGAAGGATCCCAGCGAGTGGCTCGGCCGGCCCGACGGGCCGAAGGCCAAGCTCGAGAACGAGGACCCGCCGGGCGAGACGATCCCCTACGAGGAGCTTCTCGCGAAGTGGGCGGCGGGACAGCCCTCGAAGTGAAGCCTCGGCCGGGGGCGGCAGCGCCCGCCCCCGGCCCTCCGGCAGAGACGCGCAGGCGCGCCCTCGGGGACAGGGGAAGATGGGGATCGAACTGAGGGGCGTCACCAAGCGGGTCGGTGCCGTGACCCACATCAAGGAGACGTCGCTGACCCTGGAGGCCGGGCACTTCAACGTGCTGCTCGGCGAGACGGGGTCGGGCAAGACCTCGCTGATCAAGCTGATGGCGGGGCTCGACCCGGTGGCCTCGGGCGCGATCCTGATGGATGGCCGCGATGTCACGCGGCTTTCGCCCCAGCAGCGCAACATCAGCCTCGTGCACCAGTTCTTCGTGAACTACCCGCACATGACGGTGTTCGATAACATCGCCTCGCCGCTGAGGGTGGCCGGCATGGCGAAGTCGGAGATCCAGGGCCGGGTGGAGGAGGCGGCGCGGCTGCTGCAGCTCACGCCGATGCTGAACCGCCGGCCGCAGGAGCTTTCGGGCGGCCAGCAGCAGCGCACCGCGCTGGCCCGGGCGATCGTCAAGGAATCGCGGGCGGTGTTCCTCGACGAACCGCTGGCCAACCTCGACTACAAGCTGCGCGAGGAGCTGCGCGACCAGCTTCCCGACCTGTTCGCCGGCCGCGGCGCGGTGGTCGTCTACGCGACCTCGGAGCCGGAGGAGGCGCTGCTGCTCGGCGGGCGCACCGCGCTGATGCACGACGGGCGGGTGGTGCAGTTCGGGCCGACGGCCGAGATCTACCGCCGCCCGGCGAACCTCACCGCCGCGCGGGTGTTCTCCAACCCGCCGATCAACTCGGCGCCGGTGGTCAAGCAGGGATCGGAGGTCCGCCTGGGCGACACGGTGCGCTGGACCGCGACGGGTGCGGCGGCGGGCCTGGCCGACGGCACCTACACGGTGGCGATCCGCCCCGACAACGTGCTGCCCTTCCCCGGTCACGGCGCCAGCGTGGCGATGCGCGGCCGGGTGCTGGTGACCGAGCTCTCGGGCTCGGAATCGAGCGCGCATTTCGCGCTCGGCGCGCAGAACTGGGTGTCGCTGGCGCCCGGCGTGCATCCCTACGAGGTGGGCGAGGACCATACCTTCTACATGGACCCCGCGAAGTGCTTCTACTTCGGCGCCGACGGCGCGCTGGTGGCCTGAGGGGAGGGAGGGCATGGCGAAGATCACCCTCTCGAAGCTGAGGCACAGCTACATGGCCCGGCCGCAGGGCCCGGCGGACTACGCGCTGAAGGAGATCGACCACGTCTGGGAGGATGGCGGGGCCTATGCGCTGCTCGGCCCCTCGGGCTGCGGGAAATCGACGCTGCTCAACATCATCTCGGGGCTGCTCGTGCCCTCCGAGGGCCGCATCCTGTTCAACGACCGGGACGTGACCGAGCTGCCACCCGACAAGCGCAACATCGCGCAGGTGTTCCAGTTCCCGGTCATCTACGACACGATGACGGTCTACGACAACCTGGCCTTCCCGCTGCGCAACCGCGGCCGCGACGAGGCGACGGTGAAGGCGCGCGTGACCGCCATCGCCGAGATGCTGGAGCTGACCCCGATGCTCGGCATGCGGGCCGCGCATCTGTCGGCCGACAACAAGCAGAAGATCTCGATGGGCCGCGGGCTGGTGCGCCAGGACGTGAACGTGATCATGTTCGACGAGCCGCTGACGGTGATCGACCCGCACCTGAAGTGGAAGCTGCGCTCGAAGCTCAAGGAGCTGCACCACCGGGTGAACGCGACGATGATCTACGTCACCCACGACCAGACCGAGGCGCTGACCTTCGCCGACCAGGTCGTGGTGATGGACCTCGGCGTGATCGTGCAGATCGGCACGCCGCGCGAGCTGTTCGAGCGCCCGGCGCACACCTTCGTCGGCCACTTCATCGGCTCGCCGGGGATGAACGTGCTGCCCTGCGAGGTGAAGGGCGGCGCGGCCTTCTTCCGCGGCGTGCAGGTGCCGCTCGAGGGCCCGATCGTGAAGTCGGGCGCGCGGACCGAGATCGGCGTCAGGCCCGAGTTCGTCAGCCTCGGCGCCGGCGGGATCGAGGCGCGGGTGCGCAAGGTCGCCGACCTCGGCCGGCACGGCGTGGTCGAGGCGGTGGCGGGCGAGACGCGGATCTCGGCCATCGTCCACGGGCCGATGCCGTCACCCGGCGAGACGGTGCGGCTCGACTTCCGGCGCGACATGACGCGGCTTTATGCCGACGGCTGGATCGCCACCGAGGCGGCAGGAGGCTGAGATGCGCAGCGTCAACCAGAAGGCGTGGTTCTTCGTCCTGCCGGTGCTGGTGCTGGTGGCGTTCAACGCGCTGATCCCGATCATGACGGTGGTGAACTATTCGGTTCAGGAGACCTTCGGGAACAACCAGTTCTTCTGGCACGGGCTCGGCTGGTTCCAGGACATCCTGCAGTCCGACCGGTTCCGCGCGGCGCTGGGGCGGCAGGTCCTGTTCACGGTGATGGTGCTCGCGATCCAGGTGCCGCTCGGCATCGTGATCGCGCTGGCCATGCCGCGGAAGGGCTTCTGGGTGCCGGTGTGCCTCGTGCTGATGGCGCTGCCGATGCTGATTCCCTGGAACGTGGTCGGCGCGATGTGGAACATCTTCACCCTGCCGAAGATCGGCATGATGGGCTACTTCCTCAACGATGTTCTCGGCATCCGCTACGACATGACCCAGGACCCGGTCGCCGCCTGGGTCACGATCGTCGTGATGGATGTCTGGCACTGGACCTCGCTGGTGGTGCTGCTGTGCTACGCGGGGCTCGTGTCGATCCCCGACGCCTACTACCAGGCCGCGAAGATCGACGGGGCGAGCCCCTGGAAGGTGTTCCGCTACATCCAGCTGCCGAAGATGAAGACGGTGCTGACCATCGCGATCCTCCTGAGGTTCATGGACAGCTTCAACGTCTACACCGAGCCCTTCGTGCTGACCGGCGGGGGCCCCGGCAACTCCACCACGCTGCTGTCGATCGACCTCGTGAAGATCGCGCTCGGGCAGTTCGACCTCGGCCCCGCGGCGGCGATGTCGCTGATCTACTTCGCCATCACGCTGCTGGTCTCGTGGCTGTTCTACACGCTGATGACCAAGGACGACCGGAGGTAAGCCAGGATGAGGAAGCGCTCGCTGATCCCGCTCGTCTACATCCTGTTCCTGCTGCTGCCGATCTACTGGCTGCTGGCGATGAGCTTCAAGACCACCAACGAGATCCTCGCGGGGTTCACGCTCTTCCCGCAGACCTTCACGCTGGCCAACTACCGCACCATCTTCACCGATCCGACCTGGTACTGGGGCTACATCAACTCGATCATCTACGTCTCGATCAACACGGTGCTCTCGGTGCTGGTCGCCCTGCCGGCGGCCTATGCCTTCAGCCGCTACCGCTTCCTCGGCGACAAGCACCTGTTCTTCTGGCTGCTGACGAACCGCATGGCGCCGGCGGCGGTGTTCGCGCTGCCCTTCTTCCAGCTCTACTCGGCGATCGGGCTGTTCGACACGCACATCGCGGTGGCGCTGGCGCACTGCCTGTTCAACATCCCGCTCGCGGTCTGGATCCTCGAGGGCTTCATGTCGAGCGTGCCCAAGGAGCTGGACGAGACGGCCTATGTCGACGGCTACTCCTTCCCGCGCTTCTTCGTGACGATCTTCCTGCCGACGATCAAGGCGGGCGTGGGCGTGGCCGCCTTCTTCTGCTTCATGTTCTCCTGGGTGGAGATGCTGCTCGCCAAGACGCTGACGGCGGTCTATGCCAAGCCGATCGTGGCGACGATGACGCGCACCGCCTCGAGCGCGGGCTACGAGCTGGGGCTCCTGGCCGCGGCGGGGACGCTGACGATCATCCCCGGCGCGATCGTGATCTACTTCGTGCGCAACTACATCGCCAAGGGCTTCGCCCTGGGGAGGGTGTGATGCCAGGATTTCGTTCCTTTGCAACGGCCTGCGCGGCGTTCCTCCTGTCTCTTATACACATCTCCGAGCCCACGAG
>JANZZL010000034.1 GCA_026419405.1 Paracoccaceae bacterium | reverse complement strand
GCCGACGACATCTTCACCAAGCTGATGGGGGATGTCGTCGAGCCCCGGCGCGAGTTCATCCAGCAGAACGCGCTGAGCGTGGAGAACCTCGACTTCTGAGCCCCGGGCGCCTCGGCCGCGCCGGGCCAGACACTGCCGGGCTGCACGCGCGCGGTCGCTGCGACCGGGCCGTGCCGGCACGGCCCGCGGCGGCTGCTGCGGCATCGCGCGGGCCGTCGGCACTCCCGATCCGTGCCACGCGGATCCGTCCGCGGCCAGGGCCCCGGGTGCGCCCGCGGCGCTTGCGGGAGAGGGCCGGGCGGCGTCAGCGATCCACGGGAAGCCCGCTCGGCACGCGCTCGGGGATGCCGAGCCGGCCGTCCAGCGCCTGCCGGTCGGTCAGCGTGTCGAGGAAGGCGATCAGGCTCGCGATCTCCGCCTCCGACAGCGACAGCGGCACGCGCTCGACGCGCGCGGCGATCTCGCGGATCTCCTCGGGGTTCTGCAGCACGGCCCAGTCGGGCTTGGCCGGCTCGAAGGCGGGCAGGGTCGCATCGGGCCGGTAGACCGAAAGTCCGGCCGCCGGGTCGATGTGATGCCGCAGCCAGCCGGCCAGACTGCTGTGGCCGCCCGCATGGCCCCAGGGCCCCGTATGCACGACGTTCCGCAGCGAGGGGGTGCGGAACGCATAGGCATCGGCCGGGTCGTTCGTCACCCGCATCCGGCCCAGGTCGCGGCTGTGCCGCTCGAAGCGCTCGGCCTTGCCGGGGCCGAGCTGCGGCGCGCCCATCGCGTGGAAGCGGTGGTCGGTCTGGAACTTGCCCGCATGGCAGCCCGAACAGCCGCCGCGTCCGTAGAAGATCTCCATGCCCGCCAGCGCCTCGGGCGACAGCGTGCCCTCGCCGCGAAGATAGGCGTCGAAGGGCGACCCGTCGGCGCGGAACTCGTGCTCGACGAAGGCGGCGATCGCGTTCGAGATGTCGGTGAAGCGGATCTCGCGCCCGGCCGCGATCTCGGGGTAGACGGCCTCGAACATCGCGCGATACTCGGGAATCGCCTCCACCCGCGCCGCGATCCGGCTCCAGGCGCCGTCTTCCCCGGTGATGAGGCCCTGGCGCACGGCCTCGCTGATCTCGTTCTCGGAATAGTGGCCGGCCATCTCGTCGGGCGAGAGCACCGGGAACATCGTCTGGGCCGAAAGCAGCGAAACGAAGCCGGTCACCATCTCGTCCTCGAGCGGCGTCCTCAGCCCCGAGGGCCGGGAGGGGTCGGCCTCGATCCTCCCGTCGTGGAACAGCACCGTGAACTCGCGGGCCCCGAGGTTGAACAGCGCGGGCGCGTTGCGCGGGATGCGCTGCTCGGGAAGGTTCGCCGGGTCCGGCACCCGGTCGGGCCCCAGGCCGCGGCCGCCCTCGCCCATGCCGAGCGAAAGCCCGTCGGAGGTGCCGAACTTCGGATGGTGGCAGGTGCCGCAGGCGATGTTGCGGTTGCCCGAGAGGATCGGATCCCAGAACAGGAGCTGGCCGAGCTTTGCCTCCTCCAGGCGAACGGGGCGATAGTCGGCATCGGTCACGGGCGCGGGCAGCTCCCCCGCGGTGGCCGTGCCGGCCAGGAAGATCACCGCAAGCATGGCTCTCATGGCTCAGTAGTCCCTCTCGAAGAAGATGCCGACCCCGGTCTCGCCCTGCGAATCGACGCTGCCCCTTACTGTAAGCGAGCGCGAGAGATCGAGGTTGATCGAAATGTCGGCCTTCCCGTCGGATCCGACCGTCACCTCGGTATAGGCGTTCTCGCTGACGTAGCGGCCCGCGCGCACCGCGGCGTTGCCCTCCTCGTCGGTCGTCACGTCAAGGTCGTCGAGGCCGAAGTTCTCGCGCAGGCGCCCCACGATCCCCACGCCGCCCCGGCCGGTCAGCTCGGCGATCGCCGAGGCAAGCCGTGCTGCCTGGAGCGGCGAGAGCTGCGCGATGTCGCGCCCGAAGAACAGCCGCGCAAGGACCTCGTCCTGCGGCAGTTCGGGCGAGCTCTCGAAGCGGATCGCCGGCTCGGAGACGAGGCCTTCGACCACGATGCGCACCGTGATGTCCTCTGCCTCGGTCGTGGCGACGAGCCGCACCCAGGGGTCGAAGGATCCCTCGAGCCGGGCAAGGCCGGTGTCGAGCGCAAGGCGCCGGCCGAGGATGTCGAGACGGCCGCGGATCAGCTCGAACTGCCCCTGCGGCGCGACGGCCACGGTGGTGCCGGCAAGCCTGAGGCTCCCGCCCAGCTCGGCGTCGAGGCCGCGGCCACGGATGAAGATCCGGTTCGGCGCGTTGATCAGCAGGTCGAGCCGAAGCGGCCGGGCCTGACCGCCGCCGCCCGCCCCGCCTGCCTCCTCGACGAAGCCGGCGCGCAGGCGCGTGAGCCGCACGTCGGGCGGCTCGCGGACATGCCGCAGCCCCTCGAGTTCGCCGCCCGCGCCGCGGCCCGTGTCGGCGATCCTGACCTCGGTCTCGCCAAGGTTCAGCACGCCGCCGAGCAGCGCCCCGGCGGTGAGCGGCCCGGTCAGCGACACCTCCCCGCTGATCGTGGTCCGGAACAGGTCGGGCTCGGAGAAGGCCGCCCCCGACAGCGCGATGCGCAGGCCCGCGTCGAAGGGCGGGGCGAGCCCCACGCCGCCGGTCACGCCCACGCGACCGCCGCCCTCGACCGCGCCCGAGAGATCGACCGTCGCACGGCCACCGGCCAGCGTCGCCGAACCCGAGATGCCGTCCACCGCCACGCCGTAGACCGGGGCGACAAGACGCGCCCCCTGCGTCGTGACCCGGCCCGTAAGCGACTGGAGGCGGGGCGGCCCGTCCAGCGCCAGGTCGAAGGCGGCGGTGCCGCGGACGGCGCGCGGGGCGATCGCCTCGTTGGCAAGGCCCAGCGGGGCATTGCCCCGGGCGCGGAGGTCGAAGGTCGAGAAGTCGGGCGCGGCGCTGCCGGTCACCGAGGCCGTCGTGCCGCCGGGGCCGGTGGCTCGGATGTCAACGCCCCAGCGGCCGCCCGCGGTGCGGCTGACCGTGCCTGCCGCCGCGGCGGGGCCGGGAAAGTCGGGGGCGAAGATCCCCACGTTGCGCAGCCGGGCCTCGCCCGAAAGCCGGCCCTCCACCCGCCCGAGCGTGCCGGTGACGCTGACGCTGCCCTCGCCCGAGGCCAGGTCGAACCGCCGCACGGTGGTCACCTCGCCCGCGCGCGTGGCCGCCGCCGAGAGCCGGAGGGTTCCGCCGAGCAGCCGGTCGGCGGTGGGCTGACCGATGCCGAGCCCCTGTCCGGTCAGCGCGAGCGTTCCGTCGAAACGGTCCTGGGCCGGTGCGGCGGATCCCTCGAAGGTCAGGTCCGCGCGGCCGCGGATCGGCTGGCCGGCAAGCCGCGCATAGGCCGAGAGATCGGCCACCCCGGCGCTGAGCCTGCCGCTGGCGCGGGGCGTGCCGGCCGCGGTCTCGGCCAGCGTGCCGGCGAAGTCGGCGCGGGCGCCGCCCGGCCCGGTCGCCGCGGCGCTCAGGTCGTAGGTTCCGGGCGCGGTCTCGCGCAGGCGGGCCTCGACGGCGGCCGGCCCGGAAAGCTCGGGGACCACCCGGGAAAGCTCGGTGAGCCGTGCCGCGGCCTCGAGCGCGGTGGCGCCCCGGCGCACCTGCCCCGAGCCGGCGATCTCGGCCTCGGCCGTGACGATCCGCAGCCGCCGCAGCGTCAGGCCCTGCTCGTCGCGGCGCGCATCGAGGACCAGCCGGCTTTCCCCGGCGATCACCCGGTCGAAGAGCTCGAGGCCGGCAGCGAGGTTGCGCCCGGCCCCGCCGAGGCGCACATCGAACCGCCCGTCGAGCAGCGTGACGATGCCGTTCAGCCCCAGCACCACGCGGCCGGCGAGGGGCCGCCCGGCAAGGGCCGAGAGCACGGAGAGGTCGGCCAGGTCGGCCGAGCCGCGCAGGGTCAGGGGCAGGCCCTCGGCCAGCGGGCCGAGCGTTGCGGTCGTCGTCAGCCGGCCGTTCGCGGTGCCGAGCGTCAGGCGGCGGAACGCCACCGGCGCGCCTTCCTGCCAGACGACCGTGGCCTCGGCCCTCAGATCGGGGCCGAGCGCCGCCGCCACCCCGGCGTCGGCGGGCGCGATGCCCTCGGCCGCGGCGGCAAACGTGGCGGTGAGCCGGCGCCCGCCCGCGCGCGCGATGTCGCCGCCGGCCTCGAGGCTGAGCCGCGCGATCCGGTTGCCGCCGCGTCGGAAGTCCTGCACCAGCACCCGGCCGGTCCAGGCATCGCCGCGCGCGGCGTCGAAGCTCAGGTCGAGGTCGGCGCTGGCGACCTCGACCGCCTCGCCGGACACGGGCAGCCGCACCGGCCCGCCGCCCGGCGCCGCGATCCGCCCGGTCAGCGCGAAGGCGGCGGGCAGCCCGTCGGCGGCCAGCGAGAGCCTGCCGTCGAGCGTGAGCGCGGCGGCACGGATCCGAAGCCTGTCGAGGTCGAACGCACCCGTGGCGGCGCGGCGGCCCTCGGCCGCAAGGCGCACGTCGGTGCCGAAGAAGTCGCGGTATTCCGGCAGGAAGAGCGGCGCCAGGTCGCCGGAGAACTCGGCGACGAAGCGCCGCGCAGCGGGCTCGGGCGCCGCGCCCGGCGCCGCCTCGGGGGGGGCCTCGGCGATCAGTTCCACGGTGCCGGTCAGCCTCGTCTCGCCGTCGCTTGCCAGCGCGACCTCGGCAAGGAAGTCCGACAGCGGCCCCTCGCCATCGACCGTCAGCCGCAGCGCCGGCCGGCCGGGAAGGTTGAGGAGCCGGGCGGCGATGCCGTCCCGCGGCTCGGTCAGGTCGAGCGACATCCGAAGCGTCGAGTTCGCGTTCGCGAAGCCGGCGTCGAGGCTCAGCGCGCCCTCGGTGCCGTCGATGCGCCGCACCGCGAGACGGGCGTCGCCCTCGCCGCCCTCGAGCCGCCCCGATCCCTCGAGCGACAGCGCGACTTCCTCGCCGAGAAGCGGCGCGCCGAGCGTGACGCTCGCCGCCCGGAGCGTGCCGATCCGCACCGCGACCGGAAGGTCGGGCAGCCGGAACGGCCGTGCCGCCGGGTCGGGCAGGGCGGAGTCGGCGGCTGCGGCGACGGGCGCCCGGGCGACCTCGACCGCCTCGGCCGAAAGCTCGGCGATGTCGATCCGCCCGCGCAAAAGCGCGGCGCGGTTCCACTGCATCGCCACGCCGCGCAGGGTGATCCACACGCCCTCCCCGTCGGCGATGGTCAGCCTGTCGATCGTCGCGCGCGAGGACAGGGCGCCGCGGAAGCCCGTCATGCGCACCTCGCGCCCGGCGCCGGAGAGGTTCTCCTCGAGCAAGCGCTGGATGAAGCCGCGGTCGCCCTCGTCCGCTTCCTGCGCGGCGACCGGCGCGACGAGCCCCGCAAGCAGGGCAAGCAGCGCGGCCAGCGCGGCGAGATATGCCCGCGCCCGGCTCAAAACGCCTGCCCGATGCCGATGTAGATCTGCACGCCGTCGCCGCCGCCGCCGACCGGCGCCCCGATGTCGAGCCGGATCGGCCCGATCCCCGTGTCATAGCGCAGACCGATCCCGGCGCCGGCATGGTCCTCGGCCGGCGCGTCGGGCACGGCGCGGATCTGGCCCCAGTCGAAGAAGGCCACGGCGCCGATCCGCTCGGTCACGGCCACCCGCGCCTCGGTCTGAAGCCCCAGGAACAGCTGGCCGCCCGAGCGCACCGTGCCGCCGCGCAGCACGTTGACGCCGAGCGACTGGTAGGGCTGGCCGCGCACCGTGCCGCCGCCGCCGGAATAGAACAGCAGGTCGCGCGGGGTCCGCAGCAGCGTCGGGCCGACCACCGCGCCGAACTGGAGCCGGGCGGCCAGCACGACGCGGTCGCTCTCGCCGAGGCCGCGGTAGACGCGGGCATCGCCGCGGATCTGTGCGCCCGAGCCGGTGCTCTCGAGGCCGAGGAAGGGCGTGACGCGGGCATCGAGGTAGACGCCGTCGGTCGGGTTCAGCCTGTCGTCGCGACGGTCCCAGGTCGCCGATGCGGGAAAGGTCACGAGCCGGAAGGTGCTCCGACCGCCGGGATCCACCACCCGGCTCTCGCGGTAGCCGATGCCCACCGAGGCGCTGAACTCCTCGGAGAAGATGCGCGCGAGACCCGCGCCGACCTCGAAGGCCCGGATGTCGAAGTCGGGCTCGGAGCGGTCCTCGACCGAGGCATTGAGCGTCAGCGTCGTGTCGGGCTCGAAGGTCGCGGGGCGCGAGAAGCTGGCGGCAAGCCGGTAGTCCTCGCCGCCGGTGTCGCCGCCGATTCCGCCGATCTCGCCGTCGAAGCGCAGCCGCTCGGCCCCGCCGAGCAGGTTGCGGTGGAACCAGAAGCCCGAGAGCCTGAGCCCCTCGGACGAGGAGAGCTCGGCCCCGGCACCGAACCGCCGGGGACGTTCCTCGACCACCAGCGCCTCGATGGGCAGCAGGTCGCCCGGCCCGGCCCGCTCCGCCTCGGTCAGCGTCACCGAGCGGAAGGCCCCGGTGCGGCGGAGGCGCTCGGCGGCAAGGCGCAGCGCCTCGGGCGAGAAGACCCGGCCTTCGGGCAGGCCGGCGATGGCGCGGATGCGCTCGCTGCGCACCCGTTCGTTGCCGCGCACCGAAAGCGGGCCGAAGCGCAGGCGCGCGCCGGGGTCGAGCCTGAGCCGCGCGTCGAGCGTGGCGTTGCCGTGGTCGGCCGTCAGCGACTGTCCGGCGAGGCCGGCCTTGGCGTGGCCGATGTTCCGCCAGCCCTCGATCCCCGCGCGCGCGGCCTGCTCGATCAGGCCCGACCGCGCGCGCTGACCGGGGCTGAAGCCCTCGGGCAGCTCGGTGCGCGGCGCCAGCGGCGCCACCTCGGCACGGGCGAATCGGAAGGGTGGCCCCGGCTGCACGACGATGTCGATGCGGCCGATGCGGTCGGGGCTGTCGAGCACCGGGATCCCGGCGACCTCCCGCCCGTCGAGCCGGATCGAGATGACGCCCGAATAGTGCCCGGCGGCGTAGAGCGCCCCCAAAAGCCGCGCATAGTCGGCGCGCGCGGCAGCAACGATGTCGGAGGCGGGCGCCGGGCCCTCGGCCAGCCGCCCGAGGACGACGGAGGCGCCGCGCAGGCTCCGCAGCAGATCGTCGGAGGCGCCGGGGGCGGAAAGCGTGGCCTGCTGGGCTCCGGCGCGAGGGGCCCACAGGGCAAGGGCCGCGGCGAATGCCGCGACGGCCAGCCCGGCCTTGGGCCGAATCGTCACTGCGCCGCCCCCCCGTTGCACCCTTTCGCGATAGCCCATCGGGGCCGGATTCTCCAATTACTCCGTCTCGCTGGAACGCGCCCAGAGGTTGATGTCCTCCTCCGAGGAAATGCGGTCGATCTCGGCCAGTTCCGCCTCGGTGAAGTCGAGGTTCCCGATGGCGCCGCAGCATTCCACGATCTGTTCGGGGCGGGAGGCGCCAATCAGCGCCGAGGTGATGCCGCCGCCGCGCAGCACCCAGGCGATCGCCATCTGCGCCAGCGTCTGGCCGCGCCGCCCGGCGACCGCGGCGAGCGCCCTGACCGAGGCCAGCGCGCGGTCGGTGATCGTGGCGGGGTCGAGGCTCTTGCCCTGCGCCGCCCGGCTCCCGGCCGGGATGCCCCCGAGATACTTGCCCGTGAGGATCCCCTGCGCGAGCGGCGTGAAGGCGATCGCGCCGATGCCGAGTTCGGCCAGCGTCTCCTTCAGCCCGTCGCGCTCCACCCAGCGGTTGAGGATGTTGTAGGAGGGCTGATGGATGAGGCAGGGGGTGCCGAGCTCGTTCAGGATCGCCACGGCCTGCCGTGTGCGGGCGCTGTTGTAGGAGGAGATGCCGACATAGAGCGCGCGGCCCGACCGGACGATGTGGTCAAGCGCGCCCATCGTTTCCTCGAGCGGCGTGTCGGGGTCGAAGCGGTGGGAATAGAAGATGTCCACGTAGTCAAGGCCCATGCGCTTCAGCGAGGCGTCGCAGGAGGCGATCAGATACTTGCGGCTGCCCCATTCGCCGTAGGGGCCGGGCCACATCAGGTAGCCCGCCTTGGTCGAGATGATCAGCTCGTCGCGCAGACCGCGGAAGTCGGTGCGGAGGATCTCGCCGAAGGCCTCCTCGGCGCTGCCGGGGGGCGGGCCGTAGTTGTTGGCCAGGTCGAAATGCGTGATGCCGTGGTCGAAGGCGGTGCGGCACATCTCGCGCTTCACCTGGTGGGGCGTGTCGTGGCCGAAGTTGTGCCAGAGCCCCAGCGAGATCGCCGGCAGTTGCAGGCCGGATCGGCCGCAGCGGCGGTAGATCATGCGGGAATAGCGCTCGGGGTGGGGCATGTAGCTCATCGGGATCCTCCGGGTTCTCCGCAAGCTTTCCATCCGCGCCCGCCAGCCGCAAGTTGCGCGGACACCGAGGGCAGGGCACAGTCCGCGCGATGATCGAGAAGCTGCGCGAGTTGTGGGACTTCCTGCTCGATGTCTGGTGGCGGGTGGGCGAGGGCCACTTCGGGCTCGTCGCCGCGGGCTGTGCCTTCTTCGCCATGTTCGCCGTTTTTCCGGGGCTTGCGGCCAGCGTGGCGATCTGGAGCCTGGTCGCCGACCCGGCGGTGATCGAGGAATACCTCCGGGTGGCCGAGCGCTTCCTGCCTGCCGATGCCGCGGCGCTGGTCCACGACCAGGTCATCGGCCTGCTCGACACCCCGAGGACGACGCTGGGCTGGGCCTCGATCGTCTCGATCCTGATCGCGCTGTTCTCGGCGCGGGCGGGGGTTTCGGCGCTGATCCAGGGACTCGACGTCGTGCACCGGGCCACCCCGCGCGGCCTGCTCCGGGGCTACGCGGTCGACATCCTGATGACGCTCGCGCTGATCCTGGCGCTGTTCGTCGGTCTGGTGACGATTGTCGCGGTGCCGCTTGCGCTCAACTACGTGGTGCTCGGCCCCGTCGAGGCGCTGGTCCTGCGGATCCTCCCCTGGGTGGCGATGTTCCTGCTGGTGCTGACCTGCCTCTCCATCCTCTACCGCTTCGGGCCGAACCTCCAGGATGTCGAGCACCGCTGGGTCAGCGCCGGCGTGGTGGTTGCCGCGCTGTCCTGGTCGGCCGTCAGCTTCGCCTTCTCGGCCTACCTCGCCAACTTCGACAGCTACAACCGGATCTACGGCTCGATCGGGGCGGTGATCGCCCTTCTCATGTGGCTCTATCTCTCGGTCTGGGCCGTGCTGCTCGGCGGCGCGATCAACGCCGAGCTGACCGCGCGCTGGAACGGGCGGCGCCGGGCGCGCGGAGCGACCTGAGCCCCGCCGCCCGGCGGATGCGCTCAGACGAACCGGTTCCAGAGGTTCTCGAGCCGCTCCTGCCGGCCCGAGCGCGGCTGGGGTTCGAGCCCCTCGGCCTCGACCCGCGCCGCGGCAGCGGCGAGGTCGCCCTCGAGCATGGCCCGGGCCGCCGGCGTGTCCCAGCCCGCGTAGCGCTCGGCCCTCGCCCGCTCCAGCGCGCCGTCCTCGAGCAGCGCCGCGGCCGCCTTCAGCGCGCGGGCGCAGACGTCCATCGCCCCGGCATGGGCGGCGATCAGATCCTCGGGGTCGAGCGACTGGCGGCGCAGCTTGGCGTCGAAGTTGGTGCCGCCCGTGGTGAAGCCGCCGGCCTTCAGCACCTCGTAATAGGCACGCGCCATCTCGGGCACGTTGTCGGGGAACTGGTCGGTATCCCAGCCCGACTGGTAGTCGTTGCGGTTCATGTCGATCGACCCGAAGATGCCGAGCGAGGCCGCGAGCGCCAGCTCGTGCTCGAAGGAATGTCCCGCAAGGATGGCGTGGCCCTGCTCGATGTTGAGCTTGACCTCCTTCTCCAGACCGAAGTCCTTCAGGAAGCCGTAGACGGTGGCCACGTCGTAGTCGTACTGGTGCTTGGAGGGCTCCTGCGGCTTCGGCTCGATCAGGATGGTGCCCTTGAAGCCGATCCTGTGCTTGTAGTCCACCACCTGCTGGAGGAACCGGCCGGCTTGGGCGCGTTCCCGGGCGAGATCGGTGTTGAGCAGGGTCTCGTAGCCCTCGCGCCCGCCCCAGAGCACGTAGTTCTCGCCGCCGAGGCGGTGGGTGGCGTCCATGCAGGCCTTCACCGTCGCGGCGGCATAGGCATAGACGTCGGGATCGGGGTTGGTGGCCGCGCCGGCCATGAAGCGGCGGTGCGAGAACAGGTTCGCCGTGCCCCAGAGCAGGCGGGTGCGCGCGCGTTCCATCTTCTCGCCGATGTAGTCCACGATCTCCTCGAGATTGCGCCGGCTCTCGGCGAAGGTGGCGCCCTCGGGGCGGACATCGGCGTCGTGGAAGCAGAAGAAGGGCACGCCGAGGATCGCGAACATCTCGAAGGCGGCGTCGGCCTTCAGCTTGGCCTGCGCCATGCCCTCGCCGAACCAGGGCCTGAGGAAGGTCGGCCCGCCGAAGGGGTCGGTGCCCGGCCAGGCGAAGCTGTGCCACCAGGCCACGGCGAAGCGCAGGTGATCCTCGAGGCGCTTGCCCAGGATCACCGCATCGGGGTCGTAGTGGCGGAAGGCGAGGTCGGTCTCCGCCTCGGGGTCGTACCGAAGCGGCGCGATGCCGGCGAAGAAGTCGGTCATGTCAGGGTTCCGATGGCTTTGGCCGCCGCGCGGTAGCGGGCATGGCCCGCGTCGAAGGCCGCGGCGAGGGCCGGGTCAGGGTCGATCTGTCGGGCAATCTGCGGAGGCGTCGCGATCTCGGCGCCCGCGCCGGTCGCTGCCATGATGGCCAGGCGCGCGGCCCCGAAGGCGCCGCCGAAGTCGCCGTCGGCCGGCACGCTCACGGGGCGGCCCAGCGCGGTGGCGATGGCCTGCAGCCAGTAGTCGGAGCGGCTGCCGCCGCCCAGGGCCAGAAGGCTGTCGAAGCCGGTGCCCGTGGCGGCGAGCGCATCACGGCAGTCGCGGAGCGCGAAGGCGACCCCTTCCAGCACCGCCCGCGTCGCCGCGGCGCGGTCGGTCGCGTGTTCCAGCCCGACGAAGGCGCCGCGGATCCGCGCATCGTTGAGCGGCGTGCGCTCGCCCCCGAGATAGGGCAGGAACAGGGTCTCGCCCGGCGGCCTCAGCGGCCCGAGCCCCGCGGTCAGCGCGGCGGGTTCCTCGCCGACGAGGCGGGCGAACCAGTTGAGCGCATCGGTCGCCGCGAGGATGACGCCCATCTGGTGCCAGGTGGCGGGGATCGCATGGCAGAAGGTGTGGACGGCGGTCGCCGGGTCGGGGTGGTAGCCGTCGGTCGCGGCGAAGAGCACGCCCGAGGTGCCGAGGCTCACGAAGGCCTGACCGGCCTTCACCACGCCGGCGCCGATGCCCGAGGCCGCGTTGTCGCCGCCGCCCCCGGCAACCACCACGCCTGCGGGCATCCCCCAGCGTTTCGCCAGCGCCGGCCGGAGCGTGCCCGAGACCTCCGACCCCTCGACCAGGCGGGGCATGTGCGTGCGCCCCAGATGCGTGGCGGCGAGCAGGTCGTCGTTCCAGTCGCGCGCGGCGGTGTCGAGCCAGCTCGTGCCGGCGGCATCCGACATCTCGCCTGCGTGCTCGCCGGTCAGCCAGAGGCGCAGGTAGTCCTTGGGCAGCAACACCTTGGCCACGCGGGCGAAGGCCTCGGGTTCGTGCCGTTCCACCCAGAGGAGCTTGGGCGCGGTGAATCCGGGAAACACGATGTTGCCGGTCAGCCGGCGGAACATCGGGTCGCCGTCGAGCTCGGCCGCCTCCTCCCAGGCACGGGTGTCGTTCCAGAGGATGCAGGGCCGGATCACCTCGTCCGCCGCGTCGAGCAGCGTCGCCCCGTGCATCTGGCCCGACAGCCCGATCCCGCGCACGGCGGCGAGGGGCACCTCGGCGGCGAGCGCGTCCAGCACCTTCTCGGCCGCGCCGATCCAGTCGGCGGGGTTCTGTTCCGACCAGCCGTCGTGCGGCCGCGAGACTGCGAGCGGCGCCGTGGCCTCGGCACGCAGCGCCTGCGCATCGTCGATGACGACGCCCTTGAGCCCCGAGGTTCCGAGATCGAGCCCGATGAACATCAGTAGGCCTGCGGCGGGCGCTTTCCGAGGATGATCATGCCGAGGATGTCCTCGTCGGTGACCTCGTTCACGTTGACCGTGCCGACCTTCTCGCCGTTCTTCATCACCACTGCCCGGTCGCAGAGGTCCATCACCGCATGGATGTCGTGCTCGATCAGGAAGATGCCGAGCCCCTGCGACTTCAGCTCCTGGATCAGCTCCGCCACCATCTGCGTCTCGTGCGGGCCGAGCGCCGCGGTCGGCTCGTCCATGATCAGGATCTTGGCGTTGAAGTAGACCGCGCGCGCGATCGCCACCGACTGCCGCTGCCCGCCCGAAAGCGCCGAGACCGGAACGTTGAACTTGCGGAAGTTCGGGTTGAGCCGCGCCATGATCTTGCGCGTCTCGGCCTCCATGGCGGTGTCGTCGACGAAGCCGCCGGGGCCGACGATCTCGCGGCCCAGGAACAGGTTCGAGGCGGCGTCGAGATTGTCGGCCAGCGCCAGGGTCTGGTAGATCGTCTCGATGTTGTACTTGCGCGCGTCCCTCGGGTTGTTGATCTCGACTTCCTGCCCGTTGATGAAGATCTGGCCCGCGTCCTTCTGGTAGGCGCCCGAGAGGCACTTGATCAGCGTGGACTTGCCGGCGCCGTTGTGGCCGAGCAGCCCCACGACCTCGCCGGCGTAGAGATCGACCGACACGTGGTTGACCGCCTTGATGCCGCCGAAGGCGATCGAGATGTCGCGCATCTCGACAAGCGGCGTTCCGGTGTTGGGATTGCGGCCCATCGCGTCCTCCCTCACTTCACGCGCTTGCGGTAGAGCGTGTCGACATAGACGGCGAGCACCAGGACGGCGCCGACCACGATGTTCTGGATCGCCGCGTCGAAGCCGATCAGCACCATGCCCGACTGGAGCGACTGCATCACCAGCGCGCCAAGGACGGCGCCGTAGATCGTGCCCACGCCCCCGGCGAGCGAGGTGCCGCCGATCACCGCCGCGGCGATGACGTAGAGCTCGTCCAGCGTGCCGAGTGCGTTCGTCGCCGAATTCAGGCGGGCCGAGGCGACCACCGCGGAGAGGCCGGTGAGAAAGCCCATCAGCGCGAAGATCTTGACGATCATCCACTTCACGTTGATGCCGGCGAGCAGCGCCGCATCGGGGTTGCCGCCGATCGCGTAGACGTAGCGGCCGAAGCGGGTGCGGTTCATGATGATGGTCATCACGATCGCCACCACGAGGAGGATGAGCACCGGCAGGGCGAAGCCGTGGCTGATGAACAGCCCCTCCTCCGGCACGGTGATGCCGTGGCGCTGGGCATACTGGTCCACGATTCCCTTCGGCCAGGGGTAGGAGTTCACCAGCAGCGTGGTGCCGAGGCAGAGGCCGCAGCCCAGGGCGGCGAGGAAGTATTCCGCCCACATCGGCCGCTGGGGGAAGTCGTGCCGGGCGCGGCTGCGCCTTCCGGCCCAGATCAGCCAGAGCACCGCGGCGCAGCCGGCAAGACCGATCACCCACGACCAGAAGGCGCCGACCGAGCCGTAGGGCCCGCCGCCGAGCAGGGCGAAGTTGGAATCGACCGGCGAGATCGTGCGTCCGCGCGCCAGCAGGAAGGCCGCCCCGCGCCAGACCAGCAGGCCGCCCAGCGTGACGATGAAGGCCGGGATCCCGCGGTAGGCGACCAGCCAGCCGTGGAAGGCCCCCACGGCGGTGCCCACGGCGAGACCGAGAAGGATCGTGAGCACCACGATCGACCAGTGCCCGAGCCCGACGAGCTGGGGATACCATTCCACCTGGAACATCCCCATCATCATCGCCGAGAAGCCGAGCAGCGAGCCCACCGAGAGGTCGATGTTGCGGGTGATGATCACCAGCGTCATGCCGCAGGCCATGATGCCGACCGAGGCGGTCTGCACCGTGATGTTCCACAGGTTGCGCGGAGTCAGGAACGCGCCCTTGCCGTTGAGGATCACGCCGTAGAGGTGGAACCCCACCCAGATCAGCAGCAGGGCGGCGACCATCCCCAGAAGGCGGGTGTCGATCTCGGTCGCCCGCAGGAAGCGCGTGAGGGCGCCGGCCTGAGGATCGAGGTTCGTGGTCTGCTGGGCCATCCGACATCTCCCGCTGGGCGCAGGGACCCGGCGCGCCGGCGGCCCGCCAGGTCGTGAAGGGGTCCGGCCCCCGCGCTCTGGGGGCCGGCGAGTCTCCTCAGGCGATCACTCGCAGCCGACGACGCCCGGCATCGCACCTTCGCAGGCCTGCTCCTTGGTGATGTGGCCCGCTTCGATGACGACGTTGAGGTTGTCCTTGGTGATCGGCGTGGGTTCGAGCAGGATGGCGTTCATCTCCACGCCCTTCTCGCCGCCGGAGAACTTCGTCACGCCGGGAATCTGATCCATCGGCGTGCCGTTCGCCAGCGCGACGGCGATCTCGCCGGCCGCCTTGCCGAGCTCGCGGCTGTTCTTCCAGACCGAGACGGTCTGTGTGCCGCGCGCCACGCGGTTGAGGGCGGCGAGGTCGCCATCCTGGCCCCCGACCGGAACGTTGAGGCCCTGGGCCGCCAGCGCCGCGATGACCCCGCCGGCCATGCCGTCGTTCTGGGCAAGCACCGCATCGACGTCGTTGTTGGCGGCCGTCAGGATCTGCTCCATGTTGGCCTGGGCGTTGTCGGGCTTCCAGCCGTCGGTGAAGGCCTCGCCGACGATGGTGATCTTGCCGTCCTTGACGGCCTGACCGATCACCTCCTCCATGCCCTCGCGCAGGAAGCCGGCGTTCGGGTCGCCGGGGTCGCCCTTGATGATGGCGTAGTTGCCCTCGGGCACGAGGTCGTAGATGGTCTGCGCGATGATGCGGCCCACGCCCTTGTTGTCGAAGGTCAGGTAGAAGGCGCGCGGGTCCTCGATCAGCCGGTCGTAGCCGATCACGGGGATGCCTTCGGCAGCGGCCTTGTCCACCGCCGGGCCGATCGCATCCTTGTCCATCGCCAGGATGATGAGCGCGTTGCAGCCCTGGGCGATCAGCGACTCGATGTCGGTGAGCTGCTTGGCGGCCGAGGCCTGGGCGTCGGCCGAGACATAGGTCGCCCCGGCGGCCTCGAGCGCGGCCTTGATCGCGGCCTCGTCGGTCTTCCAGCGTTCCTCCTGGAAGTTCGACCAGCTCACGCAGACGGTCTGGGCGAAGCTGGCGGTCGACAGGCCGGCCGTGGCGACCACGGCGGCCAGAAGGATTTGGCGCATCATGTAACCTCCCTGATGGCGCGGCCAGGCATGGCCGGTCCGGCGGATTCGCCGCAACGGGCAGAAGATGGCTTCTATAAATTCAGTTGTCAAAATAAAAATCGCGCATCATTGTCCAGAACGCGCGTCGGATAGGCTGATTTCGCTGCGTTGCGGCGATTCCGAGGGCGATGGTCGAAGATTGTCGGGGCAGATCGCGTTGATTTTAGTTCGGAGGCCGTAAAAAATGGTGCCCTACGGCGGCGCGACGGAGACGGGAGAGGCGGAACGCATCGGCGTCGGACCGCTCATCCAGCCGTTCTCCGAGTCGCTCCGGCCGCTGCGCCAGCAGGTCTTCGAGCGGATCCGGGCCGCTGGCGCGCTGCCGAGGGTCCAGGTCGCCAAGGAGCTGGGCGTCAGCCCCGCCTCGGTCACCGCGATCACCTCCGAACTCATCGAGGCCGGCCTGATCGAGGAGGTCGCCGCCCCGCGCGAGGGCGACACGAGCCGCGGCCGCCCGCCGGTGGCGCTGGGCGTCCGGCCCGAGGCGCATCTCGTCGCCGGCATGAAGCTCTCGGACCGCGAGCACACGGCTGTGATCGTGGACTTCGCGGGCAGGCTTCTGGCCAGCGAGGCGCACCCGCACCCGCCCGGCGAGCATGGTCTCGACGAGCTGGTGGCCGCGGCCGACGACCTCCTGTCCGCGGCCGCCGCGAAGGCCGGGGTGGACCGGCGCACCCTCTCGGCGGTCGGCCTAGGCGTTCCCGGCTTCGTCGATGCCGCGACCGGCAGGGTGCACTGGTCGTCGGTCCTGCGGGAGCGCTATGCCGACGTGGCCGGCGCCGCGACGGCGCGCCTCGGCGTGCCGGTGCACGTGGACAACGATGCGAACCTGGTGGCGCTGGCCGAACTGTGGTTCGGCGCCGGGCGCGAACTGGCGGACTTCGCCGTGGTCACCATCGAGCACGGGGTCGGCATGGGCATGGTGATCAACCACCGGGTCTACCGGGGCGCGCGCGGGCTTGGCCTGGAACTCGGCCACACCAAGGTGCAGCTCGACGGGGCGCTCTGCCGCTGCGGACAGCGCGGCTGCCTCGAGGCCTATGTGGCCGACTATGCGCTTGCCCGCGAGGCGGCGACGGCGCTCAACCTCATGCACCGCGAGGGCCAGTCGGTCAGCGTGCTGCTCGAGAGCCTGTTCGACCATGCCAAGGCCGGCAACAAGGCGGCGCGCTCGATCTTCCGCCGCGCGGGCCGCTACCTCGCGGTCGGGCTGGCGAACGTGGTCAACCTGTTCGATCCCGGTCTGATCATCCTCTCGGGGGAACGGATGCGCTACGACTACCTCTATGCTGCCGACACGCTGGCCGAAATGGAGAGCCTGATGCTTCAGACCAACCGCCCGCCGCCCCGGATCGAGGTCCATGCCTGGGGCGACATGCTCTGGGCCCACGGCGCGGCGGCGCTCGCGCTGTCGGCGGTGACCGAGACCATTCTCGGTGCCGGCCGGGAGACCGCCTGATGCGCGGCCCCGTCACTGGCGCGGCCCTGGCCCTCCTGCTCGCCGCGGGGGCCGCGGCCGCCGGGCCGCGGTTCGAGGACCGGTCGGCCGCGCTGCCCCTGGCGCATGTCTACGGCGGGGGCTGGCAGCATTTCGTCGGCGGCGGGGTTGCGGTGTTCGACTGCAACGGCGACGCGCTGCCCGAGCTGTTCGCGGCCGGCGGCGAGAATCCGGCGCGGCTGTTCCTCAACCGTTCGCAACCGGGCGGCGACATCGCCTTTGCGCTCGGCACCCTGCCGGAGATGACCGGCGTGACCGGGGCCTATCCGCTCGACATCGACGGCGACGGCCGGCTGGACCTCGCCGTCCTGCGCGTCGGCGCGAACCTCCTGCTGCGCGGCGGGGCCGACTGTGCCTTCGAGGATGCCTCGGCGGACTGGGGCTTCGTCCAGGGGGACCGCTGGAGCACCGCCTTCGCCGCCACCTGGGAGCCGGGACGGCAGTTTCCGACGCTCGCCATCGGCAACTACGTCAACCGCGACGACCCCGACGGCCCGTTCCGGGCCTGCGACGTCAACGAGCTGCACCGGCCCGAGGGCCGGCGCTACGCGCCTCCGGTGCGGCTCGAGCCGGGATGGTGCGCGCTCTCGATGCTGATCTCCGACTGGCAGCGCTCGGGCCGGCCCGAGCTGCGCATCTCGAACGACCGGCACTACTACGTGCGCGGCGGCTACGAGGAGATGTGGCGGCTCGACCCGCTGTCGCCGCGCACCGAGGCCGACGGCTGGCCGAAGATATCGCTCTGGGGCATGGGCATTGCCAGCCACGACCTGACCGGCGACGGGCTGCCCGAGGTGATGCTGACCTCGATGGGCGACCAGCTGCTGCAGATCAACCGGGGCGACGGATACGAGGATGCGCCCTATTCCCTCGGCACCTATGCCCAGCGCCCGCACATCGGCGACGACGGCCGCCCCTCGACCGGCTGGCACGCCGAGTTCGGCGACATCGACAACGACGGGCGCGCCGACCTCTTCATCGCGAAGGGCAACGTGGACCAGATGCCCTCGAACGCGATCCACGACCCCAACAACCTGCTGATGCAGCAGCCCGACGGCACCTTCCGCGAGGCCGCCGCCGAGGCGGGCATCGCCACCGGCGAACGGTCGCGCGGCGCGGCGCTTGCCGACCTCAACGCCGATGGTCGGCTGGACATCGTGGTGGTCAACCGCCGCGCACCGATGGAGGTCTGGCAGAACGTCACCGAGGGCACCGGCGCCTGGCTTGCCGTCGAGCCGCAGCAGGAGGGACCGAACCGCCGCGCCGTGGGCGCCTGGGTCGAGGTGCGGGCCGGGGGCCGGGTGCAGACCCGCGAGGTGACGGTGGGCGGCGGGCATGTCGGCGGCCAGGCGGGCCCGCTGCACTTCGGGCTCGGCCCGGCCGGCGATGCCGAGGTGCGGGTCATCTGGCCGGACGGCACCGTCTCGGACTGGGTGCCCTGCGCGCCGGGCATGCGCGTCACGGCGCGGCGCGGGCCGGGAACGGCGCTGGAGCTGATCCGCGGCTGACCCGCAGGCGTCAGCCGCGCCGGCGCAGATAGACGTAGAACGCGCCGCCCCCGCCGTGGCGGCGGTGCGCCTCGGCCACCTGGAGGACCACCCCGGCAAGCGGGGGCTGCGAGAGCCAGTGCGGGACGGCGTGGCGCAGCGCCCCGCGCGGCGCGGGTATGGGACCGCCCTCGTCACGGTCGCGGCCCTTTCCGGTCACGACCAGCACCAGGCGCCGCCCCGCCGCATGCGAGGCCAGGACGAAGCGCAGCAGCGCCGGCTGGGCCTCGGCAAGGGTCATGCCGTGCAGGTCGAGCTTCGCTTCCGGCGCGAGCTTGCCGCGCGCGAGCTGCCGGAAGGCCTTGCGATCCATGCGCACGGGCGCCCCGGCGAGGCGGGCGGAGATCGACGGGGCAAGGGCCGTGCGGATGGCGGGCTCGCGCACCGCCTCGCCGATCCGGAACACGGGGAACCGCGGCGGCGGCGCCACGCCCTCGCCGGCGGGCGGCGGGGGGCCCTCGTCCGGCGGCGGCGGCTCGTCGCGCACGGGCCGGGCCTGCATGGCACGCGCGCCCTGCATCGCGCGCGCCCACAGCGCGATCTCCTCCGGGCGCGGTCGGCGCGGCTTGCGCGGCATCGGTTCAGCCCCCCGGCGCGAGGGCATAGGCCTTCTGGATCGGCAGCAGCACGACCATCCGGCCGGGATCCCTGACGCGGCCGGCGCGGCGCCCGGCCTCCTCGCCGGTGCCGAAGAAGATGTCGGCCCGCTGCGCGCCCCTGATGGCGGAGCCGGTATCCTGCGCGACCATCAGCCGCCGCATCGGCTCGAGGCCCGCGGTCTCGATCCAGACCGGCGCGCCGAGGGGGGTGAAGGCCGGATCGACCGCGATGCTGCGCAACGGCGTGACCGATCGGTTCATCGCGCCGAGCGGCCCGCGGTCGGGCGGAACGCCCTCGATCTCGCGGAAGAACACGTAGGACGGGTTGTGCCGCAGAAGCGCGGCACCCTCCTCGGGGTTCCGGCGGACCCAGGCGCGGATCGCCTCGGCCGAGACCTCGTGCGCGCCGAGCACCCCCCGCCGGACGAGCTCGGCCCCGATCGAGCGGTAGGGATGCCCGTTCGTCCCGCCGTAGCCCACCCGCAGCACGCCGCCCTCGGCAAGCCGGATGCGGCCCGACCCCTGGATCTGGAGGAAGAAGAGTTCCACCGGATCGTCCACCCAGGCGATCTCGAGGCCCCGGCCCTCCATCAGGCGGCCGTCCTCGATCTCTGCCCGGCTGTACCAGAGGCCGTCGGGCGGCAGGTCGCCGGGCGGACGGTAGAGCGGATAGCGGAAGCGCGCCGTGCGCTGCCGGGAACCGTCGAGCTCCGGTTCGTAGTAGCCGGTGAACAGCGCCGGCGCCTCGCCGCCGATCAGCACGGGGCGGAACAGCAGCTCGAAGAACGGGCGCGCCGCCGGCGCCTGCGTGGCCAGCGCGCAGAGCGCCTGCCATTCCGGGTCGGGGAGGTCGGGACAGGTCTCGAGGAACACGGCCAGGGCGGCGGCGTGGTCGTCCTCCTCCCAGCCCTCGAGTTCCGAGAAGGACAGGATCCGGTGGCTCACCTCGGCCTGCGCCGGGTTGGCCCCGCCGGATGCGAGGAGGCCCGACATGACCGCGCCCGCCAGGGCCCGCCTCATCCCCCGGTTGCGACGAGCTGCCAGTTGGGGTCGCCCGACCCCATCGTGCGCGCGAAGGTCCAGACGTCGCGCTGGCGCTTGATCTCGCTGGTCGAGCCCTCGACGATCTGGCCCGCCGCGTTGCGCACCGCCGAGGTCAGCTCGCCGAGGAAGCGGACGGTGATCTCGGCCTCGTTCGTGTCCTTGTGGAACTCGGCCTCCTCGATCGCGATCTCGCGCAGACCGACGAAGTTGGCCTCGATCCTGAGGCCCTCGCGCTCGCGCGCCTCGACGACCTCGCGGAAGGAGTCGTAGACGGCCGGCGAGAGGAACGGCCGGATCGGCTCGAGCTCGCCCCGCTCGAAGGCCATCAGGATCATCTCGTAGGCGCCGCGCGCGCCCTGCAGGAAGTCGCCCACGCTGAACGCGGGCTCGACGCGCTTCATCTCGGCGAGCGCCCGCGCGGCGCTGCTGCCCTCGGCGACATGATCGGTGATGTCGGCGTCGGGCCCGCCCTCGATCACCTCGAAGCCGCGGCGGTCGCGGCCGCGCACGGTGCCCTCGCGCGGGATCTGCACCGGCGGCTTCTCGAACCCCTCCCGCGTGCCGAGGACGCTGCGCAGGCGCAGGATCAGGAAGATCGCGATGCCGGCCAGCACCAGCAGTTGGATGATGGCTCCGCTCATCGGCTCCTCTTGGCGGTGGGGTTCATCTCGGACCCTGCCGGACATATGTAAGCGACGGCCCCGGGCAAGTCCACTCCGGGACCCCCTTTCCCGGAGGCAGGCAGATGTGGCTTTTCGCGCTGTTCCTTCTCGTGCCGCTGATCGAGATCGCCCTCTTCATCCAGGTGGGCGGCCTGATCGGGCTGTGGCCGACGCTCGGGATCGTCGTCGCGACCGCCGTTGCCGGAACCTGGCTGGTGCGCCGCGAGGGGCTGAAGGCCCTGGCCGAGCTGCGCCGCGCGTTCGAGACGCTGGGCGACCCCGGCGCGCCGCTGGCCCACGGCGCGGCGATCCTGCTTGCCGGGGCGCTCCTCATCACCCCCGGCTTCTTCACCGACACGGTGGGCTTCCTGCTGCTCGTGCCGCAGGTCCGCGCCGCCCTCTTCCGCTGGCTCTCGCGGCGCATCCGCATCGAGCGCTTCACCTACGGCGCGACGCGCGCGGGCCCGGCCGGCCGCGGGGCCAGGTCGGCGGGCGAAGGCGCGGGGCCGGTGATCGAGGGCGAATGGCGCGAGGTCGAGCCCCGGCACCGGCCGACCCACCGGCCCTCGGGCTGGACACGCCATTGAGCCGCGCGCGCCGACCTGATAGGACGGCCCCCGAGCGTCAGTCGGGGGGGGTCAAGACCATGAGCGAAGGCAACGGCAACGGCCAGGCCGGCGACCAGGCGTCGGGTCAGGCACCGGCTCCGGCCGCCGAGGCGCAGCCGGTGAAACTCCAGATCCTGGCGCAGTTCATCCGCGACCTCTCCTTCGAGAACGCGCTGGCCCAGAAGGGCGTGCAGGGCGAGGTGGTGCCCGAGATCCAGGTCATCGTGAACCTCGACGCCAAGAAGCGCACCGCCGAGCACCAGTACGAGGTCCTGCAGAAGTTCCGCATCACCTCGCGCAACCGGAACGGCGGCGAGACGCTGTTCCTGCTCGAGCTCGAGTATGGCGGTGTCTTCCACATCGAGAACGTGCCCGAGGCGCAGCTTCACCCCTTCCTGCTGATCGAGTGCCCGCGGCTGCTCTTCCCCTTCGTGCGGCGCATCGTCAGCGACCTGACCCGGGACGGCGGCTTCCCGCCGGTGAACCTCGACGTGGTGGATTTCGTCGCGCTCTACCGCAACGAGCTGGCCCGGCGCGCGGCCGCCGCCCAGCCCAAGGCGGACGTCACCCAGTAGCGGCGCGGCCGCCCGTCACTCGAAGCGGCGCCAGAACGCCGCTTCTCCCAGACGAGCGACGAAGGCCTCGTGCGCCGCGCGCTCTTCCTCGGTGATCCGCGGCGGCAGGGGCGCGGGCCGCGGCCTTGCGCGCCACGGGCCGGCCGCGTCGCCGGCCGCACCGCGGCCTGCTGCCGCCGTCTCGGCCGGTGCCAGGCCGAAATCGGGCTGCCGGCCGCCCACCAGCTCGAGGTAGACCTCGGCGAGCAGCTCGCAGTCGAGCAGCGCGCCGTGCTTCTCGCGCGCGGAATTGTCCACGCCGAAGCGCCGGCAGAGCGCATCGAGCGAGGCCGGTGCGCCGGGGAAGCGGCTGCGCGCCAGCGCCAGGGTGTCGATGGCCCTTTCCCAGGGGATCGGCGGCAGGTTCAGCCAGCCCAGCTCGGCGTTCAGGAACTTCAGGTCGAAGGCGGCGTTGTGGATCACGAGGCGGGCGTCGCCGATGAACTCGACGAAGGCGGCCGCGATCTCGCGGAAGGGGGGCTTGTCGCGCAGGAAGTCGTCGCCGAGCCCATGCACCTCGAAGGCCGCCTGGGGCATCGCCCGTTCGGGGTTGACATACTGGTGGAAGACCCGTCCGGTAGGCAGGTGATTGACGAGCTCCAGCGCGCCGATCTCGACGATACGGTGGCCCTCCTCCGGCTCGAAGCCGGTGGTCTCGGTGTCGAGGACGATCTCACGCATGGCGGCGCAGCGTCCTGATCCGGTCGACGAGCGCGAAGATCGCCGCGCGGGTCGCCTCCTTGTCGGTCGAGGGGATCACGAAGTCGGCGCGCTCGCGCTTCTGGCGGTCGGGGAGCTGCTTGTCGAGCAGCATCTGGAAGGCCTTCTCGGTCATGCCCGGGCGCGCCATCACCCGCACGCGCTGGACATCGGGCGGCGCGCTGACCACGACGACGGCATCGGCGCGCACGTCGGCGCCGGTCTCGAACAGGAGCGGCACGTCGAGCACCACGATCGGCTCCTCTGCCGCCTCGGCGCCCACCAGGAAGTCCTCCCGGTCGGAGGCGACGAGGGGGTGGACCGCCTTCTCGATCTTGGTCAGCGCCTCGGGGTCGCGCAGGATCCAGGCCTTCAGCGCCTCGCGGTCCACCGCCTCGTCCTTCACGGCCTCGGGGCAGAGCCGCGCGATCTCGGGCACCGCGGCGCCGCCGCGGGCATAGAGCCGGCCCACCGCCTCGTCGGCATCCCAGACCGGCACGCCGGCTTCGCGGAAGAATCCCGCCGCCGTGCTCTTGCCCATGCCGATCGATCCGGTCAGCGCGAGGACGAAGGGCTTCATGGCAGCCCCAGGATCGCCGCCCGCGTCGCGGCATCGACGACCGGACGCTGGCCGAACCAGCGCTCGAAACCGGGCACCGCCTGGTGCATCAGCATCCCCAGGCCGTCCACGATGTGGCATCCGCGTTCGCGCGCCGCGGCCAGAAGCGGCGTGATCAGCGGCGTGTAGACGATGTCGGTGACCACCGTGCCGGGGCCGATGGCGTCGAGCGAGATGCGCAGCTGCCCCTCGTCCTCGGTGCCCGCCATGCCGATCGAGGTCGTGTTCACCACGAGCTTGGCGCCCTCGAGCATGGCGCCGGCCGAGGGCCAGTCCCAGACCGTGACGCGCGGTCCGAAGTCGGCGCGCAGCGCCTCGGCGCGCGGGCGGGTCCGGTTGGCCAGCCGAAGTTCGGGCACGCCGCCCTCGAGCAGTGCCGCCACCCCCGCCCGTGATCCGCCGCCCGCCCCCAGCACCGCGGCCGGCCCCGACGAGGGCACCCATTCCGGCGCGTTCTGCCGCAGGTTCTCGGTAAAGCCGTAGCCGTCGGTGTTGTCGGCATGGATCTTGCCGTCGGGTCGGAAGATCAGCGTGTTCGCCGCGCCGATGAGGGCGGCGCGGTCGGTGATCAGGTCGGCAAGACCCAGAACCCTCTCCTTGTGCGGGATGGTCACGTTGACGCCGACGAAGCCGAGCTTGGGCAAGGCCTTGAGCGCGGCCTTGAGGTCCGCCTCCTCGACATCCATCGGGATGTAGTGCCCGCGGATGCCGTAGGTCTTCAGCCAGTAGGCGTGGAGTGCGGGGGATTTCGAATGCGCGACCGGATGCCCGATCACCCCCGCGAGCGGGATGCGGACTTCGCTCATCCCTCGATGACTCCGCGGCGGGTCAGATACCCCAGGATCTCGAGAAGCGGCAGGCCGAGCACGTCGAAGTATCCTCCCTCGATCCGTTCGAAGAGCCGCACGCCCTCCTCCTCGAGCTTGTAGCCTCCGACGCAATCCGCCACGCCGGGCCAGTTGCGGTCAAGATACGACGAGAGGTAGCCCGGCGAAAGGACGCGCATCGTCAGCCGGACGGTGCCGACATGCCGCCAGACCGGCGCAGCGCCCTCGTAGATGACGGCGGCCGAGTGCAGGCGGTGGGTCCTGCCGGACATCCGCGCGAGCTGCGCGGCGAGCGCGGCGCGGTCCTCGGCCTTGCCGAGGGCCCGGCCCTCGAACTCCAGCACCTGGTCGCAGCCGATCACCATGGCGTCGGGGCGTCTGGAGGCGACCTTGCGCGCCTTCGCCTCGGCCAGCGCATCGGCCATGTCGCGGGGGCTGGCGCCTGCCGCGGCAAGCGCCTCGCGCATCGCCGCCTCGTCGATCTGCGCCGGGACCGCCTCGTGGGGCACGCCGGCGCGGTTCAGCAGCATCTGCCGGATCGGCGAGGTCGAGGCGAGGATCAGGGACATGGGGACAAATCCGGGGATGTCTGCGGGGAGAGCGGTCGGGATGACGGGTCGGCAGGTCGCGCGCAAGGGCTGGATCCCCGGCCGGAGGCACCTTGTCAACCGGCGCCAGCCCGGCCGTTCACCGTGGACGACCGGACCCACTCGCCTGGGGATAGCCACGAAGAACAAGCGCCTTTCCCGGAAAACCCACAGCCGGGGGCCGCGGGCAGGCTGCGCAAGTCTCTGAAAGGATTGGTGGATTCTCGATCCTCGGACGACGCCGAGGCTTTTCCACAGATCTGTCCAGACTTCGGGCGCCTGTGCGGAATCCGGTGGAGGCCGAGCGGATCCACGGTTTCCACAGGCCCAGGAACTACCGCATCTTTTCTTTCTTGGGTCCTCGTTTAAGGAGGATGGGACCGGAAGCCCCGCGACGAGCCTGCGCTATGACCGATTTCCTGATCGCCGCCTATCCGTGGACGAAGGCGTTCCACGTCATCTCGGTGATCGCCTGGATGGCCGGTCTGTTCTACCTGCCGCGGCTGTTCGTCTATCACGTGGAGCAGGTGGGCCACGGCGGTGCCACCGACGAGATGTTCCGCACGATGGAGCGGCGGCTGTTCCGCGCGATCATGAACCCGGCGATGATCGCGACCTGGCTCTTCGGGCTGATGCTGGTGCTGACGCCGGGCGTGGTGGACTGGTCGGCCCCCTGGGCCTGGATGAAGGCGGCCGGCGTCATCGGCATGACCTGGTTCCATCACTGGCTGGGCCGGCGCCGGAAGGAGTTCCTGGCCGGTCCCTCGCCCTGGACCGGCAGGCAGTTCCGGGTGATGAACGAGGTGCCGACCCTGCTGATGGTGCTGATCGTCGTCGCGGTGATCGCGCGGCCGTTCTCCTGAGGCGTTGACTCGCGCATGCCGGGCGCTTAGATGACCGGCGCAAGCGGCCGTCCGGCCGTGGACCCTCCGGTTTCCCTGCCCCATGCGCCGCGGATGGCGCGCCAGCCGTTTCCCGACATGACCGAACGCCTCACCCTCGCCGAACTCAAGGCCAAGACGCCTGCCGACCTCCTTGCCATGGCCGAGGAGCTCGAGATCGACAACGCCTCGACCATGCGCAAGGGCGAGATGATGTTCTCGATCCTCAAGGAATACGCCGAGGAGGGTTACGAGATCGGCGGCGACGGTGTTCTCGAGGTGCTGCAGGACGGGTTCGGCTTCCTGCGCTCGCCCGAGGCGAACTACCTGCCCGGACCGGACGACATCTACGTCTCGCCCGACATGATCCGCCAGTGGGGTCTGCGCACCGGGGACACGGTGGAAGGCGTGATGCAGGCCCCGCGCGAGAACGAGCGCTACTTCGCCATCACCAAGGTCAGCCGCATCAACTTCGGCGACCCGGAGAAGGCGCGCCACAAGGTTTCGTTCGACAACCTCACGCCGCTCTATCCCAACGAGCGGCTGAAGATGGAGATCGAGGATCCGACGATCAAGGACCGTTCGGCCCGGGTGATCGATCTCGTCTCGCCGATCGGCAAGGGTCAGCGGGCGCTGATCGTCGCGCCGCCGCGCACCGGCAAGACCGTGCTGCTGCAGAACATCGCCCGTTCGATCGAGGTGAACCATCCCGAGTGCTACCTGATCGTGCTGCTCATCGACGAGCGGCCCGAGGAGGTGACCGACATGCAGCGGTCGGTGAAGGGCGAGGTGATCTCCTCGACCTTCGACGAGCCCGCCTCGCGGCACGTCGCCGTGGCCGAGATGGTGATCGAGAAGGCCAAGCGTCTGGTCGAGCACAAGCGGGATGTCGTGATCCTTCTCGACTCGATCACCCGGCTCGGGCGCGCCTACAACACGGTGGTGCCGTCCTCGGGCAAGGTGCTGACGGGCGGCGTCGATGCCAATGCGCTGCAGCGTCCGAAGCGCTTCTTCGGCGCGGCGCGCAACATCGAGGAGGGCGGCTCGCTCACCATCATCGCCACCGCGCTGATCGACACCGGCAGCCGGATGGACGAGGTCATCTTCGAGGAGTTCAAGGGCACCGGCAACTGCGAGATCGTGCTTGACCGGAAGGTGGCCGACAAGCGGGTGTTCCCGGCGATCGACATCCTCAAGTCGGGCACGCGCAAGGAAGAGCTGCTTGTCGAGAAGGCCGACCTTCAGAAGACCTACGTGCTGCGGCGTATCCTCAACCCGATGGGCACGACCGACGCGATCGAATTCCTGCTCGGCAAGCTCAAGCAGACGAAGACGAACGCCGAGTTCTTCGATTCGATGAACGCCTGACGCGTTCCGGCGTAGACTTGGCGCGATGGACACGATCTTCGCCCCAGCCACGGCGCGGGGGCGCGCCGGGCTTGCCGTTGTCAGGATCAGCGGACCCGCAGCCTGGGAGGCGGTCGCCGCGCTGGGCGCGCGGCTGCCGCCCGCGCGCAGGGCCGCGCTGCGCCGGCTGAGGGACCGCGCGGGCGAGCCGCTCGACGAGGCGCTCGTGCTCCTCTTCGAGGCGGGTGCCAGCTTCACCGGCGAGCGGGTCGCCGAGCTGCATCTGCACGGATCGCCGGCGACGCTCTCGGCCGTGCTGCGGGCGCTTTCCGCAATTCCCGGATTGCGTCCGGCCGAGGCGGGCGAGTTCACGCGGCGCGCGCTCGAGAACGGGCGTCTCGACCTCGCCCAGGTGGAAGGGCTCGCGGACCTCATCGATGCGGAGACCGAAGCGCAGCGGCGCCAGGCGCTGCGCGTTCTCGAGGGTGCGCTCGGCCGCAAGGCGGAGGACTGGCGGGCCCGGCTGATCCGGGCCGCCGCCCTGATCGAGGCAACCATCGACTTCGCCGAGGAGGAGGTTCCGTCGGACGTGGCGCCGGAGGTGCTTGCGATCCTCGACGGGCTGATCCCGGAGCTTCGCGCCGAGGCCGAGGGGGCAGTGGCCGCCGAACGCATCCGCGATGGCTACGAGGTCGCGATCGTGGGCGCGCCAAATGCCGGAAAATCCACGCTTCTCAATGCCTTGGCAGGAAGGGAGGCGGCAATCACCTCGGCCGTCGCCGGCACCACCCGCGACGTGATCGAGGTGCGGATGGATCTTGCGGGCCTGCCGGTGACGATCCTCGATACCGCCGGGCTGCGCGAGACGGATGATGCGGTCGAGACCATCGGCGTGGCCCGCGCGCGCGCCCGGGCCGAGGCGGCCGATCTACGGGTGTTCCTCCTCGGCGGCGAGGGGGAGGCCCTCGGCCTTGCGCCGCGTCCGGGTGACATCGTGGTGCAGGGCAAGGCGGACCTCGGCGGTGCGGAGGGGTTCGCGGTCTCGGGGAAGACAGGCGAGGGGCTGGCCGAGCTCACCCGCCGGATCGTGGCCGAGCTGGAACCGCGCGCCGCCCGTGCCGCGACGGCGACGCGCGCGCGCCACCGCCTCGCGATCGCGAAGGCTGCCGGGGCTATGGAATCGGCCCGGCTTGAGGTATCACGCGGCCCCGGACGCGCCGAGATCGCCGCCGAGGAGCTCCGCACCGCCATCCGTGCCCTTGACTCGCTGACCGGGCGCATCGATGTGGAGCATCTGCTCGACGAGATCTTCGCATCGTTCTGCATCGGCAAGTGAGGCGTGTTTCACGTGAAACGGGACTTCGGGGTGGTGGTGATCGGGGGCGGCCATGCGGGCGCGGAAGCGGCGCATGCGGCGGCCCGCCTCGGGGTGCCCACCGCGCTTGTGACGCTGCGGCGCGACGGTATCGGCGTGATGTCCTGCAACCCGGCCATCGGCGGGCTCGGCAAGGGGCACCTCGTGCGCGAGGTCGATGCGCTCGACGGGCTGATGGGCCGTGTGGCCGATCGGGCGGGCATCCAGTTCCGGCTGCTGAACCGCCGCAAGGGTCCGGCCGTGCAGGGGCCTCGGGCGCAGGCCGACCGGCGCCTCTACCGCGAGGCGATGCAGGCCGAGCTGGCTGCGACCGCGGGCCTGACGGTCATCGAGGGCGAGGCCTCGGATCTGCTGATGGAGGCCGGTCGCGTCGCCGGGGTGGTGCTGGCCGACGGCGCCGAGATCCGTGCAGGCGCCGTCGTGCTCACCACGGGCACCTTCCTGCGCGGCGTGATCCACATCGGCGACGTGAGCCGCCCCGGCGGCCGCATGGGCGACCGCCCGTCGGTGCGGCTGGCCGAGCGGATCGAGGCGCTCGGTCTGCCGCTCGGCCGGCTGAAGACGGGAACGCCGCCGCGGCTCGACGGCCGCAGCATCGACTGGCAGGCCATCGAGCGCCAGCCCGGCGATGACGAGCCGGCGATGTTCTCGTTCCTGCACGACCGGCCCTTCGTCCGGCAGGTCGCCTGCGGGATCACCCACACCAACGAACGCACGCACGAGATCATCACGGCCAATCTGGCCAGGTCGGCCATGTATGGCGGCCATATCGCCGGCGTCGGGCCGCGCTACTGCCCGTCGATCGAAGACAAGGTCGTGCGCTTCGCCGACAAGGCATCGCATCAGGTGTTCCTGGAGCCGGAGGGGCTCGACGATCCGACCGTCTATCCCAACGGCATCTCGACCTCGCTGCCCGCCGAGGTCCAGGAGGCCTACGTGCGCTCGATCCGCGGGCTGGAGCAGGCGGTCATCACCCAGCCGGGCTACGCGATCGAATACGACTACGTTGATCCGCGCGCGCTGCGGCCGACGCTCGAGCTGCGCGAGGCCGAGGCGCTGTTCCTTGCCGGCCAGATCAATGGCACCACGGGCTACGAGGAAGCGGCTGCACAAGGGCTTGTGGCTGGTCTGAACGCCGCCCTCAAGGTGTTGGGTCGAGAGTCCGTCATCTTCTCGCGCACCGAGTCCTACATCGGGGTGATGATCGACGATCTGGTCACCCGGGGGGTGACCGAGCCCTACCGGATGTTCACCTCGCGGGCCGAGTTCCGGCTGTCGCTGCGCGCCGACAACGCCGACCAGCGGCTGACGCCGCTCGGCATCGGCCTGGGATGTGTCGGAGAGCCGCGCCGCCGTGCCTTCCTCGCGAAGGCGGAGGCGCTCGCCGCAGGACGGGCGCGGCTGGAAGCGGCGAGCTTCACCGCACGGCAGCTTGCAGCCGAAGGCGCCCGGGTAGGGGTGGACGGACCCCGCCGGAACGGCTTCGAGGCGCTGGGCCTGCCGGAGGCCACGTTCGAGATGCTGGAGCGGCTCGACCCGACCCTGGCCGACATCGACGCGGCCACGCGCGCGCAGCTCGCGCGGGACGCGCTCTATGCGAGTTACCTCGAGCGTCAGGCAGAGGACGCTGCGGCCATGCGCCGCGAGGAGGGGCAGGCGATCCCCGCCGACTTCGACTATGGCACCCTCTCGGGCCTCTCGCACGAACTCCGCAGCAAGCTGGAACGCGCACGGCCCGCGTCGCTCGCGCAGGCGGCTCGCCTCGAGGGCATGACCCCGGCCGCGCTGACGCTGATCCTGGCCCGGATCAAGGCCGGCGAGCGCCGCCGGGCATGAGCGACGGCGGCCGGGCCGCGGCGCTCGCGGAGATCGGTGTTTCACGTGAAACAGCCGATCGGCTCGACGCGCTGATGGCGCTGCTTCACAAGTGGAACCGCGCAATCAACCTGGTCGGCAGGTCCACCCTTGCCGAGGCCTGGACCCGCCATGTCCTCGACTCCGCCCAGCTCCTGGACCTGGCGCCGGCCGCGGCGCGGCACTGGGCCGATCTCGGATCGGGGGGTGGATTCCCCGGCCTCGTGATCGCGATCCTCGCCGTCGAGAAGGCGCCGGACCTCCGCGTGAGCCTCGTGGAAGCCGATCTCCGCAAGGCCGAGTTCCTGCGGTCGGCCGCGCGCACATGCGGCGTGCCTGCGCGGGTGATCGCCGAGCGCATCGAGAGCGTGCCGCCGCTCGGCGCCGATGTCGTCTCGGCGCGGGCGCTCGCGCCGCTCCCGGCGCTTCTCGCCCACGCCGCGAGGCATCTCGCCCACGGGGGCAGCGCGCTCTTTCCCAAGGGGGCCGGTCACGAGGCCGAGATCGCCGCGGCCCTTGAACGATGGCGCTTCTCGGTCCAGAAGTTCCCCAGCCGGACCGACCGCGACTCGGTCGTCCTGCGGATCGGAGACATCGCGCGTGCTTGACCCAACCCGCCCGCCGGGACCCAGGATCATCGCCGTCGCCAACCAGAAGGGCGGCGTCGGCAAGACGACCACCGCGATCAACCTCGGCGCGGCGCTGGCCGAAGAGGGCCGCCGTGTTCTCCTCGTGGACATCGACCCGCAGGGCAATGCCTCGACCGGCCTTGGTGTCGAGCGCAAGCCGGACCTCAAGACCACCTACGATTTGCTGATCGACGAACTTCCCATACAGGATGTTGTAAGGGAAACCGAGGTTCCGAACCTTCTGATCGCGCCGTCGACCACCGACCTCTCTTCGGCCGACATCGAGCTTGTCGCCAACGAGAAGCGCAGCTTCCTGCTGCACGACGCCCTGCGCCATCCCGCGATCGACCGCTACCGGCTCGACTACGTGCTCATCGATTGCCCGCCGTCGCTGAACCTGCTCACCGTCAACGCGATGGTCGCGGCGCATTCCGTCCTCGTGCCCCTGCAGAGCGAGTTCTACGCGCTCGAGGGACTGTCGCAGCTGATGATGACGATCCGCGAGGTCCGCCAGACCGCGAATCCGGGCCTCAGGATCGAGGGGGTCGTGCTCACCATGCACGATGCCCGCAACAACCTTGCCCTTCAGGTCGAGGCCGACGCACGGCAGAACCTCGGCGACCTGGTGTTCGCCACCGTGGTTCCGCGCAACGTGCGGCTGTCCGAGGCACCCTCCTATGCGATGCCGGTGCTCACCTACGATTCGCTGTCGAAGGGCAGCCAGGCCTACCGGGCGCTGGCGCGGGAGCTGCTCGGTCGGCACGCGAAGGTGGGGGCATGAGGGAGGACGCGATGAACCGCAAGCGGGGGCTGGGGCGCGGCCTGTCGGCGCTGATGAGCGATGTCCGGGAGGAGATGGCGCCGCCGCCGGGGGCGCCGCCCAGGCGCCCCGACATGCGCGTCCCGATCGAGAAGCTCCGCCCCAACCCTGACCAGCCGCGCCGCAGCTTCAACCGCGAGGCGCTGGAGGAACTGGCCGCCTCGGTCCGCGAGAAGGGGATCATCCAGCCCATCATCGTCCGGGAAAACCCAAAGGGCTCAGATACTTACGAGATCGTTGCCGGAGAACGCCGCTGGCGGGCGGCGCAGATCGCGCGGCTCCACGAGGTGCCGGTGCTGGTCCGCGATCTCGACGATACCGAGGTGATCGAGCTTGCGATCATCGAGAACATCCAGCGCGCCGACCTCAACCCGGTAGAGGAGGCGCAGGGCTACCGGCAGCTGATGGACCGCTTCGGCCACACGCAGGAGAAGCTCGCCGAGGCCCTGGGCAAGAGCCGCAGCCACATCGCCAATCTCCTGCGCCTGCTCACGCTGCCCGAGGAGGTTCTGGGCTACCTGCGCGACGGGCGCCTCTCGGCCGGCCATGCGCGGGCGCTCGTCGTGCTCGAGGATCCCGTCGCGCTCGCCCGGAAGGTGGTGGCCGAGGGGCTTTCGGTGCGCGAGGTGGAGCGCCTGGCCAAGGCGGCGGAGACGGCGGCGCGGCGGCCGCCCCGGAAGCTGCCCGCGAAGGATGCCGATACCCGCGCGCTCGAGGGCGAGCTCTCGGCAACCCTCGGAATGCCGGTCGCCATCGATCACAGGCCGGGCGCCGGGGGCGGGGCACTCACCATCCGGTTCTCGAGCCTCGAACAACTCGACGACCTCTGCCGCGTCCTGAGCGCGGCTAGTCTGGCCGGGTCCAGATGAACAGCGCCACGGCGGCGAGCGCAAGCGCCTGAACAACAAGGATTTCCGACCGAACCCCGAGCAGGAGCGAGAGGCCGAGGGCGGCCAGGATCGACAGGCTCGCCAGCCACTTCGCCCGCCGCCCGATGGCGCCGCGCCGTTTCCAGGCCTCGATCGGCGGGCCGAAGGTGCGGTGCCCGATCAGCCAGGCGTGGAGCCGCTCGGAGGAGCGGGCGAAGCAGAACGCCGCGAGCAGCAGGAGCGGCACCGTGGGAACGAGCGGCAGGACCATGCCCGCCACCCCGACTCCGAGGCTGAGGCCGCCGCCCAGGACCCAGAGCCACCGCATGGTCAGGCCGGCAGCAGCGCGCGGATCACCGCGTTCAGGACGGCACGGCCCCGCGGCGTCGCGGCCAGGCGGCCGTCGCGGCGCGCGACCATGCCGATCTCCTCGAGCCCTGCCATCGCACCCTCCGCCAGCGGCGCATGCAGCCGCTCGTGCCGTGCCAGGTCGATCCCCTCGGCGAGGCGCAGGCCCATCATCAGATGTTCGGCGGCCCGGTCCGCCGGGGTCAGCGCCTCGCGCGGAAGCTCGCCGGAGCCGCTGCGTTCCACCCGCGACAGCCAGTCGCCCGGCGCGCGCGGCGTGTCGGTGGCCCAGCGAATCCCCCCCAGCGTGAGGCGGCCCTGGGCGCCGGGGCCAATCCCGGCCCAGTCGCCCGAGCGCCAGTAGATCAGGTTGTGGCGCGACTCGGCGCCGGGTTCGGCATGGTTGGAGACTTCGTAGGCCGGTCTTCCGGCGGCCTCGCAGAGCTCCTGGGTCAGTGCGTAGAGGTCGGCGGCCAGATCCTCGCCCGGCAGGCCGGGCAGGCGACCGCGGGCATGGCGGTCGCCGAAGGCCGTCCCCTCCTCGATGGTGAGCTGGTAGAGCGAGAGGTGATCGACCGCCATCGCCAGGGCCTCTCCCAGCTCGGCCCGCCACGCGTCCAGGCCCTGATGCTGGCGGGCGTAGATCAGATCGAAGCTCACCCTGGGAAACAGGCGCCGCGCCAGATCGAAGGCCGCCCGCGCCTCGGCGGCGGTGTGCCGCCGGCCCAGCGCCCGCAGGTGGGAATCGTCAAGCGACTGGATTCCCATGGAAATCCGGTTAACCCCCGCCTCGCGGAAGGCGCGGAACCGACCCGCCTCGGCCGAGGTCGGGTTGGCTTCGAGCGTCACCTCGAGGTCATTCGCAACCGGCCAGCGGGCGCGGATGCGCTCCAGCACGGCCGAAACCGTCTCGGGCGCCATGAGCGAGGGCGTGCCGCCGCCGAAGAACACGGTCGCAACCGTCCGCGGCCCCGTCTCGGCGGCGATGCGGTCGAGTTCCGAGAGATAGGCGCGTGCCCAGCGTTCCTGGTCAACCGCCCCCGCGACGTGCGAGTTGAAGTCGCAGTAGGGACACTTCGCCGCGCAGAACGGCCAGTGCAGGTAGATGCCGAAACCCGCGGCCTGCCAGTCCTCAGCCGAAGCAGGCGGCAACGAACTTCTCGAAGGCCCGGGCACGGTGGCTGATCCTGTTCTTCTCCCAGCGGTCCATCTCGCCGAAGGTAATCGCGTGACCGTCGGGCTGGAAGATCGGGTCATAGCCATGGCCGCGGTCTCCCCGCATCGGCCAGACGATCCGCCCCGGGATCCGGCCTTCGAACAGCGCGTCGGTGCCGTCGGGCCAGGCCAGGCAGAGCGTGCAGACGAAGGCCGCCCGCCGCGGCTCGGGCGCGCCGATCCGCTCCAGTTCGTTCCACGTGCGCGTCATCGCCTGGACGAAGTCGCGGCCCTGCGGCGTCTCGGCCCAGTCGGCGGTATGGACGCCCGGCGCCCCGCCGAGCGCCTCGACCTCGATTCCGCTGTCGTCGCTCAGGGCGGGCAGGCCGGTGGCGCGCGCCGCCGCATGGGCCTTGATCCGCGCGTTTTCGGCAAAGTCAGAGCCTGTTTCCGCCGGTTCCGGCAGTCCGAAGTCGCGCGCCGAGACGACCGCGACGCCGAACGGCGCGAGCAGATCGGCGATCTCCTCGATCTTGCCGCGGTTGTGCGAGGCCACGAGCAGCCGGTCGCCGCGGAACCTCATGCGACCGCGGCCCGCTGGGCGGCAACGAGTTCCGCGATGCCCCTCTCGGCCAGGTCCATCAGCAGGCCCATCTCCTCCCGCGAGAAGGTCGAACCCTCGGCCGCCATCTGCACCTCGATGAGACGCCCGCGCCCGGTGAAGACGAAGTTGCCGTCCATGCCCGCCGTGGAATCCTCGGGATAGTCGAGGTCGAGCACGGGCTGGCCTGCGTAGATGCCGGCGCTGACCGCGGCGACGTGATCGGTGATCGGATCGGACAGCACGAGGCCGGCCTTCATCAGCCTGTTGACGGCGAGCCGCAGCGCCACCCACCCGCCGGTGATCGCGGCGCAACGGGTTCCGCCGTCGGCCTGGATCACGTCGCAGTCGATCGTGATCTGCTTCTCGCCCAGGGCTGCGCGGTCCACCCCGGCGCGCAGCGCCCGCCCGATGAGCCGCTGGATCTCCTGCGTGCGGCCGGACTGCCCTTCCTTGGCCTCGCGGCGCGTCCGGGTGGTGGTGGCGCGCGGCAGCATGCCGTATTCGGCCGTCACCCAGCCGAGTCCGGTGTTGCGCAGGAAGGGGGGCACGCGCTCCTCGACGGTGGCCGTGCAGAGCACATGGGTATCGCCGCAGCGGATGAGGCAGGAGCCTTCGGCATGCTTGCTGACCCCGGTCTCGATTGAAATCGGGCGCATCTCGCCTAGATCACGGCCGGACGGGCGCATCGTGTTGGCCTCTCGGTTCGATCCGCCCCAAGTGCCGCGCGGACGGGCGGATTGCAACCCCGATTGACGCCGGACGCACCCGCCCGCTAAGGTCCGCTGCCCCCTCGGAATGCCATGAACGACGGCCGCCACATCCTGTCCGAACTCAACGACCGGAGCCGCGAGGTCTTCCGGCGCGTGGTCGAAGGCTACCTCGAGACCGGCGACCCCGTCGGCTCGCGGACGCTGACCCGGACCATGAGCGAGAAGATCAGCGCGGCGACCATCCGCAACGTCATGCAGGACCTCGAATACCTCGGCCTGCTCGGCAGCCCGCACGTCTCGGCCGGGCGGGTGCCGACGCAGATGGGCCTGCGGATGTTCGTCGACGGCCTTCTCGAGGTCTCCGAGCTCTCCGAGGAGGACCGGGAGAAGCTCGACGCGACGATGGGGTCCAACGAGCGGGACGTCGGCGTGCTGCTCGACCGGGTGGGGGCGGCGCTTTCGGGCATCACTCAGGGCGCGAGCCTCGTCCTGGCGCCGAAGCACGAGGCGGCGATCAAGCACATCGAGTTCGTCTCGCTGGCGCCCGACCGGGCGCTGGTGGTGCTGGTCTTCGCCGACGGGCATGTGGAGAACCGCGTCTTCGCACCGCCGCCGGGGCACACGCCCGCCTCAATGCGCGAGGCGTCGAACTTCCTCAACGCGATCGCCGAGGGACGCACGCTTTCGGACCTGCGTTCGGCCATGCAGCGCGAACTCGCGGCGCGCCGTCAGGAACTCGACGCGCTCGCCCGGGCGCTCGTCGAGTCGGGGGTTGCGCTGTGGGAGAACGAGGGGCAGCCCTACGAACGGCTGATCGTGCGCGGAAGGGCGAACCTGCTGCCGGGGACCGCCGAGGCCGAGGAACTCGACCGCATCCGCGCGCTCTTCGACGACCTCGAGCGCAAGCGCGACATCATCGAGTTCCTCGAGCTGGCCGAATCGGGCGAAGGGGTGCGGATCTTCATCGGATCCGAGAACAAGCTCTTCTCACTTTCGGGTTCCTCTCTGGTGGTTTCTCCCTATATGAACGCCGACCGGAAGATCATCGGCGCCGTGGGCGTGATCGGGCCGACGCGGCTGAACTACGGCCGGATCGTGCCGATCGTCGACTACACGGCGCAACTCGTGGGGCGGATGCTCTCGGGCACCGCCAGGGGATAGGACATGGCCGAAGCGAAGAAGAAGCAGGACATTGCCGAGGAAGACATCCTGAAGGAGGCCGAGGCCGAGGCGGCGCTCGCGGACGAGCCCGAGGAAGAGCCGGCGGACGAGGGCGGCCCGCCGGATGCGGCGGCCGAGATCGCGGCGCTGACGGCAGAGCGCGACGAGCTCAAGGACAAGTGGATGCGCGCCCTGGCCGAGGCCGAGAACGCGCGCAAGCGGGCCGAGCGGGACCGGCGCGAGGCGGAGAACTACGGCGGAAGCCGGCTCGCGCGCGACCTCCTGCCGGTCTACGACAACCTCCGGCGGGCGCTTGCGGCCGCGGGCGAGGACGGGACCGCGCCAGCGGCGCTGGTCGAAGGCGTCGAGCTGACGCTGAGGGAGCTGACCAACGTCTTCACCCGCCACGGCATCACGCTGATTTCGCCCAAGGAAGGCGACCGGTTCGACCCGGCGATGCATCAGGCGATGTTCGAGGCGCCGGTGCCGGGGACGAAGGCCGGCGACATCATCCAGGTGATGACCGAGGGCTTCCTGCTCCACGACCGGCTGCTGCGGCCCGCGCAGGTCGGCGTCTCCTCCACCCCGGCGTCGTGACCTGCGGCGCGGCCGGGGGGTTTCACACCCCCCGGACCCCCCGTGGGATATTTCCGGCAGGGAAGGAGGGGGTCAGGCGCCGAGCAGCGATCGCAGTTCGTAGAGAAGCTCGAGCGCCTGCCGCGGCGTCAGGTCGTCGGGGTGGATCGCCCTGAGCCTTTCCTCGAGCGGAGAGGGCCCTGCCGGGGGTTGAACCGGCGCCTGGCGCCCCGCCGCGGAGAACAGCGGCAGGTCGTCGAGCAGCGCCGCGGGGCGCGCGCCGTCGCGGGCGCCCTTCTCGAGCGCGTCGAGCACGACGCGGGCGCGCTCGACCACCGCCGCAGGCAGGCCCGCAAGGCGGGCGACCTGCACGCCGTAGCTGCGGTCGGCGGCGCCGGGGCGGACCTCGTGCAGGAAGACGACCTCGCCCTCCCACTCCTTCACCGCCACGGTCGCATTCGCCACGCCCTCGAGCCGGCCCGCAAGCCGGGTCAGCTCGTGGTAATGGGTCGCGAAGAGCGCCCGGCAGCGGTTCACGCCGTGCAGGTGTTCGAGCGTCGCCCAGGCGATCGAGAGACCATCCCAGGTGGCCGTGCCGCGGCCGATCTCGTCGAGGATGACGAGCGCCCGGTCGTCGGCCTGGTTCAGGATCGCCGCCGTCTCCACCATCTCGACCATGAAGGTCGAGCGCCCCCGCGCAAGGTCGTCGGCGGCGCCGACCCGGCTGAAGAGCTGGCTGACGAGGCCAATGCGCGCCCGGGCGGCCGGGACGAAGCTGCCGGCCTGCGCCAGCAGGGCGATGAGCGCGTTCTGGCGAAGGAAGGTGGATTTCCCGGCCATGTTGGGCCCGGTGACAAGCCAGATCGCCGCACCGTCGCCGCCTTCGGAGAGCCGGCAGTCGTTGGCGACGAAGGGCCTGCCCTCGCGGGAGAGAGCCCGTTCGACGACCGGGTGGCGACCGGCCTCGACCTCGAAGGCCCGGCTGTCCTCAACCTGCGGTTCGCACCAGTCCGCGCTGCGGGCGAGGTCGGCGAAGGCGGCGGTCAGGTCGATCTCGGCAAGGGCGCGGGCCGCCGCGCCGAGGGCGGCGGCCTCGGCCAGGACTGCGGCCGTCAGGGCGGAATAGAGACGCTTCTCGATCTCGAGCGCCTCGGCGCCCGCGTTCAGGATGCGGCTCTCCAGGCTGGAGAGTTCGAGCGTGGTGAAGCGCAGCTGGTTGGCCGTGGTCTGACGGTGCAGGAAGGTCTCGGACAGCGGCGGCGAGAGCATCCGCTCGGCATGGGTGGCGGTCGTCTCGATGAAGTAGCCGAGCACGTTGTTGTGGCGGATCTTCAGCGAGGCGATCCCGGTCTGGCGGGCATAGTCGGCCTGCATCGCCGCGATCACGCCGCGCCCTTCGTCGCGCAGCCGCCGTGCCGCGTCGAGGTCGGGATCGATCCCCGGCGCGATGAAGCCGCCGTCGCGGACGAGGGGCGGCGGCTCGGCGACCAGGGCCGCGTCGAGCCGGGCATGGAGCGCCTCGTGCCCGCGCAGGGCCTGCGCGGCCCGGGCCAGCAGGGCAGGTGCCTCAGCATCGAGCCGCGCGGCAATGGCGGCCGCCTGGGCAAGGCCGTTGCGGATGGCGGCGAGGTCGCGCGGGCCGCCGCGGTCGAGCGCGAGGCGCGAGAGCGCCCGGTCGATATCGGGCACGCGGCGCAGGTCGGACCTCAGGGCCTCGGCGAGCCGCGGGCGGTCGAGCAGGAAACGCACGGCCTCGAGCCGGGCGCGGATCGTGGCGAGATCGCGCGACGGCGCGGAGAGACGCCGTTCGAGCAGCCGAGCACCGCCTGCCGTCACCGTGCGATCGACGGCATGGAGAAGCGACCCCTCGCGACCCCCGGAGAGCGCATGGGTCAGTTCGAGGTTCCGCCGGGTGGCGGCGTCGATCTGCATCACGCGGCTCGCGCTTTCGCGCACCGGGGCGCGCAGCAGCGGCAGCCGGCCCTTCTGGGTCAGTGCGAGGTAGTCGGCGATTGCCCCCATGGCCGCGATCTCGGCCCGCGAGAAGCTGCCGAAGGCGTCGAGCGCGGCCACACGGAACAGGGCGCAGAGCCGCCGGCCGGCAGAGGCAGAATCGAAGCTGGCGCGGGGAAGCGGGGTCAGGACCGCGCCGGAATCAGACACTGTTCCGGCCCAATCGGCCTCGCGCGCCTCGCTGACGAGCACCTCGCGCGGGGCCAGACGGGCAAGCTCGGGACCGAGCCGCGCGGGCGGGCAGGGCATCACCCGGAACTCGCCCGTCGAGATGTCAGCCCAGGCCAGAGCCGCCTCGTCGCGCACCTCGGCGAAGGCCGCGAGGTAATTGTGCCGCCGCGCCTCGAGCAGCGAATCCTCGGTGAGCGTGCCGGGCGTGACGAGGCGGACGACCTCGCGGCGCACCACCGCCTTGGACCCGCGCCTGCGGGCCTCGGCGGGGTCTTCGGTCTGTTCGGCCACCGCGACGCGGAAGCCCTTGCGGATCAGCGTCAGCAGGTAGCTTTCGGCGCTGTGGACCGGCACCCCGCACATCGGGATGTCCTGCCCCAGGTGCTGGCCGCGCCGGGTGAGCGCGATGTCGAGCGCCTCGGACGCGGCCACCGCATCGTCGAAGAACATCTCGTAGAAGTCGCCCATCCGGTAGAACAGGAGCGCCTCGGGGTGCTGCGCCTTGATCTCCAGATACTGCGCCATCATCGGCGTGACGGTCTGCGCGGTGTCCACTGGGCGGCCCCCCTGTCCCTCGGCCGGGTATAGCGCCCCGCGGCGGGGCAGGCCAAGGCGGGGGCGGTCAGCGCACCGCGACGGCCGGAAGACCGCCGGGCATCAGCTCGCAGGCGAGGCGGGCGCAGTCGTCGCGGGAAAGCGGCCCGTCGTCGCGGAACCACGGGGAAACCCGGTTCAGCCTGCCGAAGAGCGACATCGTGGCCGCCGCCAGACGGCCCCGGTCCAGGTCGGGGCGGAGCGCGGCGATCACGGCGGCGAAGCGGCCGACGAGGCGGCGTTCGATCGCGCGCAGCGCCTCCCGCCTGCCGGGGGCAAGCGCCGGGCCGGCGTTGAGCCGGACCCCGTGCGCATCATCCGCGCCGCGGTAGCGCTCGGCACGCTGCGCGTCAGGCGGAACAGTCTCTGTTCTGGCGGAATCGCGGGGTCGTCGGCGGCATCGAGCGCTGCGTCGAGCGCCGCCAGATGGGTTTCGATGATCGCGAAGATCAGGGCCTCCCGACCGGGGCAGCAATGGCAGGGCAGCGCCTTCGACACGCCCGCCTCGGCCGCGATCCGGGCCATCGAGGCATGATCCATCCCCTTCCGGGCGACCACCGCGGCGGCCGCGGCCAGAACGCCCGAGCGCTTCGCCTCGAAGTCGCCGGCGCGGGGGCGGGCCGGGCCGTCAGCCCTTCGGGCGCTTGTCGACCACGCGGCGGGCCTTGCCTTCGGAGCGTGCCGCGGTGCCGGGCGCGCCCACGTTCACCCGCGCGCCGACGCCGATCACCGACCGGATGTGGTGCCGCAGCTCGGCCTCGGCTGCCGCGCGCGCCTCGTCGGAGGCCGCCTCGGGCAGGGCCTCGACATGCACCGTCATCTCGTCCATCCGGCCCTCGCGCGTCAGTTCGATCTGGAAATGCGGCGCAAGACCCTTCACGCGCAGGATCTGCTCCTCGATCTGCGTCGGGAAGAGGTTCACGCCGCGCAGGATGATCATGTCGTCCGACCGCCCGGTGACCTTCTCCATCCGCCGCATCGACCGCGCCGTGCCCGGCAGCAGCCGGGTCAGGTCGCGCGTCCGGTAGCGGATGATCGGCAGGCCTTCCTTCGTCAGCGTGGTGAAGACCAGTTCCCCCGGCGCGCCGTCGGGCAGCACGCGGCCGGTCTCGGGGTCGATGATCTCGGGGTAGAAGTGGTCCTCCCAGATGTGCAGGCCATCCTTCGTCTCGACGCACTCGTTGGCGACGCCCGGGCCCATGACCTCCGAGAGGCCGTAGATGTCCACCGCGTGCATGTCGAAGGCCTGCTCGATCTCCCGCCGCATGGCGTTCGTCCAGGGCTCGGCGCCGAAGATGCCGATGGCCAGCGAGGACCGCCGCGGATCGAGGCCGCGGCGGCGGTATTCGTCAAGGATCGAGAGCATGTAGGAGGGTGTGACCATGATGATCCGGGGCCGGAAGTCCTCGATCAGCGTCACCTGCCGTTCGGTCATCCCGCCCGAGACGGGCACCACGGTGCAGCCGAGCCTCTCCGCCCCGTAATGGGCCCCCAGCCCGCCGGTGAAGAGCCCGTAGCCGTAGGCCACATGCACCATGTCGCCCGGCCGTCCGCCGCTTGCCCGGATCGAGCGCGCGACCAGGCCCGCCCAGGTCTCGATGTCGGCGGCGGTGTAGCCGACGACGGTGGGCTTGCCGGTCGTGCCCGAGGAGGCGTGCAGGCGGACGATCTTCTCGCGCGGGGCGGCGAACATGCCGAAGGGGTAGGTCTCGCGCAGGTGGGCCTTGGTGGTGAAGGGGAACTTCGCCAGGTCGTCGAGCGTCCGCAGGTCATCGGGGTGGACCCCGGCGGCATCGAAATGCGCGCGGTAGAAGGGCGAGTTGGCATAGGCATGCGCGAGCGACCACCTGAGACGCTCGAGCTGGAGCGCGGCGATCTCGTCGCGGCTCGCGGTCTCGATCGGTTCGAGATCGCCGGGGCGGGGGGCGAGGTCTTCCATCAGGGGGCCTCCGGGGCGATGTGGGTGCCGGGAATGGTGCGCGAATGCCCGCGGAACTCGGCGATCACCGTGCCGTCCTCGCGCGTCACGCGGATGTCGTAGATGCCGCTGCGGCCCTGACGGGCCACCTCGTGCGCGGCCGCGGTCAGCCGGTCGCCGGCACGGGCGGGGGCAAGGAAGGTGATCGCCGCGTGGCTTGCCACGGCGCGCTGGTCGTAGCTGTTGCAGGCGAAGGCGAAGGCGGAGTCGGCCAGCGTGAAGATGAAGCCGCCGTGACAGGTCTCGTGCCCGTTCGTCATCTCGGGCGTGACCGTCATCGACAGCACGGCCGTTCCCGGCCCGACCGCCTCGAGGCGCATGCCCAGGCCCCGTGTCGCGCGGTCGGCTGCCAGCATCGCCTCGGCCGAGGCGCGGGCCCTCTCCTCGGGTGTCATCGCCCCCTGAACTCCGGCTGGCGCTTCTCCAGGAAGGCCAGGACGCCCTCGGCATAGTCGGCGGTGCGTCCGGCAAGGCGCTGGGCGTCGCGCTCGTGGTCAAGCTGGGCGTCGTGCGAATTCGTCGCGGCGGCCTGGATCGAGAGCTTGGCGAGCCCGAGCCCCACCGTCGGCCCCGACGCAAGCCGCAGCGCCAGCGCGCGGGCCTCCTCCAACAGGCGCCCGTCGTCCACGGCGCGCCAGATCAGGCCCCAGCCTTCGGCCTTTTCGGCCGGCACGGGCTCTGCCGTCAGCGCCAGCGCCTTGGCGCGGGCCTCGCCGACAAGGCGCGCGAGCAGCCACGAGCCTCCCGCATCGGGCGTGAGCCCGACCCTGGAGAAGGACTGGACGAACCGCGCCGAGCGCGCCGCCAGCACGATGTCGCAGGTCAGCGCGAGGCTCGCCCCCGCGCCGGCGGCCACGCCGTTGACCGCCGCGACCACGGGCTTGGGCAGGGCGCGGATCAGGCGGAGCGTGGGGTTGTAGAACGTCTCCAGCGTATGGCCGAGGTCGGGCGGCCCCTCCGCCCTTCGCGGGTCGCGCTCGGTCAGGTCCTGCCCGGCGCAGAAGGCCCGCCCGGCGCCGGTGAGCAGCACCGCGCGGATCGCCGGTTCCTCGTGCGCCCGGCGGATCGCGGCGCGCAGCGCCAGATGCATCGGCTCGGTGAAGGCGTTGAGCCGTTCCGGCCGGTTCAGCGTCACGGTGAGGAGGCCACGGTCGAGCGCGGTCAGAATCGGCGCCTCGTCGGCCATGGCTGCATCCTCCCCGCGGCGAGGTTCGCCAGGAGCCGACCGGTCAGTCAACGAATTCCTTCAGCCGCCCAGACGCCGGCGCAGCGCCGGATAGTCCACCTTCGAGCGGTGGCGGCGGTCGAGGGGGATGGTCATGAGGCGCACCGCGTCGAGGCCGAGCGCCGTGCCGCGGGCCTGCCAGTCGGCCAGATGCGCCGGGTCGCCCTCGATGGCGAGGATCGCGCGCCCGCCCGCCTCGGCCAGCGCGGCCCGCGCCACGCCGGGCCAGAAGCGCGCCGCCGTCTCGACCGCGAAGGGGTGAAGCTCGTGCCCGCCCCGCCGCACGACCGCCGAGACGCGGCCGAGCAGCCAGAGCCGTCCCTCGGCGTCCAGCCGCCCGGCGTCGCCCGTCCGGTGCCAGACCGTCTCGCCCTCGGCGACCTTCGTCTCGGCGTCGCGGGCGGGGTCGAGGTAGCCGCGGTTCACGTGATCGCCCGCCACCTGGATCTCGCCCCCGGCGATCCGGACGCGGATCTGCGGCACCGGCCGGCCGGCCAGCAGGCCCGCCCCAGCGCGCATCGCCGCGCGGTCGGCTTCGGTGATCTCGCCGGCCTCGAGATGGGCGACGGGTTCGGCCTCGGTCGAGCCGTAGACGCAGCTGACCGCGAGGCCGGGGCGCACCAGGCGATCGAGCACGTCGGGAAACACCGGCCCGCCGCCGGTGAACACATGGCGCACGCCGGCGGGCAGGCCGTGCCGCGCCAGCGCTTCGACCAGGGCCGGCGGCAGCAGCAGGCGGTCGGCGCGAGTCGTCTCTATCCAGGCCGAAAGCGCCCTTCCGGTGACCCGGTCCTGCCGGTCCTGCCGCCAGTCGGGCAGGATCGTCGTTCGCCCTGCCGCGAGGTTGACGAGCGCGAAGACCGGAAAGGCCACGAGATCCCTCGGGGTCGGGTCCTCGCCCAGAAGGCCGAGCACCGCGCGATGCTGGGCCAGCAGGAAGGCGTGGCTGCGCTGGATGGCCTTCGGCGCCCCGGTCGAGCCCGAGGTGAAGGAGATGAGTGCGGGGTGGTCTGGCGGAAGCGGCAGCCGCGCAGGGCCGTCGGTCTCGGGTCCGGGCCCGAGGAGCGGCAGCGGCCAGACCGGCGGCAGCGCCTTCAGCCAGCGGTAGCCCCCGGCGGCGGCGAAGGCCGCCGGCCTCGCCGAGCGCAGCGCGTGGAGGAGACCGCGAAGGCCCATCGCCGGCTCGGGGAACACCGCCACCGCCCCCCGGCGCCAGATCCCCGCCAGCATCACGTAGAGCGCGATGCCGACCGGGGCTGCCACCAGCACGCGCGTGCCCGGCCCGATCCCCCGCGCGGCGAGCCGGCCCGCGAAGCCGGCGGCGCGGGCATCGAGCCCGGCGAAGGAGATCGTGCCCTCGGGCGCGACCAGCGCGGGCTTCCCGCCCATCCGCCGTGCGGTGGCCTCGAAGATGGCGGCGAGGTCGCTCACAGGCGCCGGCCCATCAGCGCATAGCGGCGGAACACCTGCCCGCCGTGTCGACGGCTGCGGTCGGCCGAGGCGTTCGCCTCGTGGATCAGCGCGTGGATGACAGTCTCGAATCCGGCCGAAACGGCGGCCTCGTGGAAGGCGTGCGCCAGCGCGTGCCCGACGCCCGGCAGGCGGCTCGCATAGGTCTTGAGGATCGCCGAGCGCGGCTTCGGGCCCTGCTGATAGTCGGGGATGCCGAACAGGAAGCCCACGAGCCGACCCTCGTGCCGGGCGAGGAACACCAGCTCGGGCCGGAGCATCGGGACGAGCGGCATGTACATGGCGAGAAAGGCCTCGCGCGAGATCGGGGTATAGAAGGCGTTGCCCGCGAAGGCCTCGAGCGACAGGGCGTGGACGGCAGCGAACCGGGCCTCGGGGTCGGCGCCGTCCCAGGGCTCCACCCGCAGGCCCGGGATCGGCGCCGGCGGCGCACCGACCGCCGCGGCCGCCGCCACGCGGGCCGAGACGTAGCGCCCGACCGGCGCGAAGCCCGCCGCCGCGAAGGCGGCGAGGTCCTGCGGCTTCGAGACGGGCTCGAGCAGGAAGGGGGGCGAGCCGTCGCTTTCGGTGACAAGCCGGTAGCTGTGCCAGGTGTCGCCGTTCATCGGCCCGATCACGGCCCGGAAGCCCTCTGCGGCCAGTTCCGCCGCGATCGACCGCAGGAGCGCGGCGCCCGCCTCGGTGCTCTCGCAGCGGAAGTCGCCCACGGCTGCGGTGCGCAGGCCGTCGAGCGCGGGGGCGGAGCGGTAGAGGCGGGCCCGGGCGCCGCCGGCTTCCCTCAGGTCGGTCATGGCAGGATCGGTCCGGTTGCGGCGAGAAGGGCGTAGAGCGCCGCCGCGGGCAGCGCGGCGGCAAGCCCGAGCTTGAGCGACCTCTCGCCCGCGAAGGCCGCGGGGCGAAGCGCCGGTGCGAGCGTCAGGGCGGCGAGAAGCGCCGCGGCGAAGGGCCAGAGGGTGCCGTGCCAGCGCACCTCGGGCGGATTGAGCCGCGCCGTCCAGGCCCAGAGGGCGAACAGCGACAGCGCGACCGCAACGCGGATCGCGGCGGCCGCCGCGCCCGGCCGGCCTGCCGCAGCCACCGAGGCGAGGCCCGCGGCCAGGGCGGCGCAGGCCAGCGTGAAGAAGCTGAGCGCGTTCCTTCCCGTGATGTCGCCCGCGGCCATCGCCCCGAAGCTGAGGAGCGCCAGCACCGCCACGATGTCGAGGTCGGGGAAGCGCTCGGACGAGGGGTTGCGGAGCCGGGCCCAGACATGCGCGGCCAGCACGAGGACGGGAAGCACCGCGTTGTGCGCCGCCGTGGCCGAGAGGATCAGGAACACCGCGATCACGTGCACGCGCGCGGCATGGGCCGACAGGCCGAGCGTGGGCGCGAGCAGGCGGAAGGCGAGAAGCGCCCCGCCGAACAGCACGGCCTGTGCCGCGAGGTCCGCCGGGCCGGAGCCGAGGTTCGCGGCCAGGAAGAAGAACGTGCCGAGCGGCAGGAAGAGGTTGTCGAAGCCGCGCCAGCTGTCGGCCTCGACGAGGGTCGCAAAGGCCGCCACCATCAGGCCGAGCACGACGACGTTCACCCGGCCGATCTCGGTCAGCAGCAGCAGGCAGACCATCACGAGCAGCCAGCAGACGAGGAAGAAGACCACGCTGCCCTCGACCGACTTCCGCCCCTCCTCCACCGCGAAGAAGCGCCGGCCGTAGAGGCTTCCGGCCAGCGCCGCGGCGGCATCGGCCAAGGTCACGATGGCGAGCGGCAGCAGGTAGAGGACGGCGATTCCGTCGTGCAGGAGGAACAGGATGCCCACGGCCAGCGCCAGCAGGAAGTCGCCGTAGGACCGCCGTTCGACGGCATGCAGGGTCTCTCCCAGTCCGCCGTGCCGGAGCGCGGGCAGCCGCAGGAGGGCCATGACCGCCACCGTCAGGGCGAGCAGGATCCAGACCGTCCGGTCCTCGGCGAAGAGCCAGGGCAGCGACATGGCGAACAGGCCCGTGGCGACATGCACGATCTTGCGCTGCACCTCGGGCGCCCAGCCGCGCGAGCGCGCCAGCCGGCGCACCCCGGCCATCACGCCGAGCAGGGCGGCGATCGCGGTCAGTGCCGTCGCAATCGGCAGGGCCAGCGTCACCGCACCTCCTCCACGACGAAGTCCGAGTAGAAGAAGGCCTTGTCGCGGGGTTTCAGCCGATCCTCCACCTCCTTCAGCCGGACGAGACGGTGGGCGAGGCTCTCCGGACGGCGGCGCGGGGCCATCATGTTCCAGTAGACGAGCCGCGCCCCCGGAGCCGCCATGGCGAGGAGGCTTCCGTAGACGTCCGGCAGCACCTCGGGGGCCATGTATTCGAAGATGTCGGAGAGGTTGAACCCGGCGATCCCGGTCGCGTCCAGCCTCTCGAGCGGGCCCCTGTGCAGGGTCAGCCGGTCGAGCCGGCTGCGGATCGCGGCGTGGTGCTCCTCCCGCCAGGGCATCGGAAGCGCGCGCCCGTGCGTGCCGGTGAGGATCCAGTGGAGATAGGGGTTCTCGGCCGGATCGGTGACGATTCCGGCGTGGCGGCAGCGGGCGAGCACGTGGTCGGAGACCGAGCCCTCCACATGGTCGAAGAAGGCGGGGTCGCGGCCGAGCAGCCCCATCACCCGGCGGGAGAAGAAGAACCGCACGAGGAGCCGCCAGCGCCAGGTCAGGAACTCTTCCTCGAGGAAGCGCGCGCGGGCTTCGGGTTCGCGCGGCTCGAAGACCCGGGCGACGGTGCGGCGGGCGTGGACGAGGGGCAGGAGGAAGCGCCGGAAGATGCGGAAGTAGCCCTCGAACCGGCCGATCCCCGCCGCGCCGTGGCGGACGACGGCCCCGGCCTGCGCCGCCCAGAAGCTGCGGTCGGCCGGGGAGAGTTCGGCGAGCACCCGCGCGAGCAGTTCCGCCCGCCGGGCCGAGCCGCGGGATCCCATGAGCTCGAGGAACGCCGCATGGTCGAGGACGCGAATCGCCGCGACGCGGAACCGCAGGCAGGCGAGCTGCGCCTCGGAAAGATCGACCGCGATGACCTCGGCCGGGTCGAGGGTGAGCAGGGCAAGCGCGTTGTCGCCCGCCGAGCAGATCGAGACGAGGCGGCGGCCGGCAACCTCGCCCATCGCGGCGGTCAGGACATCGGCATCCTCCCAGACCTGGGCGTAGCGGATGCGGTCGAAGGCGGCGCGGGCCTCGATCGGTGCGGCGGTCATCGGCGGTCGCTCCCGGCCGAGCGCGGGCAGCGGGGGTATTCCACCCCCGCACCCCCGGAGCGTATTTCGGACAAGAGGAAGGGCTGCGGATCAGGCATCGTGCTTCGCCACCCGGCCGGTGGCGCCATCGACCTCGATCGTCTCGCCCGTGGCGATCCAGCGCGTCGCGTCGGCCAGCCCGACGACGCAGGGAATGCCGAGTTCGCGGGCGACGATCGCCGAGTGGGAGAGGAGCGAGCCGCGCTCGACCACGATCGCCGCGGCGCCGGCGAAGACGGCGATCCATCCGGGATCGGTCGCGCGGGCCACGAGGATCTCGCCGGGGGCGAGCGTCTCGGTGCGCGGGTCGTGGATCACCCGCGCCGCCGCACTGACGGTGCCGGCCGAGCATCCCGTGCCGAACCGTTCGCCGCCCGCGGGCCCGGGCCGGCTCGCGGCTGGCGGCGCGGCGAGGAACGCGGGGCCCCGGGCGGCGAGCCGTTCGGGCGGATCGGGGCGGGCGGCGGCCGCCTCCATCTCGGCGCGGCGCAGTCGGGCGAGGGCGGCGAGATCCTGGGTGAGCATCGCGCCCTCGACCGCGCCGAGCACTTCCGACACGGTCAGGAAGAACACGTCCTCGGCCCGGTCGAGCGCGCCGAGCGCGGCGAGTTCGCGCCCCATGGCGCGGAACACCCTTCGGGCGAGGCCGAAGATGCGGGTCCGCTCGAAGCGGAGGTTCTCCCGGTCGCGGACCCGCGCGCGGGCGTAGGTGCAGAGCGCCCGGGCGAGGCGGGCGCGCACGGGCCGGCCGGGGAGCAGGGCGGCGAAGTCGGGCGCTGGCCTGGCCGGCGCGCTGCGTTCGGGTCGCCGCGCGGCGGCTGCGACGGCGGCCAGCAGCGGCGCGGGGTCGTCGGTGAGCGGGGTGCTCTCGAGCTTCAGCTCGGCCGCGCAGCGGTCGCCGAACTTCGCGAGGTAGGCATCGAAGGCGGCCCGCAGGCCCGGCACGCGGTCGAGCGCGGCGATCCCTTCGGCCTCGAGCGCCTCGACGAGCCCGGCCTCGCGGACGAGCCGGCCCATCGCGGCGATCCTGGCCGCGGGTTCGGCCGAGACGATGTCGCCCTGGCCGATCATCAGGTCGTTGTGGAAGGCGGCGCCGCGGTCGCCCGCCCAGGGCAGGAGCAGGCCGCGCGAGGCGCCAAAGGCGATCATGCAGAGGAAGTCGTTGACGAGGGGGGCGTCCCAGCGGTCGAGGAGGTCGCGCTCGATCCTGCGATAGCCGGCGGCCAGTGCGGTCAGGTTCGCCCGGTCGGTCTCGGGCGCGGCGGCGAGCGCGGCCTCGAGCCGGGCGAGGAAGCGCCGGCGCGTCCGGGGCAGCAGCACCGCCTGCCAGAGGAGCCCGAGCGCGGCGCGCGCGAGCCCCAGCGCCTCGGCTGCCCGGTTCGCGGGGGGCGGCGCGAGGCGGGCGGTGAGCTCCTCCGGCAGGGGCTCTGCGACACCCATCATCGCCTCCATCCAGCCCCGGGTGAGGGAGAAGCCGGGCAGCAGCGCCAGGGCGCGATACCAGTTGTCGAGCGCGTAGTAGACGCGCCCGTCGATCCGCGCCAGGAGGTTGGCGAAGACCGGGGCATTGGCCGCGACCCGCGCGGGGGAGAGGCCGAGCAGGCGCACGAAGGCGCGGTAGACCCGGTCGTAGGCATAGGCCGCGAAGGAGAAGGTGAGCGGCGAGACGAGGCCGGGGTAGCTCTCGACGATGTTGGAGTTGTCGAACAGGCGCAGCGTGTCGTCCGGCACCGGAACGGGCCTGAGCGGCGTGGTGACGGGCCGCGACTGGAGGAGGCGCAGCCTCTCGCCCTCGAACGCCCACTCGATGTCCTGGGGCGAACCGAAATGCGCCTCGCAGGCCGCGGCGAGGGCCGCGACGGCCCGCGCCTGCCCGGCGGTCAGGACGGCCGGGCGCTCGGGTCCGGCCGCCGCGCCGTCGCGGGCGACGGTCCAGTCCTCGCCCGAGACCTCGCCGGCGACGAGCCGGTCGGCGAGGCCCGCCACGGCCGCGATGACGGCACGGTCGCGCCGGCCGCTGACCGGGTCGGCCGAGAAGGCGACTCCGGCGGCGCGGGGCTGCACCATGCGCTGGACCAGGATCGCCGGGGGCTGGGCATCCTCTCCGGTGGTCAGCGCGCGGTAGGTGCCGACGGGGTCCGCGAAGCCCGAGGCCCAGACGCGGGCGGCAGCATCGGCCACGCGAGCGGCCGGGACGTTCAGTTCGGTGGCGAACTGGCCTGCGTGGGAATGCGCGGCGCCGTCCTCGCTGCGGGCCGAGGAGCGGACGGCGAAGGGGCCGGGGCCGAGCTCGGCGAGGGCCCGCGCCAGGGCCGGCTTCAGCCCCCGCGCCGGGCGGGGCCCGGCGGCGGTCGCAGCGAAGGCGGCGGCAGGGATCACGACGAAGTCGGGCACGTCGAAGCCGGCGGCCTTGAGGCGGGCGAGCGCGGCCGCCTTTCCGCCGGCGACGGCCGGATCGGTTGCCTGATCCGGCCGCAGGATCACGGCGCGCCTCCGGCAGCGAGCGGCAGGAAGCCGAGCGTGGCGTAGGCCAGCAGCACCCAGAGCCCCGATGCGGCGTCAAGCGCCGTCTCGGCGGCGGGCGTGGGCGCCGAGGCATAGCGGCGTGCAGGCAGGGCCGCGGCGGCAAGGCCGAGGCCCGCCGCAAGGGCCGCAGGCCCGGGGATGCCGAGCGCAAGGCCGTTGAGCGCGACGAGCGCCGCCGCGGCCGCCACGCAGAACGTCCAGATGCGGGCCGCGCGGGCCGGGCCCCAGAGCGCCGAATAGGTCTCCACGCCCGGCCGTTCGTTCCCGGGCGCCTTCAGCTTCCGCCCGATCTCGAGGACGCAGCCGTTGACGAAGGACAGCGCCAGGAACAGCGCGAGCGCGGGGTCGGGGCCGCCGCCGGGCAGCCATTCCACCGCGGTCAGCAGCAGGTCGATGAGCGGCAGGATCGCCATGTGGCTGACGAGGTAGAGGATGGGGCGCGCCTTGAGCCAGGCGGGCGCCAGGAACTCGGCCGTCATCAGCGCCAGCCAGGCCCAGGCGAGCGCCAGCAGCCAGAGCAGGGGTGGATGCCAGGCCCAGGCAGCGGCAACAGCCGGGGGAACGGCCGCGGCGGCCAGGCCGACGATCAGCCGCAGCGACACCAGGCCGCGGGGGATCGGCCGCTCGGGGCGGAAGCGGCGGTCGTCCTCCGCGTCCTTCACCTCGTCGGCGGCGCGCATCTGGAAGAAGAGCACGAACGCGAGCACGAAGGCGGTGGCATAGGCGCCGGGCCCGGGCAGGGACCTGCCGGCGAGCACGGCCGAGACGTTGACCGCCGCGGCGGAGAACACCGCCAGCAGCGGCACCGTCCGCAGCAGCGGGAAGCGCTCGGCCTGGTAGGCCCAGAGGCGGCGGGCGAGGTTCATGCCCCCCGGCCTTCCGGGGCGCCCCCGGTCCGTGCGTCCGGCAGGCGGGGCGTCCCGGCGGGGCGGCCGCGTCCGGGCTCTGCGGCGGGCGGCGCCCGCATCACGCCCGGCGACCCCTGGCGAGGGACTGGTGGGCGCGGGTGAAGTGGCCCGCGGCCATCGCGGCCACGATCGAGATCTCGCCGCAGAGGCAGAGCGCCGCGGCAACCTCGGCGAGCGCGGCGCCATTGCCGGGCCCGGCGAGGCCGAGCACGTCGAGCGCCGCCCGCTGGGAGGGCAGGGCGGTGCCGCCCCCGACCGAACCGACCAGGATGTTCGGCATGGTGACCGAGCAGAAGAGGCCGTCGCCCCTCGGTTCCATCCGGGTGAAGCCGACCGCGCTTTCCGCGACGCAGGCGGCGTCCTGCCCGGTGGCAATGTAGAGCGCGGCCAGCCCGTTGGCGTAGTGCGCCTGGGCGCCGTGCTGGCCGGAGAGCAGCGCGCCCAGATTGGCGACCCGCCCGTAGGCGAGCATCTCGTCGGGGGTGGTGTGCAGCACGTCGCGGACGACCTCGGCCGGAAGCGTGACCGAGGCCGATACCTTGCGCCCCCGCCCGGTCATCGTGCCGAGCGCGGAGGCCTTCTTGTCGCCCGAGAAGTTGCCCTCGACATACCAGCGCGCGGGGTTGACCGGGCAGTGCGCCGCGACGTGCCGGCAGAGCGCCTCGGTGGCGATCGTCACCATGTTCTGCCCGGCCGCGTCGCCGGTCGTGTAGCGGCAGAGCAGGAAGACGATGTTGGTGTCGATCACCGGCTCGAGCGACACCAGGCGGCCGTGCCGCGTGGTGGCCTCGGCGGCCGCCTTCAGGGCCTCGGCGTTCTGCACCGCCCAGTCGACGAACATCCCCGCCTGGAGCAGGCCCTCGAAGACGAAGGCCGGGCTGCGCAGCACGCCCTCGTAGAGCACCGCGGTCGAGACGCCGCCGGCCCGGCTGGCCGCGACCGCGCCGCGGGAATAGGAGGCCACGAGCGCCGCCTCGGTCGTGGCAAGCGGCACCAGGAAGTCGCCCGAGGCGTTCACCCCGTTGATGCGCAGCGGTCCGGCCAGCCCCACCGGCACCTTCACCGTGCCGATGAGGTTCTCGATGCTGCGCGCATAGAGCGGCGCGTCGGCGACGGTCTCGGGATCGGCCAGGCGGGCCTGCGCCCCCGGCCGGCCGATGCGGTCCCAGAAGGCGGCGATGCTCGCGGGGCTGGCGGACTTCACCGGCCTGAGCGGTGCGTAGCCGCCCGCCCGCGGGGCGATGCGGTCCGCATCCGCGGGCGAGGTGAACTTCTGACGGACGCGCCGCAGCATCTCGGACACGTGAAATGGAACGATCACGCGGCTCCCGCCCCCCTTGCCTCGCGCCGCGCGCCGCGCGGCGGCCCGCCCCCGTCCGGCGGGCGCAGTCTGACACCGGATCGGCGGCCGGAGCAATGGCGGGATTCCCCCCTGCCACCCCTGTCCGGGCTGGATTCGGCCGCTGGAATCTGGCCAATCTCGGTCCGGCGAGACGACGGGCGGGAGGGGGCGATGTTCGATCCGAGGGAGTTCCTGAGGGATCTCTTCGACCGGGCCGTCGAGGCGGCCGACCCGATGCGCAGCCTGGCCGCCTTCCTGCCGGCGGAGCGCCCGGCCGGACGGGTGCTCGTGGTCGGCGCGGGAAAGGCCTCGGCGCGGATGGCCGAGGCGGTCGAGGCCGCCTGGGGCCCCTGCGAGGGGCTGGTGATCACCCGCGACGGCTACGCACGGCCCTGCGCCGGGATCGAGATCGTCGAGGCCGCGCATCCGGTTCCCGACGCGCGCGGCGAGGCGGCCACCGGGCGGATGCTGGCGATGCTGCGCGGCCTGGGCCCGGAGGACTTCGTGCTGGCGCTGATCTCGGGCGGCGCCTCGTCGCTTCTGGTCGCCCCCGCCGAGGGGCTCACGCTCGACGACAAGCGCGCGGTCAACGCCGCGCTGCTGGCCTCGGGCGCGCCGATCGACCAGATGAACACGGTCCGCAAGCACCTCAGCCGGGTGAAGGGCGGTCAGCTCGCCGCGGCGGCGCATCCGGCGCGGATGCTGGCGCTGATGCTCTCGGACGTGCCGGGCGACGATCCCGCCATGATCGGCTCGGGTCCGACGGTGGGCGATGCCACGACCCCCGCCGATGCCCTGGCGATCCTCGACCGCTGGCGCATCGCGGTGCCGCCGGCGGTGCGCGCCGCCCTCGCCCGGCCGAGCGGCGTGGTGCCGCCGGGGGACCCGCGGCTCGCGCGGGTGCAGAACGTCGTCTTCGCCGCGCCGGCGCAGTCGCTCGCCGCGGCCGCCCGGCGGGCCGCCGAGGCGGGGGTCGAGGTGCGCCTGCTCGGCGACGCGCTCGAGGGTGAGGCGCGGGAGGTGGCGGCGGCCCAGGCGGCGATGGCGCTCGAGGTCGCGGCCGCGCGGCGGGAGGGCGATCCGCCGGTGCTGCTGCTGTCGGGCGGCGAGCTCACCGTCACCCGCCGCGGGGCGGGCGTGGGCGGCCCGAATGCGGAGTTCTGCCTGGCGCTGGCGATCGCGCTGAGGCAGGCGCCGGGAATCCATGCGATCGCCTGCGACACCGACGGGGTGGACGGCGCCGCCGAGGTGGCGGGGGCGCTGGTCGGCCCCGACACGCTGGCCCGGGCGGCGGCGCTGGGGGTGGACCCCGCGGCGGCGCTTGCGGCGAACGACGCGCACGGCTTCTTCGGCCGGATCGGCGACCAGGTGGTCAGCGGACCCACGCTGACCAACGTGAACGATTTCCGCGCAGTGCTGATCGGGACGCTGTGAGGCGACCTGCGCGCCGGGCACTCGCCCGGCACCGGCCGGGCGGGAGGCGGCGGCGCGCCGCTCAGCCCGGCCGCGGGCGCCGGTGCGGGCCGAGGAGGCAGGCGGCGGCCAGGATCAGGCCGGAGACGGCGGCGATCATGCCGGCCGCGCTCACGGCATCCTGGCCGCCCAGCCAGAGCGGGCCATAGCCGGCGAGGATGTAGCCCGCGACGGCCGAGAGCACCGCGAAGGCGACCGACCAGGCCACCTGCCGGCCGAGCCGGTCGGTCATCAGCCGCGCCGCGGCCGGCGGGCAGATGAACATCGCGATGACGATGATCGAGCCCACGGCATCGAAGGCCGCAACCGCCGCCAGCGCCGCCACCATGACGAGGCCGAGCCCGAGCGCCGCGGTCGGCACCCCCTGGGCGCGGGCGAAGTGCTCGTCGAAGGTGGCCGCGGCGAGCGGCCGCCAGAACAGCCGCACGAACAGGCCGACTCCGAGCGCGGCGGCGGCGATCCGCCCCAGTTCGGGGGGCAGCCCGGCCAGCGCCGCCGGGTCGAGAAGCGACTGCCAGCCCGTGGCATCCAGCCAGACGAGGCTCTCGAGATTGCCGTAGAGCGCGTGTTCCACATCAAGATGCACGCTCGAGGTGTCGGAGAGCTCCAGCAGCAGCACGCCGGCGGCGAACATCGTGGTGAACACCACGCCCATGGCCGCGCCGGGCTCGATCCGCCCCAGCCGGCGGACCGCCTCGATGAGCGCGACCGCGACAAGCGCCGCGGCGCCGGCGCCGAGCAGCATCGGCAGCGTGGCGACCGAGCCCGTCACCAGGAACCCCGCGACGATGCCGGGCAGCACGACATGGCTGATCGCATCGCCGATCAGCGCCTGACGGCGCAGCAGCAGGAAGTTCCCCGGCAGGGCGCAGGCCACGGCCGCGAGCGCTCCGATCAGCATGGGCACCAGCGAGAGGACGACGAAATCCGGCCCCAAGGCTACACCCCCTTCGGCGCGAGTTGTGCATCGAGCGCGGCGAGCTCGTCCGGGGTGAGGACGGCGTCGATCGGGGCCAGCCCGTCGTCGAGCGCCGCGGCCGCATCCTGGCCCCGCTCGCGCCGGAGAAGCGCCCAGCGCGCCTCGTCGCGCAGGGCCCTGGCCGCGGCGGCCCGGCCCGCCTCGGTCGGCACGCCGTCACGCCGGGCAAGGCCCTCACGGACGAGCAGCCGCAGGGTGTAGCGCTCGTGCACCGGCAGGCCCTGGGCGAGCGCGAGAAGCCCCTGGCGCAGATGCACCGCGCGGCGCTGGCGCAGGTGGCGCAGCGCGCCGGCGAGAAGCCCCCGGCGCGGGGCCGCAAGCATCGAGAGGGCGAAGAGCGCTGCGGCGGCGAGCACGATCACCGGGCCGGTCGGCAGCGCGGGGGCGGTCGCCGAGACGGCCGCGCCGGCATGGCCGGCAAGCCCGCCCATCGCGCCGGCGAGCGCCGCCATGACGCCCGAACGGTCGGTCCAGAACCGCGCGGCCGCGGGCGGGATGATGAGGAGCGCGACGATCAGGATCAGCCCCGCGACCTTCAGCCCGATGAGGGTGACGCCGAGCGCGAGCCCCATGGTGACGAGATCGATGGCGCGGAGGTTCACGCCGCGCGCCGCCGCATAGCCCGGGTCGAAGGCGACGAGTGTCATCGGCCGCCGGAAGAGGAGCGCCAGCGCGAGCGCAGCGGCGCCGCCTGCCGCGATCAGCAGCGCGTCGGCGCGCAGCATGCCCGCCGTGGCGCCGAGCAGGAACCCCTCGAGCCCGGCCTGCCGGCCGGTCTCGAGCGTCTGGATGACCGTGAGCAGCACCACGCCCAGCCCGAAGAAGACCGAGAGCACCGCGCCGATGGCGGCGTCCTCGGGCAGGCGGGTCCGCGTGGCGATCCAGTGCACGGCGAGCAGGCCGAGCC
>JANZZL010000033.1 GCA_026419405.1 Paracoccaceae bacterium | reverse complement strand
AGCCTCATGCCGGCCGTCGCGCAAGCCCGGTCGCGGCCGGCCACCCCGACGACCCCGACCGCCGGGCGCCGCCGCGACTGGGCGAAGGCCATCGTGCCGGACCGGCCCGCCCCGCTCGCCCCGCGGCGGAGCGGCCGCGCGTGGCCGCCCCCGGGGCCGCCCCCGGGGCCGCCCCGGTGCCACCCGCGCCCGGCCCTGCCGGCGCAGGCCCCGCGCCCGGCCCGCCTCAGGCCGCGACCGGCGCGATCAGGTCCGGCCCGCTCGCCCGGTTGGAGTTCACGCGCGGGTCCACCCGGTGGTAGGCGACGACGCCCTCGGCCGCCGGCCGCATCAGCGCCGCCGCGCCGTGGCCCGCCTCGCCCAGCCAGAGCGGCCAGTCCGGCCGCTCGACGATCACCGGCATCCGGTCGTGGATCGTCCGCATCGCCGCATTGGCGTCGGTGGTGACGATGGCGAAGCTGGCAAGCGGCGCCCCGCCCCTCTCCCAGAGCTGCCAGACCCCGGCGAGCGCCATGGTCGCCCCGTCGGCGCGGTGCACGAAGAAGGGCAGCTTGCGGCCGCCCTCGGCGCGCCATTCGTAGAAGCCGCGCACCGGCACGAGGCAGCGCCGCTCGCGGGCGGCGGCGCGGAAGGCGGGCTTGTCGGCGATGGTGTCGGCGCGCGCGTTGATCAGCAGCGGGCCGTCGTCGGGGGCCTTGTACCAGTGCGGCAGGAAGCCCCAGCGCATCGGCCTGAGCCGCCGCGTTCCGCCCTCGGAGGTCACGACCGCGACGGTGTTCGTCGGGCAGACGTTGTAGTTGGGCGGCTCGGGCAGGTCGTTCGACGGCACCGCCCCGAACAGCGCCGCGAGCGCCTCGTTGGGGTCGGTGATGACGATGCGGCCGCACATGGGCGCAAGCCTAGGCCCTGCCGCGCCCGCGGGCAACCGGCGGGCGCGCCCGCGCCCGGCGCGCGCGCCGGGCGGCCTCCCCGACGCGGGTGTTGCGGCCATCGGGACGGGGCGTGTGGCGGCCGCCCTGCGCGGCGATGATGCAGTCGGCCACGAGCTGATCGAGCCCCGGGCCGACATCGTCGGCAGTCGCCGCCGGGGCGACCATCCGGTAGCCGTCGCCGCCCCTGCGGAGGAAGCCGGGCGAGACCTGGCCGCAGGCCTTCGCCTGGTCGACTTCGCCCGGTCGATCGGCACCCGGGCATCGCGCTGGCGCATCGCGACGGCGCGGAGACGCGCGCCGTCGATCGGGCCTGCCGCCTCGCCGATCACCCGCGCAATCGACGCCCCGATCGGGCCGGCGGGCTCGGCGATGCGGGTGGCGATCACCGGATCCGGGACGACCGAGGCCTCGGGCGGGCGCGTGTCGCCGCGCGCGTGGCGGCGCGTGCCGTCCTCGGCGAAGGTCGGCTCCGGAAGGCCGAGATCCCTGCCGCAGGCCTGGGCCTGCACGAAGGGGGCGGGCGCGTTCGCGGGCCCACTGGCCCGGACCGGAGAGGGACCCTCGCGCGCCGGGTCGGCGGCCGACGGCCAGGGGCGGCCCTGCCCGCCGACGATGGCGCCGATGCCCGGCACCGCGTCGGCGATCTCGATGTCGCGCGGCGGGCCGTCACGGGTGAGCGCGATGATCTGCCTCACCCCCTCGGCCGCAAGCGCCGCCACGTCTTCGGCGAGGCAGCCGACCTCGTCGCGAAAGGCGACCGACGGGCCCGGCGAGGCGATCCCGGCGGCAGCGACGGTGAGCGCCGAGACGACGCCGGTCCGCTCGCCGCCGACCCCGGGCAGGAGGTGGTCCGGCAGGCGGCCGGCCGGCACGCCGGCGGCGCTGAGGCCGCTGCTGCCCGAGACGACCGCGAAGCCCACCCGGGAGAGGACGGCATCGAGCCCTTCGGGCCGGTCGCCGGACTACCGGTTGCCGAGCGCCATGGCATCGACGCCGATGCGCGCCATCATCTCGGCCCCGCGCCGAAAGGTCGTGGACATGGGCGCGCCCTGGAACCGGTCGCCCGCGTCGAGCGGGACGACATGCCCCCCTCGGCGCGGATCGCCCCCCGCAGCGCGTTGACCCTGGTGCAGAGCCCCGCGGCGCCGCCGAAGCGTTTGCCCTTCGCCTCGGTTTCGGCGTCGCAGGCGGAGCCGGAGGCGGTCATCGGCTCGATCCGGCTGTGGAAGTCGTTGATGTGCGGCACGGGCAGCGTGACGCCGGCCCGCGCGGCGCCTGCGCCCGGCGCCGGGACGGCGCTTGCCGCCCGCAGTCTCCCGGTCAGCGGTCCGCGTCCTCCCGGCGCTTCCCCGGACCGTGACAGCGCCTGCCTCCGACCCGCGCATGACGGCGGCGCGACGCCGCGGCCCCCCGCCGCGCTTGACCGAGCGGCGGGTCGGGGGCATGAGGGCGGCGATGCTGGTCTACAAGATCTTCCGGCGGTCCGAATGGACCGCGTTCCGTGCCGCGGGCGTGACGGCCGGCGCGCCGGTGGACCTGCGCGACGGCTTCATCCACCTGTCGACCGCCGGGCAGGTGACCGGGACCGCGGCGCGGCACTTCGCGGAAGAGAGCGACCTGGTGCTTGTCGCCCTCGATGCCGCCCGCCTCGGCCCCGACCTCCGGTGGGAGCCCGCGCGGGGGGGCGCGCTGTTCCCGCATCTCTACCGGCCGCTGAGGCTTTCCGACGTGGTCTGGGACAAGTCGCTGCCGCTCGGCGCGACCGGGCACATCTTCCCCGAGGGGGTGGTGTGAGGCTGATCGAACGCGCCGGCCTCGCCGCGCTGCGCCGGCTCGACCCCGAGACCGCCCACGGGCTGGCGCTGCGGGCGCTGCGCGCGGGGCTCGTGCGGCTGCCCGGGCCGGTGAGCTCGCCGCGGCTGCGCACGGCGCTCGCCGGGCTCGACCTGCCGAACCCGGTCGGCCTCGCCGCCGGCTTCGACAAGAACGCCGAGGCGCTTGCGCCGCTGATGCGGGCGGGCTTCGGCTTTCTCGAGGTCGGCGCGGCGACCCCCCTGCCGCAGCCGGGCAACCCGCGGCCGCGGCTCTTTCGCCTGGCCGAGGACGCGGCGGCGATCAACCGCTTCGGCTTCAACAACGAGGGCTCGGCGGCGATCGCCGCGCGCCTGGCCGCCCGGCCGGCGGGGATCCCGGTCGGGATCAACCTCGGCGCCAACAGGGACAGCCCCGACCGCGCGGCCGACTTCGCCCGCGTGCTGGCCGCCTGCGGCCCGCATGCCGACTTCGCCACCGTCAACGTCTCCTCGCCCAACACCGAGCGGCTGCGCGCGCTGCAGGGGCGCGAGGCGCTTGCCGCGCTGCTCGCCGGCGTGATGGAGGCCCGCGCCGCCCTGCCCCGCCCGATCCCGGTGTTCCTGAAGGTCGCCCCCGACCTCACGGAGGACGACCTGGCCGGCATCGCCGAGGTGGCGCTGGGCGCCGGCCTCTCGGGGATCATCGCCACCAACACGACGCTCGCGCGCGAGGGGCTGCGCAGCCCGCTGCGCGGCGAGGCGGGCGGGCTCTCGGGCGCGCCGCTCTTCGAGCGCTCCACCCGCGTGCTGGCGCGGCTGTCGGTGCTGACCGGCGGGCGGCTGCCGCTGATCGGCGTGGGCGGGATCGGCTCGGCCGAGGACGCCTACGAGAAGATCCGCGCCGGGGCCTCGGCGGTGCAGCTCTACACCGCGATGGTCTACCGCGGCATCTCGCTTGCGGCGGAGATCGCCCGCGGGCTCGACGCGCTGCTGGCCCGCGACGGCTTCGCCGCGGCGGCAGAGGCCGTCGGCACGGGCCGCGCGCGGTGGCTCTGAACGCGGCGCGAATGGACGCCGCGGCCGCCACCGGCTATCCTCGCCGCAACGAGGCGTGAGCAGGCCCAAGGGGACGATGACGGCGCTCAAGCGATACGCGCGGCTCGAAAGCACGGGCGTGTGGCGCGACGGCCCCGATGCCCAGCGGCGCGATGTCACGGTGACCTTCGGCGACAGCACGCTGGTCGTGCTCGACCGGGCCGACACGCCGCTGACCCACTGGTCGCTCGCCGCGGTGTGCCGGGTCAACCCCGGCCAGCATCCGGCCGTCTACAGCCCCGGGGCCGACGCGGTCGAGACCATCGAGATCGACGACCCCCTGATGGTCGAGGCGATCGACACCGTGCGCACCCTGATCGCGCGGCGCCGCCCGCAGCCGGGGCGCCTGCGGATCTGGCTGCTCGCGCTGAGCCTCGCCTCGGTCGCCGCGCTCGGCTTCTTCTGGCTGCCGGGGGCGCTGCTGCGGCATACCGTCTCGGTGCTGCCGCCCGCCACGCGCAACGACATCGGCGCGGCGCTTCTGGCGCAGATCACGCGCATCTCGGGCCAGCCCTGCCGGAGCGAGCTGGGCTCGGCGGCGCTCGACAAGCTGGCGGCGCGGCTCCTCGGCCCGGCGGGGGGCACGCTTCTCGTGCTGCCGGGCGGAGTGCGGACCACCGCGCACCTGCCGGGCGGGCACATCCTGCTTGCGCAGTCGCTGGTCGAGGACCACGAGACGCCCGACGTGGTGGCCGGCTACATCCTTGCCGAGACGCTGCGCCGCGCGGCCGAGGACCCGATGGCGCGGCTGCTCGAACATGCGGGCACGCTGGCGACCTTCCGGCTGCTCACCACCGGCGAGCTGCCCGAGGCGCGGATCGCCGCCTATGCCGAGGCGCTGCTGACCGCCGCGCCCGCGCCGGTGGACACCGAGGCGCTGCTGGCAAGGTTCGCCGAGGCACGGGTGCCCTCCTCGCCCTATGCCTATGCCGAGGACGTGACCGGCGAGACCACCGTCGCCCTCATCGAGGCCGATCCGATGTGGGAGGGCGGCGCCGAGCCGGTGCTGGAGGATGCCGACTGGGTGAGCCTGCAGGCGATCTGCGCCGAATAGCCGGGGCGCCCGGGCTCACTTGGTGCCGAACATCCGGTCGCCCGCGTCGCCGAGCCCCGGCACGATGTAGCCCTGCGCGTTGAGGTGGCTGTCGACCGCGGCGGTGACGATCGGCACGTCGGGATGGGCCTCCTTCATGCGGGCGACGCCCTCGGGTGCGGCGAGAAGGCAGAGGAAGCGGATGTTGGTCGCGCCCGCCTTCTTCAGCAGCTCCACCGCCGCCGCCGAGGAATTGCCGGTGGCCAGCATCGGATCGACGACGATCACGATGCGGTCCTCGAGCTGGGTCGGCACCTTGAAGTAGTACTGCACGGGCTTCAGCGTGGCATGGTCGCGGTAGAGCCCGATGAAGCCGACCCGCGCCGCGGGGATCAGCTCGAGGATGCCGTCGAGCAGCCCGTTGCCGGCGCGCAGGATCGAGACGAGGGCGAGCTTCTTGCCCTCGATCATCGGCGCGTCCATCTCGCACAGCGGCGTCTCGATCCGCTTGGTCGTCATCGGCAGCTCGCGCGTGACCTCGTAGGCCAGCAGCAGGCTGATCTCGCGCAGCAGCTGGCGGAACGAGGCGGTCGAGGTGTCCTTCTCGCGCATCAGCGTCAGCTTGTGCTGGACGAGCGGATGGGTGACGACGGTGACATGGGGGTCGGCGGGCGCGGTCATGCGGCGGGCTCCAGTCTCCTGAGGATGGCGTCGCGGGTGGCGGCATCGCAGAAGGCGGCCTCCATCGCGGTGCGGTTGAGGCGGGCGAAGACGCCCTCGTCCCAGCCGAAGGCCTCGGCCAGACAGGCGTATTCGCGCTCCATCGTGGTGCGGAAGAAGGGCGGATCGTCGGTCGAGACGGTGACCCGCACGCCCCGGTCGTGAAGCCGCCCGATGGGGTGCCCGCGCCAGCCGGGGCAGAGCCCGAGCGCGATGTTCGAGCCGGGGCAGACCTCCAGCACCGTGCCGCGCTCGGCGAGTTCGTCCACCAGCGCGGGGTCCTCGGCGGCGCGCACGCCGTGGCCGATGCGCTCGGCCCCGAGGGCGAGCGCGGCGCGCACCTCCTCGGGCCCGTTCCATTCCCCGGCATGCATGGTCAGCCGCAGTCCCGCCTCGCGCGCGCAGTCGAAGGCCCAGGCGAAGTCGGCAAGCCGGCCCGTGCGCTCGTCGCCGGCGATGCCGAAGCCGCAGATCCAGTCGCCCGCGGTCTCGGCGGCACAGCGCGCGGCGGCCTTCGCCCGCTCGGGCCCGAAGTGGCGGATGCAGGTGACGATGCCGCGCAGCGTGATGCCGAGGCTGCGCCCGGCCTCCTCCGCCGCCTCGCGGATCGCGGCGAGATGCTCCCGCCACGCGGCCAGGTCGCCGCCGCCGCAGAAGTCGGGCGACAGGAAGGTCTCGGAATAGATCACGCCCGAGGCCGCGCTCTCCTCCAGCACGGCGAGCGTCAGGCGGCGGTAGTCCTCCGGCGAGGTCAGGACCGAGGTCGCGGCCTCGTAGACCTTCAGGAAATGCCGGAAGTCGCGGAAGGCATAGTTGCCGTCGGCATCGAAGATGCCGGAGATGTCGATCGCCTTCTCGCGCGCCAGACCGCGCACGAAGGCGGGCGGCGCCGCGCCCTCGAGATGCAGGTGCAGTTCGGCCTTGGGGATCACAGGAAGCTCCTCCCCGCGCCGCGCTCGGGCAGGCCGAGGTGGTGGGCGAGGCTCGCGCCCACGTCGGCGAAGGCGACGTGGCCCACGGCCTTCGTCACCCCCCAGCCCACCACGGGCACCCGTTCCCGGGTGTGGTCGGTGCCCGCCCAGGTCGGGTCATTGCCGTGATCGGCGGTGAAGATCATCAGATCCCCCGGCCTCAGCCGTTCGAACACCCGCGGCAGGCCCGCGTCGAACCATTCGAGCGCGCGGGCATAGCCGGCGACATCGCGGCGGTGGCCGAAGTTGGTGTCGAACTCGACGAAGTTGGCAAAGGTCAGGGATCCGTCCTCGGCAGTGCCGCTCAGCTCTACCAGATGTTCGAAAAGGTCAAGGTCCGGGCCCTTGCGCACCTCGTGGAAGCCGCGCCCCGAGAAGATGTCGCCGACCTTGCCGATGCCATGCACCCGGCGACCCGCGGCGGCGGCCCAGTCGAGAAGCGTGGGCGCCGGCGGGGCGATGGCGAAGTCGCGCCGGTGCGGCGTGCGGGTGAAGCCCGCGGCCGGCGAGCCGACGAAGGGCCGGGCGATGCAGCGGCCGACCCGCATCGCGTGCAGCCGCGGCGCCAGCGCGGCGCAGAGGGCGATCAGCCGGTCGCGCCCGAAGGTCTCCTCGTGGGCGGCGATCTGGAAGACGCTGTCGGCCGAGGTGTAGCAGATCGGCCAGCCCGTCCGCATGTGCTCCGCGCCCAGCCGGTCGATGATCTCGGTGCCCGAGGCGTGCTCGTTGCCGAGGATGCCCTCGGTTCCGGCCAGCCGGCACACCTCGGCCACGAGCCCGGGCGGGAAGGCGGGGCGCGTGTCGGGGAAATAGGTCCATTCCCAGGGCACCGGCACCCCGGCCAGCTCCCAGTGGCCGGAGGGCGTGTCCTTGCCGGGCGAGACCTCGGTCGCCGCGCCCCAGAGCCCCTCGCCGGTCTCGGGGAAGCCCTCCATCGCCGCGCCCGAGGCGAGCCGCACCGCCGCGCCGAGCCCCAGCCGGCCGAGGTTCGGCATGCGCAGCGGGCCCGTGCGCCCCTCTTCCGCCCGGCCGGCGGCGCAGGCGGCGGCGATGTGGCCCAGCGTGTTCGCGCCGGTGTCCGGCACGGCGCCGTTGAAGAAGCGCCCCGCATCCGGCGCGCCGCCCGCGCCGACCGAGTCGAGCACGATCAGGAAGGCGCGGCCCATCAGCCGATCCGGCGGTGGATCAGCGGCCGCTCCGGCGCCTCGCTGCCGATCTCGATCGCGGCGAGCAGGGCGCGGGCGGCGGCCTCGGCATCGTCCTGGCTGGCGGCATGGACCCGCGCCACCGGCAGGTCGGGCGAGACCTCCTCGCCCACGGCGGCGATCTCGGAGAGGCCGACCGAGGGGTTCACCCGGTCGGTCTCCTTCCGCCGGCCGCCGCCCAGCGCCACGACGACCTCGCCCACGGCGCGCGTGTCGATGCGCGTGACCACCCCCTCGACCGGGGCCGGCACCTCCATGACCACCGGCGCCGCGGGCAGCCGGTCGGGCCAGCGCTCGACGAAATCGATCGGCCCGCCGAGCGCCGAGACCATCTCGCCGAAGATCTCGGCGGCCTGCCCGCTCTCGAGCGCGCGCGCGATCCGCCCCGCCCCGTCCTCGGCGTCGGCGGCGAGCCCGCCGAGCGCCAGCGCCTCGCCGCCGAGGGCGACGGTGAGGTCCCACAGGCGGGTGGTGACGGCGGTGCCGGTCAGCGTCTCCATGACCTCGATCACCTCGAGCGCGTTGCCCGCCGCGGCGATCAGAGGCTCGTCCATGTCGGTGATCAGCGCCCGCGTCATGCAGCCTGCGCCCTGCGCCGTCGTCACCAGTGCCCGGGCGAGCGCCTCGGCCTCGTCCATCCCGGCGAGAAAGGCGCCCGAGCCCACCTTGACGTCGAGCACCAGCGCCTCGAGCCCGGCCGCGAGCTTCTTCGAGAGGATCGAGGCGGTGATCAGGTCGATCGACTCGACCGTGCCGGTCACGTCGCGGATGGCGTAGAGCCGCCGGTCGGCCGGGGCGATCTCGGCCGAGGCGCCGACGATGGCGCAGCCGATGTCGGCGACGAGGCGCTGGAGGCGCTCGACGCTCACCTGCGTGGTATAGCCGGGGATCGCCTCGAGCTTGTCGAGCGTGCCGCCGGTGTGGCCGAGCCCGCGGCCCGAGATCATCGGCACGTAGGCGCCGCAGGCCGCAAGCGCCGGGGCGAGCAGCAGCGACACGCAGTCCCCCACCCCGCCGGTCGAGTGCTTGTCGAGCACCGGGCCCGGAAGATCCCACGAAAGCGTCATGCCGCTGTCGCGCATCGCGCGGGTCAGCGCCACCCGCCCCGCCTCGCCCAGGCCGTTGAGGCAGACCGCCATGGCGAAGGCGCCGGCCTGCGCATCGGTCACCTCGCCCGAGGCGAGGCCCTGCGCGAACCAGGCGAGTTCCTCGGCCGAGGGCGGCCGGCGGTCCCTGAGCCGGGCGATGATGCCGCGGGCGTCCATCAGCGCGCCATGTGGGCCGAGACGAAGGCCCCCGGCAGCAGTTCGTCGAGCCGGCGCGTGAGCGTGGCCCCGGCGAGCGTGGCCATGGTCACGGGCACCTCGCCCGAGGCGAATTCGGCGATGCGCTGGCGGCAGCCGCCGCAGGGGGGCACCGGGTCGGGGCAGTCGGCGATCACCGCGACCTCGGCGATCTCGGTGTCGCCGCCCGCCACCATCGCGGCGATGGCCCCCGCCTCGGCGCAGGTGCCCTCGGGGTAGGAGGCGTTCTCGACGTTGACGCCGGTGTAGATGCGGCCCGAGCGTGCGCGGATCGCCGCACCCACCTTGAACCCGGAATAGGGCGCATGCGCGCGCTCGCGAACCTTGCGGGCTTCCTCGACGAGGCTCATCGGCGGTCTCTCCCTGGGCTGGGCGCGACTGTCGCGCCAACGCCCGCGCGTTGCAAGGGCGGGCGCCTCACGCCGGCGCCGTCGCGAAGCGGCCGGGCAGCGACACCTCGAGAAGGCGCAGGTCGCCCGAAGGCCCGGCCCAGCGCGTCGCCATTCCGGGGGGGATCACGAAGGCGTCCCCCGGCGAGAGCGGCTGCGGCGGCTGCCCCTCGCCCTCGAGCACGAATTCTCCCTCCATGACGAATCCGAACAGGATGTCGGCATCGTGCCGGGTGAATACGGGGGTTCCTTGTCCCTTTCCGACAACCTGCACCCCGGCGACACCGCGCGTGTTCGCCGCGATCGTGGTGTCGCGCGCCACGTAGCCCGCCAGCCGGTGCGGCCGCCACTCGCCCTCGGAGGCGCGGTTGTGCACGAAGCGCTGCCCGGCCCATTCCCGGTCGGGGCGCTCGGTCGGGGTCGGCAGGTCGAGCGCATGGTCGATCTCGGTGATGTGCTCGGCCGGAACCCCGATCTCGATCACCTCGAGCCCGTCGGAGGCGGTCAGCACCCGGTGGCGGATCTCGGGCGGCTGGATGAAGCAGTCCCCCGCCTGCAGCCGCCGGGGCGGGCCCTGGTCCTCGTAGACGACATCGACCCAGCCCCGGATGCAGAAGATGAGCTGGAAGGCGACCTTGTGGAAATGCACCATGTCGGGGACCGGGCCGCCCTCGGGGATGCGGATGTGGCTTGCGATCATCGCACCGCCCAGGCGCGAGGGCACGAGGTCGCGGTAGAGCATCCCCGCCCGGCCGACGATCCAGGGCGCCCGGTCGGCGAGGCGGCGGACGGCGAAGGCGTGTTCGGTCGGCGGCAGAACGAGCGGCGGGTCGAGTTCGGAGATCTCGACGCGGGTGCCGCCGGGCGCCACGAGCTCGCGCGCGCCGCCCGCGATCAGGAGCGGGTCGTCGGCGAGGATGCCGAGCGAGCCCGTGGGCCCCTCGCCCTCCTCGAGCCGGAGCCGGAGCCCGTGCCCCGAAAACACCGCGACGCGCGGATTGTCGGCCGGGAAGATCCGGTCGAGCCGCATGCCCAGCGTCCCGGTGAAGAAGGGGATGTCGGCGCGCAGGTCGCGCGTCGTCAGATGCGCCTCGCCGCGGATGTTCTGCATGGCGGTCTCCCTCGGTCTGCGGCAGACTGTGCCCGCCGCCGCGGTTTGGCAAGTTTCCCCCGCCGACGGGCGGCCGGCGTGGTTGACGGCCGTGCCGGAGGAATGGTTCAACGTTGAACCATGCGGGAGGATGCGTTGGACGAGTCACGGCAGGAAAGCGCGCGGCAGGCCGCGCTCGCCTATCACGAGTTTCCGCGGCCGGGAAAGCTCGAGATCCGCGCCACCAAGCCGCTCGCCAACGGGCGCGACCTCGCGCTCGCCTATTCGCCGGGCGTCGCCGAGGCCTGTCTGGAGATCCGCGCCGATCCGGCGGCCGCGGCGCGCTACACCGGGCGGGCGAACCTCGTCGCGGTCGTCTCGAACGGCAGCGCGGTGCTCGGGCTCGGCAACATCGGCGCGCTGGCCTCCAAGCCGGTGATGGAGGGCAAGGCCGTCCTCTTCAAGAAGTTCGCGAACATCGACTGCTTCGACATCGAGCTGAACGAGACCGACCCCGAGCGCCTGGCCGACCTCGTCTGCGCGCTGGAGCCCACCTTCGGCGCGATCAACCTCGAGGACATCAAGGCGCCGGAGTGCTTCACCGTGGAGCGGCTGTGCCGCGAGCGCATGCGCATTCCGGTGTTCCACGACGACCAGCACGGCACGGCGATCGTGGTCGGCGCGGCGGCGACCAACGCGCTCCTGGTCGCGGGCAAGCGGTTCGACGAGATCCGGGTGGTCTCGACCGGGGGCGGGGCGGCGGGCATCGCCTGCCTCGAGATGCTGGTCAAGCTCGGCGTCCGGCGCGAGAACGTGTTCCTCTGCGACCTCGCCGGCCTCGTCCACGAGGGGCGCACCGAGGAGATGACGCCGCAGAAGGCCGCCTTCGCCCAGCCCGGCGGGCCGCGCAGCCTGGCCGAGGTGATCGAGGGGGCCGACCTGTTCCTCGGCCTCTCGGGGCCCGGCGTGCTGACGGGCGAGATGGTCGCGCGCATGGCGCGGCGGCCGATCATCTTCGCGCTGGCCAACCCCGTGCCCGAGATCATGCCCGAGGCGGCCCGTGCCGCGGCGCCCGATGCGATCATCGCCACCGGACGGTCGGACTACCCCAACCAGGTCAACAACGTCCTGTGCTTTCCCTTCATCTTCCGCGGCGCGCTCGACGTCGGCGCGACGACGATCAACGATGCGATGGAGCTTGCCTGCATCGAGGGGATCGCCGCGCTGGCGCGGGCGACGACCAGCGCCGAGGCGGCCGCCGCCTACAAGGGCGAGCAGCTCAGCTTCGGCCCCGACTACCTGATCCCCAAGCCCTTCGATCCGCGGCTGATGGGCGTGGTCGCCCCGGCGGTGGCGAAGGCGGCGATGGAGTCGGGCGTCGCCACCCGGCCGATCGCCGATCTCGACGCCTACAAGATGCAGCTCGACGGCTCGGTCTTCCGCTCGGCCCTGCTGATGCGGCCGGTGTTCGAGGCCGCACGCGCCGCGACGCGGCGGATCATCTTCGCCGAGGGCGAGGACGAGCGCGTGCTGCGCGCGGCGAACGCCATGCTGGAGGAGACGACCGACAAGCCGATCCTGATCGGCCGGCCCGAGGTCGTCGCCATGCGCTGCGAGCGCGCCGGCCTGCCGATCCGGCCGGGGCGCGACTTCGACCTGGTGAACCCCGAGAACGATCCGCGCTACCGCGACTACTGGGGCACCTATCACGAGCTGATGGCCCGGCGCGGGGTCACGCCGGACATCGCGCGCGCGGTGCTGCGCACCAACACCACCGCCATCGCCGCCGTCGCGGTCCACCGCGGGGAGGCCGACAGCATGATCTGCGGCACCTTCGGCCAGTATCTCTGGCACCTCGGCTACGTCCGCCAGATCCTCGCCCGCGACGGGCTGCGGCCGGTGGGCGCGCTGAGCCTGATGATCCTCGAGGACGGTCCGCTCTTCGTCGCCGACACCCAGGTGAACCCCGAACCCACGCCCGAGCAGATCGCCGAGACCGCGATCGGCGCGGCCCGCCATGCCCGCCGCTTCGGCGTGACGCCCAAGGTCGCGCTCTGCTCGCATTCGCAGTTCGGCAACCTCGACTGCGACACCGGGCGGCGGATGCGGGCAGCGCTCGAGATCCTCGACCGGCGCGAGCCCGACTTCGCCTACGAGGGCGAGATGCACGTCGACGCCGCGCTCGACCCCGAGCTGCGCCACCGGATCTTCCCCGGAAGCCGGTTCGAGGGCGCCGCCAACGTGCTGATCTTCGCCAATACCGACGCGGCCTCGGGCGTGCGCAACATCCTGAAGATGAAGGCGCGCGGGCTCGAGGTCGGGCCGATCCTGATGGGGATGGGCAACCGGGCGCATATCGTCACACCCTCGATCACCGCGCGGGGGCTGCTGAACATGTCGGCCATCGCGGGCACGCCCGTCGCCCACTACGGTTGAGGCGGGCCGGGGGGCCGCCTGCCCCCCGGACCCCCCGGGCGTATTTGCGACAAGAGGAAGGGGAACGGCGGAAACACTTGCGCAACAGTCTTGTGCGACCGGCGCGGACGGCCCGGACAGGGCCGGCGGAGGGGAGGAGAGACATGGGCTATGCGGAGATCCACGCGCGATCGCTGGCCGACCCGGAGGGATTCTGGATGGAGGCCGCCCGCGCCATCGACTGGACGCGGATGCCCTCGAAGGCGCTCTTCGACGAGCGCGCGCCGCTCTACGAATGGTTCGCCGACGGCGAGCTCAACGCCTGCTGGAACTGCGTCGATCGCCATGTCGAGGCGGGCCGGGGCGGCCAGACGGCGATCATCCACGACAGCCCGGTGACGCAGACCAGGCGCGAGATCAGCTTCGCCGAACTGCGCGACCGGGTGGCGCGGCTGGCCGGGGCGCTGGCGCGGCAGGGCCTCGGCAAGGGCGACCGGGTGATCATCTACATGCCGATGGTGCCCGAGGCGCTGGAGGCGATGCTGGCCTGTGCCCGGCTCGGCGCGATCCATTCGGTGGTGTTCGGCGGCTTTGCCGCGCACGAGCTTGCCGTCAGGATCGACGATGCCAGGCCGCGGGCGGTGCTCGCCGCCTCCTGCGGGATCGAGCCGGGGCGGATCGTGCGCTACAAGCCGCTGCTCGACGCAGCGATCGAGCAGGCCGCGCACAGGCCGGAGTTCGTGGTGATGCTCCAGCGCGAGCCGGAGCCCGCCCACCTCGTCCCCGGCCGCGATCACGACTGGCACGCGTTCCAGGCCGGGGCCGACCCCGCGCCCTGCACGCCGGTCGAGGGCAACCATCCGGCCTACGTGCTCTACACCTCGGGCACCACGGGCCAGCCGAAGGGCGTGGTCCGCCCCACCGCGGGGCACCTCGTCGCGCTGCACTGGTCGATGAAGAACATCTACGGGGTCAACCCCGGCGAGGTCTTCTGGGCGGCCTCGGACGTCGGCTGGGTGGTCGGGCACAGCTACATCTGCTACGGCCCCCTGGTTCACGGCAACACGACGGTGGTGTTCGAGGGCAAGCCCGTGGGCACACCCGATGCCGGCACCTTCTGGCGGGTGATCGCCGAGCACAGGGTGCGGTCGTTCTTCACCGCGCCCACCGCCTTCCGCGCGATCAAGCGCGAGGATCCGGCGGGCGCGCTGCTGAAGGGCCACGACCTCTCGCCGCTGCGCGCGCTCTTCCTCGCGGGCGAACGCGCCGACCCCGACACGATCCGCTGGGCCGAGGAGAAGCTGAAGGTGCCGGTCATCGACCACTGGTGGCAGACGGAGACCGGCTGGCCCATCGCCGCGAACCCGCTCGGGATCGAGAAGCTGCCGGTGAAGGTCGGCAGCCCCTCGGTGCCGATGCCGGGCTGGGACGTGCGGGTGCTCGACGACTCCGGGCGGGAGGTGCCGCCGGGCACCCTCGGCGCGATCGCCGTGAAGCTGCCGCTGCCGCCGGGGACGCTGCCGACCCTGTGGAACGCCGAGGAGCGGTTCGTGAAGAGCTACCTCAGCCGCTTCCCAGGCTATTACGAGACGGGCGACGCGGGCTACCGCGACGAGGACGGCTATCTCTACATCATGGCCCGCACCGACGACGTGATCAACGTCGCCGGGCACCGCCTCTCGACCGGGGCGATGGAGGAGGTGCTCGCCTCGCACCCCGATGTGGCCGAATGCGCCGTGATCGGCGTCGCCGACGAGCTGAAGGGCCAGCTGCCGCTGGGCTTCCTCTGCCTCAACAGGGGCTGCAACCGCCCGCACGAGGAGATCGTGCGCGAAAGCGTGGCTCTGGTGCGCGAGATGATCGGCCCGGTCGCCGCCTTCCGGCTTGCCTGCGTGGTGGACCGTCTGCCCAAGACGCGCTCGGGCAAGATCCTGCGGTCCACGATGGCGAAGATCGCCGACGGACAGCCGTTCAGGACGCCGCCGACGATCGACGACCCCGCCATCCTCGGCGAGATCGCCGAGGCGCTGAAGGCGCTGGGCTACCCCAGGACCTGAGCCGGGCGGCTGCGCGGCGCAGGCCCGTCAGGCGGCGGCCTTCCGCCCCTCGCCGAAGCGGCCGTAGAACGTCTCGCCCCGGGCGGCGATCTCGCGCAGGAGCCTCGGCGGGGCGAAGCGGGCCCCGTGCCGCGCCGCGAGCCCCTCGGCAAGCTCCACCGCCCGCGCCGCCCCGAGGATGTCGAGCCAGCCGAAGGGGCCGCCCGACCAGGGCGCGAAGCCCCAGCCGAGGATCGCGCCGACGTCGCCCTCGCGGATGTCGGTCAGCACGCCATCCTCGAAGGCGCGCACCGCCTCGAGCACCTGCGCGAGGAGAAGCCGGTGCTGGACCTCGGCGAGCGCGGGCTGCTCCGCCGCGCGCGGATAGCGCTGCGCGAGCCCCTCCCACAGGCCGAGGCGTTCGCCCGTCTCGTCGTAGGCATAGAAGCCCGCCTTCGCCTTGCGCCCCAGCCGGCCCTGGTCGGCCATCCAGAACAGCACCTCGTCCACGGCGTCGTCGGGATAGGCCTCGCCCAGCGCGGCCTTGGTCGCCTTCGCGATCCTGACGCCGAGGTCGATGGAGGTCTCGTCCACCAGTTGCAGCGGCCCGACCGGCATGCCGACGAGCCTCGCGGCGTTCTCGACGAGCGCGGGCGCGACGCCCTCGCGCACCATGCGGATGCCCTCGTTGATGTAGGGGATGATGCAGCGGTTGGCGTAGAAGAACCGCGCGTCGTTGACGACGATCGGGGTCTTGCGGATCTGCCGCACGAAGTCGAGCGCCCTGGCCACCGCGCGCTCGCCGGTCTCGCGGCCGCGGATGATCTCGACGAGCATCATCCGATCGACCGGGCTGAAGAAATGGATGCCGATGAACCGGTCCGGCCGCGTCGAGGCCTTCGCGAGGTCGGAGATCGGCAGGGTCGAGGTGTTGGTGGCGAAGATGCAGTCCTCTCCCGTCACTGCCTCGGCGCGGGCGGTCACCTCGGCCTTGACAGCCGGATCCTCGAACACCGCCTCGACGATCAGGTCCGCGCCCGCGAGCAGCGCGTAGTCGGTGGTCGGGGTGATCCGGCCCAGGACCTCGGCCTTCCGCTCGGCCGTGACCTTCCCGCGCTTCATCCCCTTGTCGAGCAGGCCCTCGGAATGCGCCTTGCCGCGCTCGGCCGCCTCGGCGGTGGCGTCGATCAGCACGACCTCGATACCCGCGCTGGCCGCGACATAGGCGATGCCCGCGCCCATCATGCCCGCACCGAGGACACCGAGCTTGCGCACCGACTGGTCGGGCACGGCGGGGCGGTTCGCGCCCTTCTCCAGAGCCTCCTTGTTGAGGAAGAGCGAGCGGATCATCGCCCCCGAGGAGGGGTTGATCAGCACGTTCACGAACCAGCGCGCCTCGATCCTGAGCGCGGTGTCGAAATCGACGAGCGCGCCCTCGTAGACGGCCGAGAGCAGCGCCTTCGCCGCCGGGTAGACGCCCATCGTCCTGCCCATCACCATCGCATTCGCGCCGACGAAGGTCATGAAGCCCGCCGGGTGGTAGGGCGCGCCGCCGGGCATGCGGTAGTCCTTGCGATCCCAGGGCTTCACCAGGTCGGCGTCCTTCGCGCTCAGCACCCAGTCCTTCGCGCGGGCGAGCAGTTCGTCCGGAGGCACCACCTCGTCGATGACGCCCGCGGCCTTCATCCGCGACGGCGCGTCCATCTTGCCCTCGAGCAGGAAGGGCGCGGCCGCCATGGCGCCCAGCTTGCGGACGAGCCGCGTGGTGCCGCCCGCGCCGGGGAAGATGCCGACCAGGATCTCGGGCAGCCCGATCTTCGCCTTTGGGTTGTCGGCCGCGAAGATCCGGTGGCAGGCCAGCGGGATCTCGAGCCCGATGCCCGCCGCCGTGCCGGGAAGCGCCGCGGCGATCGGCTTGCCGCCCTTCAGGGTCTTGGGGTCCATGCCCGCCCGCTCGATCTTCCTCAGGATGCCGTGGATCCGCATGATCCCGTCGAACAGCCCCTGCGCGGGGTTGTCGCCGGCCTCGTCCTTCATCCGGGCGATGATGTTGAGGTCCATGCCGCCGGCGAAGTCCTTCTTTCCGCTGGTGATGATCACGCCCCTCACCGCGGGGTCGGCGAGCGCCCGGTCGATGCAGGCCTCCAGCTCGGCGAAGCCCTCGAGGCTCATCACGTTCATCGACTTGCCCGGCACCTCCCAGGTGATGGTGGCGATGCCGTCCGCGTCGGTGGCGTAGTGGAAGTCGGTCATCTCGGGGCTCCTCTCTCGGGGTCTCTTCCCTGCCGCTCAGCCTTCGGCCACGGCGAGGATCCGGCCCTCGGCGTGGCGGAAGATGCGCCGGCGGCGGTCGGTGATGGTCAGCGTCAGGCCGAAGTCGGGGCAGTGCACCACGTCGGCCATGCTGCGGGTGCCGACGACAAGGTAGGTCGCCTCGGCGCCGGAGGGGTTCCCGAGGCAATGGCCGACCGGCCGTGCGGCGGACCAGGCGGCGTCGCCGGGCCGGAGCACCGTCCCGGCGTCCCTGATCGCCACGGATCCGCCTGCGCCGGCGATCACGGATTCGTCCTCCCGCTCGTGCCGGTGGCGCAGGCTGGAGAGCGCGCCCGGCTCGCCGAGCCGCTGCGAGGATCGGCTGCGCATCATCGCGGCGCAGGGTTCCGGACAGCGCGAACCGGTCCTGACCGGGACGGCGGCGAGCTCGCACCCGGTCATCACACGCGCTCGATGATCGTCGCCGCGCCCATGCCCGAGGCGATGCAGAGCGTGGCGAGGCCAGTGCCCTTGCCGGTGCGCTCGAGTTCGTCGAGCAGCGTGCCGATGATGATCGCGCCCGTCGCGCCGAGCGGATGGCCCATCGCGATGGCGCCACCATTGACGTTGACCCGGTCGGGGTCGACGTCGAAGGCCTGCATGAAGCGCAGCACCACCGAGGCGAAGGCCTCGTTCACCTCGAAGAGGTCGATGTCGGAAACCGACATGCCCGCTTCCCGCAGGATCTTCTCGGTGACCGGCACCGGTCCGGTCAGCATGATCGTGGGGTCGGTTCCGATCTTGGCCGTCGCCCGGATCCGGGCGCGGGGCTTCAGGCCGTATTCCTTCCCGAACTGTTCGTTTCCGACAAGAACGGCGGCCGCCCCATCGACGATCCCCGAGGAATTGCCGGCATGGTGCACATGTTCGATCCGCTCGAGATGCGGATACTTCATCAGGGCCACCTTGTCGAAGCCGGGCATGACCTCGCCCATGGCCTTGAACGACGGCTCGAGCCGGCCGAGCGCCTGCATGTCGGTGCCGGGGCGCATGTGCTCGTCGCGCTCGAGGACCGGCAGGCCGTTCTGGTCGCGGATCGTCACGATGGAGCGGGCGAATCGCCCCTCCTCCCAGGCCCGTGCGGCGCGCCTCTGGCTTTCCACGGCCAGCGCGTCCACATCGTCGCGCGAGAAGCCGTACTCGGTGGCGATGATGTCGGCCGAGATGCCCTGCGGCACGAAGTAGGTCTTCATCGCCAGCGTCGGGTCGACCGCGATCGCCGCGCCGTCCGAGCCCATGGGCACACGGCCCATCATCTCGACCCCGCCGGCGATGTAGGCGCGGCCGGCTCCGCCCCGGACCTGGTTGGCGGCCAGGTTCACCGCCTCCATGCCCGAGGCGCAGAACCGGTTGATCGAGAGACCGGGGATCCGCTCGTCGAGGTCGCTCAAGAGCACCGCCGACCGCGCGAGGCAGCCGCCCTGCTCACCCACCTGCGTGACGTTGCCCCAGATCACGTCCTCGACCGCCTGGCCGTCGAGCCCGTTGCGCTCCTTGACGGCGTTCAGCACCTTGGCCGAGAGCGCGACCGCGGTGATCTCGTGCAGGCTGCCGTCGGGCCGCCCCTTGCCGCGGGGCGAGCGGACGGCATCGTAGATATAGGCCTCGGTCATGTCGGTCCTCCTTGGGCGCGCGGCAGGCGCGGCATCGGGTCGTCGGGGCGGCCGTGCCTGCCGGGCGGCGCGCGGCGGTCAGGCCTGGCGGGGGCTTCACGCCCCCGCACCCCCGTGGAGTATTTGGAACAGGATGAAGGGGCACGGTAACGGAGCGTCAACCTTTCCGGCGCAGGATGGGCCCCGCGGTACAGGCTGGAGAGCCGATGACCGCACAGGGTGAAGGCGCCGCCCCGGCGCGGAGCGCGCAAGGCGCGAGTCCCGCTTCCGGGCACGTGCCGGGGCGTGCGCTGACCTTCATCCTGTCCGAAATACTCCACGGGGGTGCGGGGGCGTGAAGCCCCCGCTCCGGCCCATCCTCCCCGTGCGGCGTTCACCGGCATTCCTCCTTCCCCGCACCCGTGCCCGGATCCGTCCGCGGACCCGCCCGGAGCGGTCCGCGGCGGCCGGGCGCCATCAGAAGTTCGCGGCCTCGAGCGCCATCACCGGCTCGGCCCCGCTCTCGATACGCCTGAGGTGCATCGCGGTCGCGGGCAGGTGACGCGCCATGTAGTAGCGGCCCGTGGCGACCTTCGCCTTCAGGAACCCCTCATCGCCCCGACCCGCCGCAAGGGCCGACATCGCCGCCCGCGCCATGCGCGCCCACATCAGGCCGAGGCAGACATGCCCCATCATGTGCATGAAGTCGTAGCTTCCCGCGAGCGCGGCGTTCGGATCCTTCATCCCCTTCTGCATGAAGAACATCCCGGCGGCCTGAAGGTCCTTCGACGCCGCCTTCAGCGGCTCGAGGAAGTCGCGCCCGAGCGCCTCGTCGCCCTCGTTCTCGCGGATGAAGGCCTTGACCGTCTCGAAGAACGCCATGACGTGCCGGCCGCCGTCCTGCGCCAGCTTGCGGCCCACGAGGTCGAGCGCCTGGATGCCGTTCGCGCCTTCGTAGATCATCGCGATGCGCGCATCCCGCGCGAACTGGCTCATCCCCCACTCCTCGATGTAGCCATGCCCGCCGTAGACCTGCTGGGCGGCGACGCACATCTCGAAGCCCTTGTCGGTGAGGAAGCCCTTGATGACGGGCGTCATCAGCGAGATCAGCCCCTCGGCGGCCGTGTCGCCGCGGCGGTGGGCGGCGTCGATCAGCGAGGCGCCCCAGAAGGTGAAGGCGCGCGCGCCCTCGACGAAGCTCTTCTGGTCCATGAGGTTGCGCCGCACGTCGGGGTGCACGATGATCGGATCCGCCGGCCCGCCGGGGTTCCTCACGCCGGTGACGTCGCGGCCCTGCAACCGCTCCTTCGCATAGGCCAGCGCATTCTCGTAGGCCACGGCCGCCTGGGCGTAGCCCTGCAGCCCGACGCCGAGCCGGGCCTCGTTCATCATGGTGAACATCGCCCGCATGCCCTTGTGGAGCTCGCCCACGAGGTAGCCGGTCGCGCCGTCGTAGTTCATCACGCAGGTCGCGTTGCCGTGGATGCCCATCTTGTGCTCGATCTTGCCGACCGACACCGCGTTGCGCGGCCCGAGGCTGCCGTCGGCGTTCACGAGGATCTTCGGCACGATGAAGAGGCTGATGCCCTTCGTCCCCTCGCCGCCGCCCGGCGCCTTGGCGAGCACCAGATGAATGATGTTCGAGGCCAGGTCGTGGTCGCCTGCCGAGATGAAGATCTTCTGCCCGCTGATGCGGAACGTGCCGTCCGCCTGCGGCTCGGCCCGGGTCCGCATCATCCCCAGATCGGTGCCCGCATGCGGCTCGGTCAGGTTCATCGTGCCGGTCCATTCGAGGCTGACCATCTTCGGCAGGAAGGTCCGCTTCTGCTCGTCCGAGCCGTGCGCGAGGATGGCCGAGATCGCCCCGTGGGTCAGGCCCTGGTACATGTTCAGGGCCATGTTGGCCGAGACGAACATCTCGCCGACCGCCGTGCCCATCACGTAGGGCAGACCCTGGCCGCCGTAGTCCTCCGGCAGGTCGAGGCCGTTCCAGCCGCCTTCGCGGATCTGCGCGAAGGCCTCGCGGAAGCCCTTCGGCGTGTAGACGACGCCGTTCTCGAGCCGGCAGCCCTCGCGGTCGCCGACCGCGTTCAGGGGCTGGAGCACCTCGGAGGCGAGCCGGCCCGCCTCGCCGAGCACGGCCTCGGTGAAGTCGCGTTCGAGCTCGGCGTAGCCGGGGATGTCGCTCTCGGCGACCTTCAGCACGTCGTGCAGCACGAACTGCATGTCCTTCACGGGGGCGGTGTAGCTCGGCATGGTCTTCCTCCCTGCTCGTCGGCGTCCGGCGTCACTCGGCGGCGGACTTGCGGCCCATCGAGGCCAGCATCTGTTCGCCCCAGGCGATCTGCTCCTGAAGCTCGGCGATCGCCACGTTCAGTTCGTCGCGCTGCGCGATCATCTCGGCGAGGCGCTTCTGGGCGAGCTCGTAGGTGCGGCGGAGCTGCGTGGCCTGCTGGTCGCCGATGTCGTAGAGGTCGAGGAGCTGGCGGATGTCCTCGAGGCTGAAGCCGAAGCGCTTGCCGCGCAGGATCAGCTTCAGCCGCGCCCGGTCGCGCCGGGTGAACCATCGCTTCTGCCCCTCGCGGATCGGGAACAAGAGCTCCTTTGCCTCGTAGAAGCGCAACGTCCGCGGCGTCACCTGGAAGGCGTCGCACATCTCGCGGATCGTCATCAGCTCTTCCTTCGTCATCTCGATACCCTTTCCAGCCCGGAATTTCGGGCTGGGAGATGCGTGGCGCGCCCCTTCCTTACAAGGATGCCTGACGTTCGCGTAAGCGGAACGTGGCGTCACTTCGCGTCCGACGAAAGGTCGCGCAAGCTTCCCCTGCGTCATGCGCAATTTCGTGAATGCGGCACCGGCGCGGAGGGGCGCGCCCGCAGCCCTGACCGCGCCTCAGCCGAGCGACCGCGCCACCTCGTCGCGCAGCTTCCTGAGGTCGGCGATGGTCTCGTCGAGCTGGGCGCGCTCGGCGGCGAGCACGCCGAGCTGCCGGTCGGCCAGCTCGACCCAGGCGCGCATCTGCTTCTCGGTGCCTTCGCGGTCGTAGATCAGCAGCCACTGCCGGATCTCCTCGAGGCTGAAGCCGAAGCGGCGGCCTCTCAGGATCAGCTTCATGCGCGCCACCTCGCGCGGGCCGTAGAAGCGCGCGCGCCCCTCCTTCTCGGGCGCCAGAAGCTCGATGTACTCGTAGTAGCGCAGGGTGCGCGGCGTCACGCCGAACTTCGCGCACATCTCCTTGAACGACAGTCGGGTCTCGGCCATCGTCTTCCTCTCCCGTGGCGGAATGCTAACCCTGCCGGCCCTGCGGGGCAAATGCCGAGGCGACACCGCTGCGACCTTCCGTTTCGGGCTTGCCGCCGGACGCGGGGCCGGGAATAACGGTCGCCGCGGATGGGACGGCATGACCCCGGACAAGACCAAGATCGCCCGCCAGTTCATCGAGGCCCTTCCCCATGCCCGGGCGCTGGGGCTCAGGCTCGTCGCGATCGGCGAGGGCATGGCCGAGATCGCCATGCCCTGGGACCCGAAGCTGGTCGGCGACCCGGTGACCGGCGTGATCGCCGGCGGCGCGGTCTCGGCGCTGATGGACACCTGCGGCGGGGCGGCGGTGCTGAGCCACCCGGTCGCGCCGGGCGGCACCGCCACGCTTGACCTGCGCATCGACTACATGCGCCCGGCGACCCCCGGCCAGGGCATCCTCGCGCGCGCCGAGGTCTACCACATGACGCGCAGCGTGGCCTTCGTGCGCGCCACGGCGACCGACGACGACCCCGCGCGGCCGGTCGCCACCGCGACCGGGGCCTTCACCGTGGAGGGCATCCGGTGAGACGCCCCAAGCCCGAGCCGGTCCAGGTGGTGAAGGAACGCCGCGACCGGGCGCTGGCGGCACTGGTCCGGGGGGTGCCCTACATCCAGTTCCTGGGCGTCAGCTTCGACCGGCGCGGCGACGAGCTGACGGCCGTCCTGCCCTTCGACGAGAAGCTGATCGGCAACCCGCTGCTGCCGGCGCTGCACGGCGGGGCGACGGCGGCCTTCCTCGAGGTGACGGCCCTGATCGAGCTCGCCTGGTCGCTGCTCTGGGAGCAGATGGAGTCGGGCGCCCTCGATCCGGCGCAGCTGACGCCCGAGACCATGCCGCGGCTGCCCAAGACCATCGACTTCACGGTGGACTACCTGCGTTCGGGGCTGCCGCGCGACGCCTATGCGCGGGCGCGGGTGAACCGCTCGGGGCGGCGCTACGCCTCGGTCCATGTCGAGGCCTGGCAGGACAACCGCGGCCGTCCCATCGCCCAGGCCACCGGCCACTTCCTGATGCCCGCCCGGGAATGACCGCCGCCGCCGAGCCGGTCAGCCACGCGCGCATCCTCAGGATCGCGCTGCCGATCGTCCTGTCGAACGCCACCGTGCCGATCCTGGGCGCGGTCGATACCGGCGTGGTGGGGCAGATGGGCGCGGCCGCCCCGATCGGCGCGGTCGGGATCGGCGCCATCGTGCTCTCGGCGGTCTACTGGATCTTCGGCTTCCTTCGCATGGGCACGACGGGCCTTGCCGCGCAGGCCGAGGGCGCGGGCGACCGGGCGGAGGTCGCCGCGCTGCTGACCCGCGTGCTGATGCTCGGCGCGGCCGCCGGGCTGGCGATCATCCTCCTGCAGGGGGTGATCCTCGCCGGCGCCTTCCGCCTCGCTCCGGCCACGCCCGAGGTCGAGGCGCTGGCGCGCGACTACCTCGGGATACGCATCTGGTCGGCGCCCGCGGCGATCGCGCTCTACGGCGTCACCGGCTGGCTGATCGCGCTGGAACGCACGCGCGCGGTGCTTGCGGTCCAGCTCTGCATGAACGCGCTCAACATCCTGCTTGACCTCTGGTTCGTGCTCGGCCTCGGCTGGGGCGTGCGCGGGGTGGCCTTCGCCACCTTCCTCGCGGAATGGTCGGGGCTGGCGCTGGGCCTCTGGTTCTGCCGCGCCGCGCTCGCCGCCCCGGCGGCGCGGGCCTGGGCGCGGATCTTCGACCGGGCGCGGCTGCTGCGCATGGCCTCGGTCAACGCCGACATCCTGATCCGTTCGGTCCTTCTGCAGGCGATCTTCGTCTCCTTCCTGTTCCTTGGCGCGGGCCTCGGCGACGTGGCGCTTGCCGCCAATCAGGTGCTCTTGCAGTTCCTCAACATCACCGCCTATGCGCTCGACGGCTTCGCCTTCGCCGCCGAGGCGCTCGTCGGCCAGGCCTTCGGCGCGGGCGCACGGGCGCGCTTCCGGCAGGGCGCGGCGATGGCCTCGGCCTGGGGCGCGGGGGCGGGCGTGGCGCTGGCCGCGGCCTTCGCGCTGGCGGGCGGCGCGATCATCGACACCATGACGACGGCGCCCGAGGTGCGCGCGGCGGCGCGCGACGCCCTGCCCTGGATGGTGGCCGCGCCGGTCCTCGGCGCCGCCCCCTGGATGCTCGACGGCATCTTCATCGGGGCCACCCGCACCCGCGACATGCGCGACATGATGGCGCTTTCGGCCGCGGCCTACGCGCTGGCGGTCGCGCTGCTGCTTCCGGCCTTCGGCAACCACGGCCTCTGGGCGGCGCTGTCGATCTCCTTCCTCGCCCGGGGCGCGACGCTCGGGGCGCGCTATCCGGCGCTGGAACGCTCGGTGGGCGCGGCGGGCCGGCAGGGAAAGGCCCCGCCCGCGGGGAACCACCGGTAGAACCTGTGCCCCGCGCTGCCTGCATCGCCGGCAGGCCCCGCCCGCGGGCAGCCCGCCGCTACAGCGTCTTCGCCCGCGCCCGCAGCTCGAACTTCTGGATCTTGCCGGTCGAGGTCTTGGGCAGCTCGGCAAAGACCACCTTCTTGGGCGTCTTGAACCCGGCCAGCCGGCTGCGGGCGAAGGCGATCAGCTCCTCCTCGGTGGCCGTCGCGCCCTCCTTGAGCTCGACGAAGGCGCAGGGCACCTCGCCCCACTTCTCGTCGGGCCTGGCGACCACCGCGCAGAGCAGCACCGCCGGATGGTGCATCAGCGCGCCCTCGACCTCGACGGAACTGACGTTCTCGCCGCCCGAGATGATGATGTCCTTCGCGCGGTCGGTAATCTTGATGTAGCCGTCGGGATGCTGGAAGGCCACGTCGCCCGAGCGGAAGAAGCCGCCGGCAAAGGCCTCCTCCGTCGCCTTCGGGTTGCGGTAGTAGCCCTTCATCACGCAGTTGCCGCGGATCATGATCTCGCCGAGGCTGGCGCCGTCCCAGGGCACCGGGGCGAGCGTCTCCGACGAGCGCACCGAGATCTCCTCCATCATCGGCATCAGCACGCCGGTGCGCGCCTTGATCGCGGCCTTCTCCGCCTCGGGCAGGCCGCCCCAGGCCGCCTCGTTCCAGAGGCATTCGGTGACGTGCCCGAAGGTCTCGGTCAGGCCGTAGACCTGGGTCACGTTGAAGCCCAGCCGCTCGATCGCCTGAAGCGTCGCGGCCGGCGGCGGGGCGCCGGCGGTGAAGACCTCCACGGTGTGGGAGAAGGGTCGCCGCTCCTCCTCGCGCGCGTTGATGATCGTGTTGAGCACGATCGGCGCGCCCCCGAAATGGGTCACCCCCTCGTCGGCGATGGCGTCGTAGATCGCCTTCGCCCGCACGTCGCGGCAGCAGACGACCGTGCCGCCCAGCAGCGGGATCATCCAGGTGTGGTTCCAGCCGTTGCAGTGGAAGAGCGGCACGATGGTCAGGAACTTCGGGTAGAGGGTCATCCGCCAGGAGATGACCGTGCCCATGGTCATCAGGTAGGCGCCGCGGTGGTGGTAGACCACGCCCTTGGGCCGCCCCGTCGTGCCCGAAGTGTAGTTGAGCGCCAGGCTCTCCCATTCGTCCTCGGGCAGGATCCAGTCGAAGCCGGGGTCGCCGGCCTCCAGCAGGTCCTCGTATTCGGTATGGGCGCTTTCCGCGGGCACGCCCGCCACCGGGTCGGCGACCTCGACCACCGCGGGCGCAGGCCCCTCCATGCGTTCGAAGGCCTCGGCGGCGAGCGGCAGGAACTGCGGGTCGCACAGAAGCGCCTTCGCGCCGCCGTGGTCGAGGATGTAGGCCACGGTGTCGGGGTCGAGCCGGGTGTTGATCGTGTTGAGCACCGCCCCCGCCGCCGGCACGCCGAAATGCGCCTCGGCCTGGGCGGGCACGTTGGGCAGGAGCGTGGCCACCACGTCGCCCGGGCGGATGCCGATGCGCCCGAGCGCCGAGGCGAGCCGGCTGACGCGGGCGTGATATTGGGCGTAGGTGAAGCGCCTCGGGCCGTAGACCAGCGCCTCGCGGTCGGGAAAGACCAGCGCCGCCCGGCGCAGGTGCGACAGCGGCGTGAGCGGCACGAAGTTCGCGCGGCGCTTCTCCAGCCCCGTCTCGTCGGCAAGCCAGCCCATTCTCTCCTCCCTGCCCGATGCTGCCGGAATTCCCGGTCTTCAAGTCGGTCGCGGACAAGACTATGGCGTTGCGGGGCCGTTCATCAACGGCAAAGGAGACGCCGTTGACCGCGCTGGCACCACCTGCCCAGAACCGCACGCTCGCCGCGGCCGGCGCGATCCTCGTCTCGGCGGCGCTGATCGGCTTCACCGACAACTTCGTGCGGGTGATCGCCGACGGCGGCGGCCTCTGGCAGTTCCATGCCACGCGCTCGGCGATGGCGATGGCGCTCGTCGCGCTGCTCGCCGCGCCGCTGGGGCTGCGGCTGCGCCCGCGCAACCTGCGCGCGGTGGCGGCCCGCAGCCTGGTGCACGGCTCGGCGATGGTGGTCTACTTCGGGTGCCTGGCCTTCCTCTCCGTCGCCGAGACGGCGGCGGGGCTCTTCACCGCGCCGATCTTCGTGCTCATCTTCTCGCGCTTCCTCTACGGCCACCCGCTCGGCCCGGTGCGGATCGCGGCGGTCGCCATCGGGTTCCTCGGCGCCGTTCTGGTGCTCCTGCCCGAGGCGCAGGCCGGGCTGCGGCCGGTCCTGGTGCTGCCGGTCGCGGCCGGCGCGCTCTACGCGCTGGGCAACCTTGCCACGCGCGAGTGGTGCGCCGGCGAAAGCGCCGAGACGCTGACGGCCGGCTTCTTCCTCGCGCTCGGGCTCTACGGCCTGATCGGCATGGCGGCGCTCGCGCTCCTCGCGCCCGAGGCACCCGCAGGCGCGGCGGGCTTCCTGCTGCGCGGGCCGGTCTGGCCGCCGGCCTCGTTCTGGCTCTGGACCTTCGTGCAGGCGGCAGGCTCGCTGCTCGGGGTGGGCATGATGGTGCGCGCCTACCAGCTCGCCGAGGCGAGCCGCGTGTCGGTGTTCGAATACGTGATCCTGCCGGTATCGGCCGCCTGGTCCTGGGTGCTCTGGGGCCAGACGGTGGCGCCGGTCTCGGCGGCCGGCATGGTGCTGATCTTCGCCGCAGGCGCGATGATCGCGCTGCGCGGCCGCTAGGCGCAGCCGCCGGGGCCTTCGCCTCGGGCGCGGGGCTTGCCCCGCCGCGGCATTCGCCTAGTCTGGGGCGCCCGTCGCCGACCGCAAGGGGCCGCCCGCGTGAGCCGCCTGATCGTCACCGCCATGAGGAACGAGGCGCCCTACCTGCTCGAATGGGTCGCCTATCACCGGCTGATCGGCTTCGACCGGTTCCTGATCTATTCCAACGATTGCGCCGACGGCACCGACGCGATGCTCGACCGGCTGGCGGAGCTGGGCCTCGTCGTGCACGAGCGCAACGCGCCGATCGGGCGCAAGGGGGTGCAGTGGACGGCGCTCGATCGAGCCACCGCCCACCCGCTGACGGCGGCGGCCGAGTGGATCCTGGTGGCCGACTGCGACGAGTTCGTGAACGTCCGCGCCGGCGCGGGCAGGCTCGACGACCTGCTCGCCGCGGTGCCGCAGGCCGACGCGGTGGCGCTCACCTGGCGGCTGTTCGGGTCGAACGGGGTGATGGCGATCGAGGACCGCCCGGTGATTGCCCAGTTCACCCGCGCCGCGCCCTTTCCCTGCCACGCGCCCTGGGAGGCGAGCCAGTTCAAGACCCTGTTCCGCGCCGGGCGCTACCGCAGGCTCGGCGTGCACCGGCCCAAGGCGCCCGCGCCGGGGCGCATGCCGGTCTGGGTCAACGGCTCGGGGGCGCCCCTCGGCGAGCGCTTCGCCCGCGAGGGCACGCTGACCTGGGGGCCGGCGGGGGGGATCGACCTCGCCTGCCTCAACCACTACTCGCTGCGCTCGGCCATGGCCTTCCTCGTCAAGGCCGACCGCGGCCTGCCCAACCGCAAGGACCGGCCGGTGGACATCGGCTACTGGGCCGACCGCAACTTCAACACGGTGCCGGAGACCTCGATCCTGCGTCACCTGCCGGCGCTCGAGGCCGCGCTGGCCGAGCTGCGCGGCGACCCGGTGCTCGGGCCGCTGCACGCGGCGGGCCTCGCCTGGCACCGCGCCCGCGCCGAGGCGCTGGCCGACAGCATCGAGGGGCTCAGGCTCCTCACCCGGGCGCTCGGCACCGAGCGGCGCGACCTCGATCCGGGGCTCGCCCGGCAGCTGCTCCTGCGCCGCGCAGCCCTGCGCGCGCGCGAGGGAGAATGATCGGCGCGCCAGGGGGCGCGGGGCGGCGCGGTCGGGGTTTGCGCGCCTGCCCCGCGCTTGCGCAGGCGGGGATTCGCGCCCCCGCACGCCCCTCTGCACCTCCCCATGGCGAAGGCGGGGGGGTTTACACCCCCCCCCCCCCCC
>JANZZL010000014.1 GCA_026419405.1 Paracoccaceae bacterium | reverse complement strand
GTGTATAAGAGACAGGGGTGGAGGGGTAGACGGGCCGGGCCGGGCGGACGGGGCAGACGGGACGGACGGGGCAGGCGGGCCGGGCCGGGTGGGGCAGACGGGACGCGCGGGGCAGGCGGGCAGCGCCGGGGAGGCGGTCCGGGCCGGCCTCCGCCGGCCGGCCGGGTCAGGTGGGGCCGGGCCGGGCGTGGCAGACGGGCCGGGCGGGGCAGACGGGTCGCGCGGGGGTCTTCCCGCCGCGTGGCGCCGTGCGCCGGATCCCGCCCCGCACCTCGGGGAACGGCACCCGATGTGGCGGAGACGCCCTTCTCAGACAGCGCGGCGGGCCGGATCGGGCGCGGCCGCCCGGCGTGCCGCGTGGCGCTCGAGCCAGGCGATTGTCTCCTCGAAGGGCATCGGCCGGGCGATCGCGAAGCCCTGGACATGGCCGCAGCCGAGCTCGGCGAGCACGGCATGCTCGCCCACCCGCTCGACCCCCTCGGCCAGGGTATCGAGCCCGAGCCTTCCGGCCAGGCCGAGGATCGCGGCAACCATGAGCTGCTGGTCGCGGTCCTCGTCGAGGTTGATGACGAAGGACCGGTCGATCTTGATCCGGCTCACCTTGAACCGCCGCAGCGCGGCGATCGAGGCATTGCCGGTGCCGAAATCGTCGAGGTCGATCCGGCAGCCGAGCGCGGCGAGCGCCGCGATGGTGCCCGCGATGCTGTCGTCGCCCGCCTCGGCCATCACCGTCTCGAGGATCTCGACCGTGAGGCGGTCGGGCGCGAGGTCGAAACGGTCGAGCTCCCAGGCGAGCTTCTCGGCAAGCCGCGGGTTGCGCAGCTCCTCTGCCGAGAAGTTCACACCGACCGACGGGATCGCGAGGCCCGCCCGGTCCCAGGCGCGCAGGGCCGAGAGCGTGTGGTAGAGCATCACCTCGCCCAGCCGCTCGCTCTGCCCGGCCGCGGCCAGCGCCGGCAGGAAGTCCTTCGGGGTGAGCACGCCGCGCTCGGGATGCTCCCACCGCGCCAGCGCCTCGAAGCCCGTCACCGCGCCGGTTGCGGCGGCGACCTGCGGCTGGAACCAGGGCCGGATCCGCCCCTGCTCCAGCGCCGCGACGGCCTCCGCCGCCGCCGCGGCCGCATCCGCCGCGGGCCGGGGCCGTGCGGCGGTGAAGGCGCGGATCGAGCCGGGCCCGGCATCCTGCGCCTCGCCGAGCGCATCGAGCGCGGCGGCCAGCGCCGCCTCGCCCGAGGGCCGGGGGGCGCGGGGCGCGAGGCAGAAGCCGACCGAGCCGGTCACATGCAGCCGCGTATGGCCGAGCGCGACCGGCGCGCGCACCGCCGCCTGGAGCCGTTCGGCGGTGCGGACCGCCGAGTCGTGATCGACGCGCAGGACCGGTGCGAAGGCCACGGCGAAGAGCCCCGGGCCGATCCGGGCCACCACATCGTCACGCCGGACGACGGCGGCGATGCGACCGGCCGTGCGGCGCTGCACCTCCTCGGCGGCGTGGATGCCGTGCCGCGCCTCGATCTCGGCAAGATCGTCGATCGCCAGCGCGAAGACCGCGGTCGTCCGACCGCTGCGCCCGGCCTCGGCGAAGGCCGCGTCGAGCGCGCCGGTCAGGTCGGCCCGGGTGGCGAGGCCGGTCAGCCCGTCGCCCGCGCGCGCCCCGGCCGGTCGCCCCGGCGCGGGGCCGGCAAACAGCATCAGAGCGGGAACCAGCACCGTGGCGGCCACGAGCACGGGCTCTCCCCCGAGCCAGAGCCCGGCGAGCAACAGCGCAGGCAGGAGTGCCGCGACCTCCCTCCGGTCGATCCAGCGGCGGACATGTGCCCGGGCGGCTTCGGCGGTGGCGGATCGGGGCATGGGGCTCGTCCTGCGTGCGGGCCGGCAAGGGCTCCGGCCGCCGGGCAGCCTAGGCCGGGCCGGTCAGCCGCCGGTTAACGCACCCCGTCCGCCTCCGCCCCGTTTGCGGGCAATTCTACGGGTTGGCGCGCGAGCGCCGCGAAGTCGAAGAGCGCGGGGTCGAGCAGGTGCGAGGGCCGTGCGTTCATCAGTGCCCGGAACATGACCTGCCGGCGGCCGGGGCTGCGCCGCTCCCATTCGTCGAGGATCGCCTTGACCTGCTGCCGCTGCAGCCCGTCCTGCGAGCCGCAGAGGTCACAGGGGATGATCGGGTAGTTCATTGCGCGGGCGAAGCGGTCGCAATCGGCCTCCGCCACGAAGGCGAGCGGGCGGAGCACGAAGAGGTCGCCCTCCTCGTTCACGAGCTTGGGCGGCATGGTGGCGAGCCGCCCCCCGTGGAAGAGGTTCATGAAGAAGGTCTCGAGGATGTCGTCCCGGTGATGGCCGAGCACCACCGCCGAGCAGCCCTCCTCGCGCGCGATCCGGTAGAGATTGCCGCGCCTGAGCCGCGAGCAGAGCGCGCAGTAGGTGCGCCCCTGCGGCACCTTCCCGACGACCACCGAATAGGTGTCGCGGTACTCGATGCGGTGCGGCACGCCCATGCGGGTCAGGAACTCCGGCAGGACGGTCGCGGGAAAGCCCGGCTGGCCCTGGTCGAGGTTGCAGGCGAGCAGATCCACCGGCAGGAGCCCCCGCCACTTCAGCTCGTGGAGCGCGGCGAGGAGCGTGTAGCTGTCCTTGCCGCCCGAGAGGCAGACGAGCCAGCGCGCCCCGCGCTCGACCATGGCATAGGTGTCGATCGCGTCGCGCACGGCCTGCACGATGCGCTTGCGCAGCTTGCGGAACTCCGTCGTCTTCGGCGCCCCGAAGAACAGCGGGTGGATGTCGTCGCCCGCGTCGGGCATCTCTGCGTCGAGCATCGCGTCCTCTCCCCGGCGGGCGAGCTATGCCAGAGCCGGGCCCGGTTGGGAAGCGCGGCTGCGGCAGGGAATACCCGGCTTTGCCGCCGCCCGCCCGCGTGCGATCCTGCGCCCCGGGGGGAGGGCACGGCGATGGACTACGTCTTCTGCGCGCGGAACGTCCGCATCGACAGTTTCGGGACCGATCCGGGCCGGGCCTCGTTCCTCGCCGTGCCCGAGGCGGCGACGGTGCCGCTGCCGGCGCACCGGATCCCCAAGCGGGACTGGGTCGAGGCCGTGACGCAGGATGCGATCAACGGCCAGAACCCGGCCACGCTCAGCCTCACCGGCGACATCCTGTTCTTCGTCCACGGGTTCAACACGCCGCAGGAGACGATGCTGCGGCGCCACCGGCTGCTCAGGGCGGGTCTCGGGGCGCAGGGCTGGGACGGATGCGTGGTCAGCTTCGACTGGCCCTGCGCGACGAGCGCGCTCAACTACCTCGAGGACCGGACCGACGCGAAGCTCACCGCGCTCAGGCTGGTCGACGAGGGCATCGCCACCTTCGCCCGGATCCAGCGCCCCGAATGCGAGATCCGCCTGCACATCCTCGCCCATTCGATGGGCGCCTTCGTGGTGCGCGAGGCCTTCGACGATGCCGACGACCGGCCCGGCGTGGCACAGCACGCCTGGACCGTGAGCCAGACCGTGTTCATCGGCGCCGACGTCTCCTCGCTGTCGATGGCCGAGGGACATGCGAGATCCTCCTCGCTCTACCGCCACACGGTCAGGCTGACGAACTACTTCAACCCCTTCGACGCGGCGCTCTCGCTCTCGAACGTCAAGCGGGTGGGGGTCGCGCCGCGGGCGGGGCGGGTCGGGCTGCCGCCGACGGCGCCGGCGAAGGCGGCCGACGTCGATTGCGGGCCCCATTACGAGCGGACCCGGGCCGCGCACGAGGGGCGCGAGAACCCCGGCCACACCTGGTATTTCCACGACGCGCTGTTCATGCGCGATCTGGCCTTCACGCTTGCGGGGGAGATCGACCGGGCGTCGATCCCGACCCGCGCGGCGGGGCCGAAGGGGCTCATTCTGGCGGGCTGAGCCCCTTTGCGCGGTCGTGGGCGGGGTCGGCGCCGGGAACGGGGTCGTAGCCCGAGCCGCCCCAGGGGTGGCAGCGGGCGATCCGCCGGGCCGCGAGCCAGCCGCCCTTGAGCGCGCCGTGCCGTTCCAGCGCCTCGAGCGCGTAGACCGAGCAGGTCGGCTGGAAGCGGCAGCCGTGGCCCACCCAAGGGCTCAGCAGCAGCCGGTAGGCCCGGATCGGCAGGGCGAGGATCCGGGCGAGCGGGCTCATCCGCGGTGCACCCTTTCGAGCGCCCAGCGCAGATCGGCCACCAGATCGCGGTAGGGCCGCGCCGCGGTGCCTTCGGGCCGGGCGACGAGCACGTAGTCCCACCCCGGGCGCCCCGCCCCCGGCAGCACGGCCCTGGCCACCGCCCGCAGCCGGCGCCTGGCGCGGTTGCGGGCCACGGCGTTGCCGACCTTGCGCGATGCGGTGAAGCCGACGCGGATCGTGCCGCCGTCCTCGTCCGGCGTGCGCCGCCGCGCCTGGAGGAGGAAGCCCGCGGTGCCCTGCCGGCGCGCCTGCGCCGCCTTGAGGAAGTCTGCCCGCCGGCGCAGAACGGCCAGAGGCGCCGAAGCCGCCGGAGCCTCGGCCGCGGCGCCGGCCCTCGGGCCTGCCACGGGACGCTCCGGCGCTGTCATCGGTTTGCCGCTGGCGGCTGCTCTCAGGCCGAGAGCTTCTTGCGGCCCTTGGCGCGGCGCGCGTTCAGGACCAGCCGGCCGCCCTTGGTGGCCATCCGCGCGCGGAAGCCGTGGCGGCGCTTGCGCACGAGCCTGGAGGGTTGATAGGTCCGCTTCATCGGTCGAGCTCCGTTCGCGTGGGCCGGAACCGGATGGATTCGACGGCCTGCATATCCGAAGCCCGCTCTCTACGGGGCTGCCGCGGCCAAGTCAACTCGCCGCGCGCGGGCTGCCGGGGCTGTCCTGCAACATTCGCGGCAGCCCGGACACTCCGATTGTTTCAACCCCCGGGTCCTTTCCCGCGCCGCGCCGGGATGCGGCTCGCGCCGGATCAAGGCGGCGTGAGGGGGCTACCTTGCGTCGCCCGCGGCGCGCATCCTTGCCCCGAACCCGCGCCCCGGACCCCCAGCCCCGACCGGCAACGATGAGCGACATGACCACGCCCGACCGAGGCGGCCTCGTCCGCCGGCTGCCGCTCCTGGCGATCCTCGCCATCGCGGCGGTCGGCGCCTTCGCCCTGCGCGAGCATCTGTCGTTCGAGGCGCTGGCCGAGAACCGCGAGCGGCTCATCGCACTGCGCGATGCGCATTACCTTGCCGCCGCGCTCGGCTTCATCGCGGCCTACGTCCTCATCGTCGCCTTCTCGCTGCCGGGGGCAACCGTGGCGACGCTGACCGGTGGCTTCCTGTTCGGCGTCTTTCCCGGCGCGCTCTTCAACGTGATCGCCGCGACGGCGGGGGCGACGGCGATCTTCCTTGCGGTCAGGCTCGGCGCGGGCGACCGCCTGGCCGCGCGGCTCGACGCCTCGGAGGGACGCGTGCGCAGGTTCCGCGAGGCGCTGCGCGAGAACGAGCTTCAGGTGCTGTTGCTGATGCGCCTGGTGCCGGCGGTGCCCTTCTTCGTGGCGAACCTGCTGCCGGCGCTGGTCGGCGTGCGCCTGGGGCGCTTCGTCCTCACCACGTTCTTCGGGATCATGCCGGGCGCGGCCATCTACACCTGGGCCGGCGCCGGGCTCGGGGAGGTCTTCGCCCGCGGCGGCAGGCCCGACCCCGGCCTCATCTTCGAGCCGCGCTTCCTCGTCCCGCTGCTTGCGCTCTCGGCGCTCGTGGCGCTGCCGATGCTGCTGCGTGCCCTCGGCCGGAAGGGGGGGTGAGCAGTGGCGCGCATCGTGGCGGATGTCTGCGTGATCGGCGCAGGCTCGGGCGGGCTCTCGGTCGCCGCGGGGGCCGCGCAGATGGGCGCCTCAGTGGTGCTGATCGAGGGCCGCCGCATGGGGGGCGACTGCCTGAACTGGGGCTGCGTCCCCTCCAAGGCGCTTCTCGCCGCCGCGAAGCAGGCCCGGGCGATGCGGTCCGGGGCGGCCTTCGGCGTCCAGCCGGTCGAGCCCCTGATCAGCTTCGCGGGCGCCCAGGACCATGTGCGCGGCGTGATCGCGACCATCGCCCCGCACGACAGCCAGGAACGCTTCGAATGGCTCGGCGTGCGGGGGATCCGCGCCTGGGGGCGCTTCCTCTCCCCCACCGAGGTCGAGGCGGGGGGTGACGTGATCGCGGCCCGGCGCTTCGTGATCGCCACGGGTTCCTCGCCGCTGATCCCGCCCGTTCCCGGCATCGCGACGGTGCCCTGCCTCACCAACGAGACCGTCTTCGACCTGCGCGAACGGCCCGACCACCTCCTCGTCATCGGCGGCGGCCCGCTGGGGATGGAGATGGCCCAGGCGCACCGGCGCCTCGGGTCGAGGGTGACGGTCATCGAGGCGCAGAAGGCGCTCGGACGCGAGGACCCGGAGCTTGCAGCCATCGTCCTCGACCGGCTGCGGGCCGAGGGCGTAGCGATCGCCGAGGAGGCGCCGGCCGAGGAAGTCGCGGGGACAGGAGGCGCGATCCGCGTCCGCGTGCGCGACGGGCGCGTCTTCGAGGGCAGCCACCTGCTCGTGGCCGCGGGCCGCAGGGCGAACCTCGAGCGCCTCGGCCTCGATGCCGCCGGCGTGGCGCACGACGGGCGGGGCGTGACGGTCGATGCCGGCCTCAGGTCGGTCTCCAACCGCCGGGTCTACGCGGTGGGTGATGCCGCCGGCGGGCCCCAGTTCACCCATGTCGCCGGCTATCACGCGGGGATCGTGATCCGCTCGATGCTCTTCGGCCTGCCGGCGAAGGCGAAGACGGCGCACATCCCCCGGGCGACCTATACCGACCCCGAGCTGGCGCAGGTCGGCCTGACTGAGGCCGAGGCCCGCAGGCGGCACGGCAGCCGGCTGACGGTCGTGCGCTGGGCATACCGCGACAACGACCGGGCCGTGGCCGAGGGGCGGACGGACGGGCTCGTCAAGGTGATGGTGGTCGGCGGCCGACCGGTCGGTGCCTCGATCGCCGGCGCCCAGGCGGGAGAGCTCGTCGCGCTCTGGGCCCTGGCGATCGCCAACCGCCTGAAGATGCGCGCCATCGCCGAAACGGTGCTGCCCTACCCGACGCTCATGGAGATCAACAAGCGGGCGGCGGGCGCCTATTTTTCCCCAAGGCTCTTTGATAATCCTTGGGTCAGGCGGGCGGTCCGTCTGGTTCAGCGGTTCGGCCGGTAACCGGGGCCCCCACGGGCGGTGCGGTTCGCGGCTGGGCAGGGGCGATGTTCTTCAAGACGCTGTCGGGGCGGTTCCTGATCCTGACGATCGTCTTCGTGATGATCGCCGAGATCCTGATCTTCGTCCCCTCGGTCGCCCGGTTCCGCGAGGACTACCTGCTCTCGCGGCTGGAACGGGCGCAGATCGCGGCGCTGAGCCAGATCGCGGCCGACGACATGATCTCGCCCGAGCTCGAGGCGGAACTGCTGCGCAACGCCGAGGTCTTCAACGTGGTGCTGCGCCGCGACGAGGTGCGCCAGCTCGTGCTCTCCTCGCCCATCCCGGCGCCGATCGCCGCGACCTTCGACCTCAGGGATCCCTCCGCCTGGGAACTGATCCGCGACGCCATGGCGCGGCTCCTCTACCCCGGCGAGGAGATCATCCGGGTGATCGGCCAGCCGCGGCGCGAGGCGGGCCTGCTGATCGAGGTCACGATGGAAAGCGGCAAGCTGCGCGCCGCGATGATCGACTACGGGCTGCGCATCCTGGCCCTGTCGGCGGTGATCTCGGCGGTCACGGCGGGGCTGCTGTTCCTGGCCGTGCGGCACTTCCTGGTGATGCCGATCCGCCGGGTCGTCGATGCGATGCGCAGCTACGCCGAGGCGCCCGAGGACGCGCGGCGGATCATCACGCCGGCGGCCTCGGTGCTGGAGCTGCGCGAGGCCGAGGAGGCGCTGCGGACGATGCAGACCCAGCTCAGCGGGGCGCTGCGCCAGCGCGAGCGGCTGGCCCGGCTGGGCGAGGCCGTCGCCCGGATCAGCCACGACCTGCGCAACATCCTGACCTCGGCGCAGCTCTTCGCCGACCGGATGGAGCGCAGCGCGGACCCCGCCGTGCGGCGCGTGGCGCCGAAGCTCATCGCCTCGATGTCCCGGGCGATCAACCTCTGCGAAGCCACGCTCGCCTTCGGCAAGGCCGACGAGCCGCCGCCCGCGCTCGACCGCGTGGCGCTGGCGCAGATCGTCGACGAGGTGTTCGAGGCCGAGCGTCTCGCGCTCGGCGACGCCGACATCAGCCTGGCCGAGGACGTGCCGGTCGGGCTGGTGGTGCGGGCCGACCCCGAGCAGCTCTACCGCGTCATCCTGAATCTCGTGCGCAACGCGCGGCAGGCGATCCTGGCCAGCGGCCGCCCCGGCGAGATCGCGGTGAAGGCAACCGAGGACGACCACGCCTGGCTGATCGCGGTTGCCGACACCGGGCCGGGCCTTCCGCCGAAGGCCCGCGAACACCTGTTCCAGCCCTTCGCCGGCGGCACCCGCAAGGAGGGCTCGGGGCTCGGCCTCGCCATCGCCTCGGAACTCGTCCGCGGGCACGGCGGCAGCCTCGAGCTGGTGCGCAGCGACGAGGGGGGAACGGAATTCCTGATCCGGCTGCCGAAGAGCGTGGTGGCCCTCGGCGACGCGGCCGAGTAGCGCCGCCCGCTTTCGCGCTTGCATCCCCCGACGCCGGCGGCTAAATCCCCCCTCCGACGGACCCGTAGCTCAGCTGGATAGAGCACCAGACTACGAATCTGGGGGTCGGGCGTTCGAATCGCTCCGGGTCCGCCACTGCGGGGTCTCCGATCCCGTCCGCCGGCGGCGTGCCGCCCGGAGCTTCCCCCGGAAGATCCCCGTCTCCGCCGCATTCCGGCCGCCATCGTCCCGGACACTCTCGGCGAGGGGAAACGGAGACACGGCCCATGTCCTTCCTTGATCGCGTCAAGCCTGCCGCCGACGACTGCCCTGACGCCGAGGCCGACGACCGCTTCGGCGCGCGGCTCGCCGCGCTGACCGCCGCGGACAACCGCCCGGCGGGGCCGCGACCCTCGCCCTTCGCCTCGGTCAGAACGCGACCTCAACGCCCGGAAGCCTGAGCGCGCGGACGAGCTCGCGCAGCTCCTGCCGGGCCGCGATGTTCGAGACGTTCAGCCGCTCCACGCCCACATCGCGCAGGTCGAGCAGGGTGAGGCCCATCGGGAACAGTTCGCGGAAGATCACCCGCTCGCTGAAGCCCGGCACCACCCGGAAGCCGATCCGGCGCGACAGCGCGTCGAGCGCCTGGGCCATCTTGGCCTTGTTGTGCATCGCCTGGGCGCCCAGACGGTTGCGCATCACCGCCCAGTCGATCGGCCTGAGCCCCGCCTGCGCCCGGATCTGGCGCGCCTGCCAGACCATCTCGGCGTAGACGGAGGGGCCGAGCACCCGGTTCGACTGCGGATCGGTCCGCGCCAGAAGGTCGAAGTCGATGAAGCTGTCGTTGAGCGGGGTGAGGAGCGTGTCGGCCAGCGAATGCGCCACCTGGCTCAGCCGGGTGTGCGAGCCCGGGCAGTCGATGACGATGAAATCCGAGATCTCCTCGAGCCCGGCCACCGCCTCGGCGAGGCGCTTGTCCATCGGGTTCTCCCCCGGCGCGAGGGCCGACTCGTCGATCGGGGGGAGGTCGCGGCATTCCGGGCAGGGCAGGTCGAGCCCCCGCGCGGCCGCGTAGGCGCGGCGGTTCTCCATGTAGCGGGCGAAGCTCTGCTGCCTGAGGTCGAGGTCAAGCGCCCCGACCCTGTGCCCCATCCGCGCCAGCGCGGTGGCAATGTGCATCGAGGTGGTCGACTTCCCCGAGCCGCCCTTCTCGTTCCCCACGACAATGATGTGCGCCACGGCCTTCCCCCGGGCGGCCGTCTGCCGCGGCCGCCACCCTGCAAATCGGCCGGCACTCTAGGGGCCGCGCATGGCCAAGGAAAGGCGCGCCTGAGGCCGGCTTCCGACCAAAGCGTCGGTGGTCCGGTCGCTGACGTGGCGTTAGTCTGACCCCACGGGGCCCGCCAGAGGCCGGGGCACGACCCAGGGAGGACAGCAATGGACGTCGCATCGCCGCACGGCAAGGTTTCGACTTGGCTCGCCCGGTTCGGCGATGCCCTCGCGCAGAAGGACATCGAGGCGCTCAAGGGCCTCTTCGCGGCCGACTGCTACTGGCGCGACCTCGTGGCCTTCACCTGGAACATCAAGACGATGGAAGGCCGCGACGAGATCGCCCGGATGGCGAAGGCGCAGCTTGCGAAGATCAGGCCGGCCAACTGGCAGATCCAGGGCGAGGCGAGCGAGGCGAACGGCATCACCGAGGCCTGGATCACCTTCGAGACGAATGCCGTGCGCGGCCTCGGCCACGTGCGGCTGAACGGCGAGGGGTGCTGGACGCTTCTGACCACCGCGCAGGAGCTCAAGGGCCACGAGGAGCGCAAGGGTCCGACGCGCGTGAAGGGGGTGGAGCACGGCGCCTTCCGCAACCGCGAGACCTATGCCGAGCGGCGCGAGCGCGAGGCGCGCGAACTCGGCTTCAAGACCCAGCCCTATGTCGTCATCGTCGGCGGCGGGCAGGGCGGCATCGCGCTCGGCGCGCGGCTCAGGCGGCTCGGCGTGCCGACGATCATTCTCGAGAAGAACGCGCGCGCCGGCGACAGCTGGCGCAAGCGCTACAAGTCGCTCTGCCTGCACGACCCGGTCTGGTACGACCATCTGCCCTACCTGCCGTTCCCCGACGACTGGCCGGTGTTCAGCCCCAAGGACAAGATCGCCGACTGGCTGGAAAGCTACGTCAAGATCATGGAGCTGAACTACTGGACGAGCTCCAGAGTCGAGAAGGCCGAGTTCGACGAGACGAAGAAGGAATGGAAGGTCACCGTCGACCGCGAGGGCCGCAAGATCGTGCTGAGGCCCAGGCAGCTCGTGCTGGCGACGGGGATGTCCGGCGTGCCGAACATGCCCAAGCTGAAGGGCCGCAGCCTCTTCCGGGGCAAGGTGCAGCATTCCTCGCAGCACCCCGGCCCCGACGGCTGGAAGGGCAAGCGCGCGGTCGTCGTCGGCTCCAACAACTCGGCCCACGACATCGCCGCCGCGCTCTGGGAGGAGGGCGCCAAGGTCACGATGGTGCAGCGCTCGACCACCCATGTCTCGCGGTCGGAGACGCTGATGGACATCGCGCTCGGCGCGCTCTACTCCGAACGGGCGGTGGCGAACGGCATCACCACCGACAAGGCCGACCTGATCTTCGCCTCGATCCCCTACAAGGTCCTGCCGGCGATCCAGAAGCCGGGCTGCGACGAGATGCGCCGGCGCGACGCCGATTTCTATGCCCGGCTCGAGAAGGCGGGCTTCAGGCTCGACTTCGGCGCCGACGACACCGGCCTCTTCATGAAGTATCTGCGCCGCGGTTCGGGCTACTACATCGACGTCGGCGCCTCGGAACTGGTAGCCGAGGGCAAGATCAAGCTCGCCCACGGCCAGGTGACCGAGTTCACGAAGGAAGGGATCAGGCTCGACTCGGGCAAGGTGCTGCCGGCCGATCTCGTCGTCTTCGCCACCGGCTACGGGTCGATGAACGGCTGGGCGGCGCAGCTCATCAGCCAGGAGGTGGCCGACAAGGTGGGCAAGGTCTGGGGCCTCGGCTCCGACACGCCGAAGGACCCCGGCCCCTGGGAGGGCGAGCTGCGCAACATGTGGAAGCCGACCCAGCAGGAGGGCCTGTGGTTCCACGGCGGCAACCTGCACCAGTCGCGCCACTACTCGCAGTTCCTCGCGCTTCAGCTCAAGGCGCGCGAGGCCGGGATCAGGACGCCGGTCTACGGGCTTGCGCCGGTCTACCACAAGGCGTGAGGGGGCAGCGCGTCAGCGCAGCGTGAGCTCGCAGCGGAAGCGCGGCGCGGCGGCGGGGTCGCGCGCCGGCGCGGCGATGAGGTAGAGGCCGCGCCCGGTGTCGCGCGCCAGCGCATCCGGCGCGCCGCGCGGGTCGGCATCGGCATCGGCCAGCAGGCAGACCGCGCCGGCCGTCGCGATGACTGCCCCGCCCCCGCCGCCGGGCCCCGTGGCGCCCCCGTCGCCGTCGCGGCCGCGCGCCGCCTCGCCACCGCAGGCGGCGCCACGGAACCAGCCGCCCCCGGCCGGGTCGTAGTCGAACACGCAGGGGCCGACGGCAGCGGTCACGCGCGGGTCGGCGAAGCCGAAGCCGAGCGCCTGATGCGCGAGGGTGATCGCGCAGCCCCCGGGGCGGGCGCAGAGCGCCTCGATCACCCCGCGGTCGAGCGCGAGCGAGGCCGCCGCGCCCGACCGGCGCGCGGAGAGGACGAAGCGCGCCGCGCCGATCGGCCGCCCCTCGGCCATGCTCACCTTGCCGTCGATGTTGGCGTAGTCCGCGGGGATCGCGGCCAGCGCCTCGGCCTGTGCGGCGAGCGCGGCACGCAGGCGGGCCTCGCGGTCGCGCAGATCGGCGAGTTCGGCCTCGAGGCACCGCAGATAGGTCTCGAGCTGGTCGAGCCGCTCGATGAGCAAGAGCCGCGGCCGCAGCCCGGCGCAGTCGCGCGCCGCGGCGGGCAGGCCGAGGCAGGCAAGCGCCAGGGCAAGGATCAGCGGTCGCATGCGGTCTCTCCGGGGCATCGGCGGCATCATCCTGGCACCGGCGCCGCGTTCAGCCGAAGGCGCGCGTGGCGGCCCAGATCAGGGCGATCAGCACCGGCTGGTGCACGAGGTAGATCGCCAGGCTGTGCCGCCCCGGCCAGCCGAGCGCGCGGGCGGCCGGCCCCTGCCAGCGGGCGAGCCGATGCCACAGCCCGGCGCGCCCGGCGAGCCGCGCCGCCGCGATTCCGGCCAGGCAGGGGGCGAGCCAGGGGAACACCGGCTCGAAGTCGATCGTCGGCCGGATCCCGGGGGAAAGCCCGGTCCACCAGAGCCAGGGGGCGTCGAAGGCCGCGAAGGGCCCGAGGTAGGCGAGCGCCACCGCTCCCGCCGCCGCGGCGAGCGTCGCCCAGGCGGGCAGGCGCAGGAAGGCCAGGCCGATCATGCTGGCCGCCGCGATCGAGTGCAGGATGCCGAAGTAGACGAAGGCCTGCGGCAGCACGGCCCAGGTGGCCAGCGTGACGAGGCCCGCCGCCGCCACGAGGCGCGCGAGGCGCCGCAGGAAGGCCCGCCAGCGGATGCCCTGCCCATGCGCGAGCCACAGGCTCACGCCGGCCAGGAACAGGAAGCTGCCTGCCACCGCGCGCGCGAAGACCCACCAGAAGCCCTGCGTCGTCGTCCCCGGCGCAATCAGCGCGAAATCCTCGAGGTTGCGCGTGAAGTGGAACACCACCATTCCGGCCAGCGCGACCGTCCGCGCGACGTCCACCGCCACGATGCGGGAGCCGGTCATCATCGCCCCCGGCTCAACTGCCCGCCCGCGCGCGCCCGCGCGCGCCCTCGCGGCATGCGCCGTCGCGCCGGTCCCTCGCACGGCAGGCGGCGCCAACCTCGGCGGAGTTCGTCCCGGCGCGCCGGCCGGTGCCGCTCCGCCCAGGCGGGCAGCGGCCGGCCGCCCCGCCGCGCTCGCGCCGGTCGTCGATCATCCGCGGCGCCGGCCTGACCGCGGCTTCGACCGGTTCCGCCCGGGCAGGCCGCATCATGCGGCCGTCCTCCCCGGGAGGGATGCACCGCGGGGCGATCTCGCAGCCCGTGGCCGCGATCGTCTCGCTGCCGGGGGCGCCTCCGGGGCACGACCCCCCCGCGCCGGAGGGAGAGGCGGCGCGGCCGCGATCGGCTGCTCCGGCAAAGCGGAAACCGCCCCGGGGTGCCGGGGCGGTTGCCAGGCCGTCGCGGCGGCCACGGGCGTCAGAAGCCGAGGCCCGCGTACTTGCTCTTGAACTTCGACACGCGCCCGCCGGTATCCATCAGCTTCTGGCTGCCGCCCGTCCAGGCGGGGTGGGCGAGGGGGTCGATCTCGAGCGACAGCAGGTCGCCCTCCTTGCCCCAGGTCGATTTCATCTTCACCACGGTGCCGTCGGTCAGGCGGACGTCGATCACGTGGTAGTCGGGGTGGATGCCCTGTTTCATGGACCTCGTCTCCTCACGCCCCGGCGCCGTCGGCGCCATCCTTCGGCTTGTAGTTCTGCACCTCGGCGATGCGGGCCGACTTGCCACGGCGGTTGCGCAGGTAGTAGAGCTTCGCCCGGCGCACGCGGCCGCGGCGCACCACCTCGATCGAGTCGATGTTGGTCGAATAGAGCGGGAAGACGCGCTCGACGCCTTCGCCGAACGAGATCTTGCGCACCGTGAACGAACCACCGATGCCGTTGCCGCCGCTGCGGCCGATGCACACGCCTTCGTAGTTCTGCACGCGGGTCCGCGTGCCCTCGGTCACCTTGTAGCCGACGCGGATCGTGTCGCCCGGCTTGAAGTCGGGGATCTTCTTTCCGAGGGCGGCGATCTGCTCCGCCTCGAGTTGCGCGATCAGGTCCATCGCGGTCAGTCCTTCTCTACGCGGGGTTGTCGCCCCGGATGTTGGCGCGGCCCCTCGCTCTGGTCTCCGTCGGGTGCCCTGCCTGCGGCGTCGCAGTAGGCCCGCCAGAGGTCGGGTCGTCTTTCTCTCGTCAGCCTTTCGGCCTCGGCCCGCCGCCAGTCGGCAATTCTCGCGTGATGACCCGACAGGAGAACTTCGGGGATCGCGCGGCCTTCCCAGACGTTGGGTCTCGTGTACTGCGGGTGTTCCAGCAGACCGTGGGAGAAGCTTTCCTCCTCGGTCGAGGCCTGATTCCCGAGCACGCGGGGTATAAGGCGGACGGTCGCGTCGATCAAGGCCTGTGCCGCGATCTCGCCGCCGGTCAGGACGAAGTCGCCCAGCGAGAGTTCCTCGACCGCGTAGGCGTCGAGCACCCGCTGGTCCACGCCCTCGAACCGGCCGCAGAGCAGCGTGACGCCCTCGGCGGCGGCGAAGCGGCGGGCATCGGCCTGGCGGAACGGCCGGCCCCGCGGCGAGAGGTAGACGACCGGCCAGCGCGCCCGGTCCGGCGGCGTGCCCTCGGCCGCGGCGTCGAGCGCGCGGGCGACCACGTCGGGGCGCAGCACCATCCCCGCCCCGCCGCCGGCCGGCGTGTCGTCCACGTTGCGGTGGCGGCCTTCGCCGAAGGGTCTGAGGTCGATCGTCTCGAGCGCCCAGAGCCCCATGTCGAGCGCCCTGCCGGTGAGCGACAGGCCGAGGGTGCCGGGAAAGGCCTCGGGGAACAGCGTGATCACCCGCGCCACCCAGGCGCCGCGGAGGCGCGGACGTTCGCCCAGTTCCCGCGGGCGGGCCGAGGGGCGGATCGAGAGGCGGCCGTGGGAACGCGGGGCGTCGGACATGGCGCGGACCATCTCATGCCCGCGCGGCGCGCGGAAGGCCCCGGGCTCAGCGGCCGCTCTGCCGCAGGACCTCGGCCAGCCGGCCGAGCGCCCGCGTCGCGCCGGTCTCGGAAGCGGCGAGCGCGGCGGCGGCCGCGTCGATCCGATCGGCCGGCGGAAACTGCCGCGCGGTGTCGGGCGCCTCGGTCAGCAGGGCCACGCCGGCGACGGCCGTCGCCTCGATCAGCCGGCTGTCGCCCGATGCGATCACCCGTTCGACGGTGCGCGCGAGAAGGCCGTTGCCGGCAAGCTCGCGCGCCACGCCCGGGCGCAGCGCGATCAGGCTCTGCAGCGACAGGACCTCGCTGCGCGGTTCCACCGCGTCGAGCGCCTCGACGACCTGCCGCGCGACGCCCGCGCTCTCGATCTGCTCGGCCGTGGGCACCAGAGCGGCCCGCGGCGCTGCGGCGCCGTCGCGCGGGGCGACGGCCGCCAGCACCTGGGCGACGAGCTCGGCCTTGGCCGACTTCCCCGGAAGCTCCGGCCGCCCGACATCGAGCACGCCCGCGCCGATCGACAGATCCTCGCCGGGCACCCGACGCGGCAGGGCGCCGTCGGGCCGCTGGAGCAGCCGCGCGAGCGCGATGGCCAGCAGCGAGACGAGGAAGGTGAAGGCCAGCGGCAGCGGCGGGCGGATGTCGAACAGCCCGCCGATCGCGCGCCCCACCGCCAGGCAGAAGGCGATCACCACCATCTGGACCGCGATGATCAGAAGCGGCCAGGCCAGCGTGCGCGGATGCCTCCAGTCCTCGAGGAACCGCGGCCAGTCGCCGGGCCGCACCGCGTAGAGCCAGACCGCGAACACCACGGCGAAGAGGGGGATCGTCTCAAGACCGTATCCCGCGAGCCCCGAGTAGAGCGGTCCGGAATAGAGCAGGGCAGACGTGGCGTAGACCGCCCTGTCGCGAAGCTTCATCGGCATGAGGTCCTCCGAGGCCCGGCAGCGCCACCCCGCGCCGGAAGCGTCGGGCTTCCGGCGCTCCCATGATGTCCCAGCCGGGCGCCATTTCAACCGGCCCGGCGCGAACCGGGCGGCGGGGGGCCCGTGTCGAGGCTTCCGGGTGGCGGATCGGCAACGATCCGGCCTCGGGCCAGGTCCACGGTGGGCACGACCTCGCGGGTGAAGGGCAGCAGGACCGAGCCGCGGCGCGCCGCGCCTCCCGCGATCTCGAGGATGTCGCCCGCGCCGTGGTCGTGCACGGCGATCACCCGGCCGAGCGGCCGGCCCCCGGTGTCGATCACCTCGAGCCCGATCAGGTCGGCGTGATAGAACTCGTCCTCCGGCAGCGGCGGAAGCCGGTCGCGGTCGGCATAGAGGCGCTGGCCCCTGAGCGCCTCGGCCTCCTCGCGCGTGCCGACGCCCGAGAGACGCGCGGCGAAGCCCTGCGGGATCTGCCGGGTGATCGTGACCTCGAACCGCCGCGCCCCGTCCTCGGTGCTGAGCGGCCCGTAGCCGGCGATCGCCGCCGGCTCGGCGCAGAAGCTCTTCAACCGCACCTCTCCGCGCACGCCGAAGGCGCCGGCGATCGCGCCGACGCAGACGCGGGCGGCGCTCATTGGCGGGGCGCCCCGCGGCAGACGCCGCGCGCGTCGAGGCTGCCCCGGGCATCGGCGCAGCGGCCCCCGGCGAGGAACTGCTCCACCTGCATCCCGAGCCAGCCCCCGAGCAGGAGGGCGGCCAGCGTCAGCGGCCGGAACAGGAACATGCGTCCGATCTCGCCTTGCCGCCGGGCCGCGTCACTCGGACGCGGACTCCGCGGCGGCGGCGGCCTTCGCTGCCCTGGCGGCGGCGCGCTCCTGCGCGGCCTTGCCGGGCGTGCCCTTCTTGGGGTTCGAGCGGACCTTCTTCTCGCGCACGCCGGCCGCCTCCAGCATCCGGGCGATCCGGTCGGAGGGCTGGGCGCCGAGCGACAGCCAGTGCTTCACGCGGTCGAGGTCCATCTTCACCCGGTCTGCGCTGTCCTTCGGCAGGAGCGGGTTGTAGGTGCCGAGCTTCTCGATGAAGCGGCCGTCGCGGGGCATCCGGCTGTCGGCGGCGACGATCGAGTAGAACGGGCGCTTCTTCGAGCCCCCGCGGGCGAGGCGGATCTTCATGGCCATGACTTAGGTCTCCTGGGTCTGGTCTTGGGTTGCGGCGCCGGCATGGGCGCCGGACGACTGGTGCCTCTCGTGGTGGCGGATCACCTCCGAGATGATGAACGCGAGGAACTTCCGCGCGAATTCGGGGTCGAGGTCGGCCTGCCGCGCCAGCCCCTCGAGCCGGGCGATCTGCTGCGCCTCGCGCGCGGGATCCGACGGCGGCAGGCCATGCTCGGCCTTGAGCCGGCCGACCGCCTGGGTGTGCTTGAAGCGTTCGGCCAGCGTGTAGACGAGGATCGCGTCGAGCCGGTCGATCGACTCGCGGTGTTCCCTGAGCAGCGCGGCGGCGCGGGCGGTGGCGTCGGTCATGCGGCGCTCTCCGGGAAATGGCGGAAGACGTGAACCTTGCGGTGGCCGAGCGCGGCCCCGGCAGCCGCGTCGCGCCGGGCCCCGAGGCGGCGGGCGACCGCGGCGGAGCGGGCGTTGCCGGGGTCCGCGCGGGTGACTGGCGCCGTCGGGCCTGGCGCGGCGGGGCCGTGCGCCTGCGCCGCTCCCGCCGCCCCGGTCGCGGCGCCGCGGTCCGCCGCGCCCCGCGCGACCGCGCCGCCGGGCCCCGTCTCCGGGGCGCCGTGACCATGGTGCAGCGGGCCGCGCCCAAGGCTCGGGCGGTCGGAGGCGATCGAGCCCGGCCCATGTTCGAAACGGGCAAGCAGCGGCGCCCGCCGCCGCCGACGCCCGGCATCGGGCGTTGGATATCGGACAGGGCGGCCGGTCACTTCTTCTTCCCGAACCCGCCGAGCCCCGACAGGCCGGGCGGGAGCTGCATGCCCCCGCCGAAGCCCTTGGGCAGGCTGATCCCCGCCGGCATCTGGCCTCTCGCCATCTGCTCGCGCGCCGCGGCGATCTCGGCCTCGCTGGGGCCGCCGCCCTTGCCGAACATGCCCTTCATCGCCTGTCGGAGCATGCCCCCCTTGCCCATGCGCTTCATCATGTCGGCCATCTGGCGGTGCATCTTCAGAAGCCGGTTGAGTTCGGCCACGTCGAGCCCCGCGCCGGCGGCGATGCGCTTCTTGCGACTGGCCTGGAGGATGTCGGGGTTGGCACGCTCCTTCTTCGTCATCGAGTTGATCAGCGCGATCTGGCGGCGGATGATGCCGTCGTCGAAGCCGGCCTCGGCCATCTGCGCGCGGGCCTTGCCCATGCCGGGCAGCATCCCCATCACGCCCTCCATGCCGCCCATCTTCAGCATCTGCTCGAGCTGCATCCTGAGGTCGTTCATGTTGAACTGGCCCTTCTGGAAGCGCTTCATCATGCGCTCGGCCTGCTCGGCCTCGAAGGTCGCCTGCGCCTTCTCGACGAGCGCGACGATGTCGCCCATGCCGAGGATCCGGCCGGCGATGCGCTCGGGCTCGAAGGTCTCGAGCGCGTCCATCTTCTCGCCCGTGCCGACGAAGCGGATCGGCTTGCCGGTGACCGCGCGCATCGACAGCGCCGCGCCGCCGCGGCCGTCGCCGTCCATCCGCGTGAGCACGACGCCGGTGATGCCCACCTTGGCGTCGAACTCCTGCGCGACCTCGACGGCGACCTGGCCGGTCAGGCCGTCCACCACCAGCAGCGTCTCGCGGGGCCGGGCCACCTTCGCGACCTCGGCCACCTCCTCCATCAGCGCCTGGTCGATCTGGAGCCGGCCGGCGGTGTCGAGCATCACCACGTCGTAGCCGCCGAGATTGGCCTGGGTGACCGCCCGCTTCGCGATCTCGACGGCCGACTGGCCCTTGACGATCGGCAGCGTGTCCACCCCGATCTGCGCCCCGAGGATCTGGAGTTGCTCCATCGCCGCCGGGCGGTTGGTGTCGAGCGAGGCCATCAGCACCCGCTTGCCCTCGCGCTCCTTCAGGCGCCTGGCGATCTTGGCGGTCGTCGTGGTCTTGCCGCCGCCCTGGAGGCCGACCATCAGGATCGGCGCGGGCGGGTTGTCGATCTTGAGCCGGCCAGGGTCGTCCTCGCCGCGCAGGACGCGGACGAGCTCGTCATGGACGATCTTCACCACCTGCTGGCCCGGCGTGACCGAGCGCGTCACCGACTGCCCGGTCGCCTTCTCCTGCACCGCCTTCACGAAGTCCCGCGCCACGGGGAGCGAGACATCGGCCTCGAGCAGCGCCACGCGCACCTCGCGGAGCGCGGTCGCCACGTCGGCCTCGGAGAGTGCGCCCTGCCTGGTCAGCCGGTCGAACACGCCCGAGAGGCGTTCGGAGAGGTTCTCGAACATGCGCGGCCCTCCTTGCGACCGGTTGCGACCCGCCGGATATGGGAACCGGCGCCTCAATGACCAACGGCGCCCGTGGGCGCGACGCGCTGACGGACGGCGATCCCCGCAAGAGCGACGGGACCGGAAGCGGCGTGCCTCCGGGAAACCGCGCGGGGCATACGCCAGCGGGTGCGGCGGAGTCAAGCGCCCGGCGGCGGCGGGCTGCCGCCGCGGCAAGGGAATCGTTGACCCTCCGGCGCGGGCTCCACCAGTGTTACTGCCGCCACCGGGCGCCCGGAGGAGGGGCGGCCGCAACGCTGAGGGAGGACCACCCATGCCGCACCGCCTGCGCTTCGGCATCTTTCTCGCGCCGTTCCACAAGCCGGGGATCAACCCGACCCTCGCGCTCCAGAACGACCTCGAGCTGATCCAGTGGCTCGACCGCTGCGGCTACGACGAGGCCTGGATCGGCGAGCACCATTCGGCAGGCTCGGAGATCATCGCAAGCCCCGAGATCTTCATCGCCGCCGCCGCCGAGCGCACGAGGCACATCCGGCTCGGGACCGGGGTGGTCTCGCTCAGCTACCACAACCCGCTCTGGGTCGCCGAGCGGATCGTGCTGCTCGACCACCTGACGCGGGGGCGGGTCATGCTCGGCGTGGGGCCGGGCGCGCTGCCCACCGACGCGCGGATGATCGGGATCGACCCCGGCCAGACGCGACAGCTGATGGAGGACAGCCTCGGCGTCATCATGCATCTGCTGACCAGCGAGGAGCCGATCACCTTCCGGAACGACCGGTGGGACCTGCGCGAGGCACGGCTGCACCTGAGACCCTATTCCAACCCGCTGTTCGATGTCTGCACCGCGGCGGTGGCCTCGCCGGCCGGCCCGCGGCTCGCCGGCCGGCACGGGGTGGGGATGCTGTCGATCGGGGCGACCACGGCGGCCGGGTTCGACGCGCTCGCGCTCCACTGGGACGTGATCGAGGCCGAGGCGAAGGCGCACGGCAAGACGGTGGACCGTTCGAAATGGCGGCTCGTGGGCCTCGTCCACATCGCCGACACGATGGAGCAGGCCTGCCGCGACGTGGAATACGGGATGGAGCAGTGGTTCCACTACTTCCAGGCGGTCGCGGCCTTCCCGCAGATGGCGGTGCCGGGCAACAACGTGAAGGAGATGATCAGCTTCGTGAACGACTCGGGCTTCGGCGCGATCGGCACGCCGGACATGGCGATCGCCCAGATCGACCGGCTGATGAAGCAGTCGAACGGCGGCTTCGGCGCCTATCTGATGCTCGCCCACAACTGGGCCGATCCGGCGGCCACGCTGAAGAGCTACGAGCTGATCGCGCGGCACGTGATGCCGCATTTCCAGGGCCACCACCTGCCGACGATGGACGCCGCGGCGCGGGCCGAGAAGCTGCGCCCCGACCTTGCCGCCAGGCACGCCAGGGCGGTGGAGGAGATGCAGGCCCGCTATGCCGCCGAGGTGGCCGCGCGGGTGCAATGAGCGCGACCGGGCAGCGGGGGCTTCGCGCCCCCGCACCCCCGCGGGATACTTGGAGCAGGGAAGGGGAGCGGGGAAGGGCACGGGGCGGGCGACCGCCGGCCCGCAGCCCGGCGGCCGCTTGCAACGCCGCGCGGCGCGTGCCCTGATGGCCGGCGCGGGCAGGGGAGCCGTTCGATGAGCCTCGATCACTGGGACGAAGTGCGCACCGCCTATCACGTCGCCCGCCTCGGCACGGTCTCGGGCGCGGCCGAGGCGCTCGGCGTCCACCACGCCACGGTGATCCGGCACATCGACGCGCTGGAGAAGCGGCTCGGCGCCAAGCTGTTCCAGCGCCACGCGCGCGGCTACACCCCGACCGAGGCCGGGCAGGACCTGATGGCCGTGGCGCAGGCCACCGAGGACCAGTTCACCCAGCTTGCCGGGCGGATCCGCGGGCGGGGCGAGCGGGTTGCGGGCGAGCTGATCGTCACCTCGCTGCCCATCGTCTCGCCGCTGCTCACGCCGGCGCTCGCGGCGTTCCAGGCGGCCCACGAGGGGCTCACGGTGCGGTTCCTGACCGACGAGCGGCTGTTCCGGCTGGAATACGGCGAGGCGCATGTGGCGGTCCGCGCCGGGGCGGCGCCGGAGCAGCCCGACAACGTGGTGCAGCCCTTCGTGCGGCTTCGCTACGCGCTTTATGCCGCGCGCGGCTATGCCGAGCGCCACGGGTTGCCGCGCTCGGAGGCGGACCTCGCCGGCCACCGCTTCGTCGGCGAGGACGGCGACAGGAGCCCCGCGCCCTTCCTGCGCTGGCTGCGCGGGAATGTCCCGCCCGAGGCGATCACCTGGCGCACCTCGAGCCTGTCGGCGATGCACGATGCGGTGCGCGCGGGCGCGGGCATCGGCTTCCTGCCGGTGTTCGAGGCGCAGGGGGATCCGCGCCTCGTCGAGGTCCTGCCGCCGCGGCCCGACTGGGCGCCGCCGCTCTGGCTCGTCACCCATGTCGACCTGCACAGGACGGCCAAGGTGCAGGCCTTCCTCGCCCACCTGAAGGAGGCGGCCAAGGCGTGGACCGGCATCTGAGCCGTGCGGGCCTCCGCGCCGAGGCGCTGCGCGGGCACCTCGCGATGCTCGCCTTCTCGGGGCTGGTCGCGGGGTCATTCTCGCTCGGCACGATGATCGCCGGCGAGATCGATCCGCTCGCCGTCACCTTCGCGCGGTTCCTGATCGCGATCGCGGTGATCGGGGCGCTGGCGCTGGCCACCACGGGGATTCCGCGCAGCGCGCTCCGTGCGCCCTGGCGCTACCTCGTCCTCGGGCTGCTCTTCGGTCTCTACTTCGTGCTGATGTTCGAGGGGCTGAAGACCGCGCCCGCCGTCTCGGCCGCGGCGGTCTTCACGCTGACGCCGGTGATGTCGGCCGGATTCGGCTGGCTCTTCCTCGGCCAGGTGACGACCGCCCGCATGGCCGCCGCGCTGGCGCTCGGCGCGGCGGGGGCGCTCTGGGTGATCTTCCGCGGCGATCCGGGCGCGCTGGCGGCGCTGGAGGTGGGGCGGGGCGAGCTCGTCTACTTCTGGGGCTGCGTCGCCCATGCCGCCTACACCCCGCTCGTGCGCCGCCTGAACCGCGGCGAGAGCCCGGTGGTGTTCTCGCTCGGCATGATGGTGGCGGCGCTTCTGCTGGTGGCGGTCTGGGGCCGGGCCGAGATCGCGGCGACCGACTGGGCCGGGCTGGGGCCGTTGATCTGGGCGGTGCTCGTCTACCTCGCGCTCTTCGCCTCGGCGGCGACCTTCGTCCTGCTGCAGTATGCGACGCTGCGCCTGCCTTCGGCCAAGGTGATGGCCTATACCTACCTGACGCCGACCTGGGTGATCCTCTGGGAGGTCGGGCTGGGCCGCGCCGCGCCTCCGGCGCTGGTCGCGGCGGGCGTCGCCTTCACTGCGCTGGCGCTGGTCATGCTGCTGAAGGACGAGGAGACGCCCCCCGCCGCCTAGCCTTCCGCCTCGCGGCCCCCCGCCTCGCGGCCCGTCCCGCCGCCGGTTCCGCCGCCGGTTCCGCCGCCCCTGGCACCGTCGCGGGCGCGGAGCAGGCGGTCGGCCTTCTTGCGCGCAAGGACGCCGCGCAGGTCGTGCATGGCGAGCAGCAGCGCATCCGTGACCGCCTCGAGC
>JANZZL010000101.1 GCA_026419405.1 Paracoccaceae bacterium | reverse complement strand
AGATGTGTATAAGAGACAGCCTCCCCCCGACCCGAGTCCCCCCTCGACCCGCGCCCCCCCGACCCGCGTCCCCGGGGCCGCGCGGCTCAGCCGAGGGCCGCGCCGCGTCCCGGCGGATCCGTGAGGTCCGGCGGTGCCGAACCGGGCCGGCAGCGGCCGACCCCCGGACGGACGCCGCGCCCCGGCGATAGCGCTTGCACCGTCGCCGCTTACGGGGCATTGCAGGACCCAAGCAGAGGTGCAGCGAATGACGCCCGGATCCGGCTCCGACTCCGCCATCGCCGATCGCTCGGCGCTGCGCAGGTTCGCCGACGCGGAGGCCGCGGCGGCCCGGGGGTGGGCGCCGTGAGCCGGCTCGAAGCCGCGCTCGCCGCGATCGATGCGGCCAATGCCGCCGACCCCACGCGCGAGGACGGCCGGCCCGCGGCGCTGCTCTACGGCGAACGGATGAGCGCCGAGCTCGACCGCCTCTTCCCCGGGGCCTCGGAGCCGCTCCGGATCGCCGCCCGCGGCCAGCACATCGAACGCTGGCTGCTGCCCCGGTCGGCCTACCCCGAGGGCCGCGAGGGCTACCTTGCCTGGCGGCGGGAGCAGGGCCGGCGCCACGCCGAGCGCGTCGCCGGGATCATGGCCGCGGCCGGCTACGGCGCCGAGGAGATCGCCGCGGCCGGGCGGATGCTGCGCAAGGAGGGCATCAAGCGCGACCCGGAGGTGCAGGCGCTGGAGGACGTGATCTGCTTCGTCTTCATCCGCCACTACCTCGGCCCCTTCGCGGCGGGGCGCGACCCGGAGGAGATCCTGCGCATCGTCGGGAAGACCGCGCGCAAGATGTCGCCCGCCGCCCGCGCCCGCGCGCTGGCCGAATTCGACCTGCCCGCGCCCTTCGCCGCCGCCTTCGCGGAGTGAGCCGGCCGCGCCCGGCCGCGCGCCGCCTGCCGCGCGGCAGCGGCGGCCGTCATCCGCGGCGCTTCCGGCCTCGCCGAAGCGATGCGGCTGCCGGTGCGGCGGCCGTTCGGGGAAGTCGCCCGCCGGGCGGGAGCGCCGCCTCCCCGGGGCCACGCGCCACCGGAGGCCGGAGGGGCCGGGCGGTCAGTCCCGCGGCGCCTGCCGCGCGAGCAGCCGGCGCGTCGCCGCCATCAGCCCGGCGAGGCGGGCATCGAGCGGCTGGCCGGGCGGCGCGGGAACCTCGAGCGCAAGCGGCACTTCCGGCGGCAGGGCGGCGAGCAGGGCGCCGAGGTCGATCCCGCCCGCGCCGGGCGGCAGGCGGTGCGCGCGGGCGGTGTGCAGGAGCTCGTCGGTCGTGTAGGGCGGGCAGACCGGCGCGTCGCACAGATGCACGAAGGGCAGCCGGTCCGGGGGCACGGCGGCGAGCTCGGCCAGCGAGGACCCCGAGCGGTCGAAGTGCAGCGCATCGACGAGGATGCCGGCACGCGGGCCGGCCGCCTCGGCCACGCGCCGGCAGGCGGCGAGGTCGGCGACCGGCGTCCAGGGAAAGAACTCCAGCACCGCGCCGGCGAGGCCGCGCGCGGCGGCCTCCTCGGCAAGCCGTCCCAGCCGGTCGGCGAGGCGCGAAGGGTCGGGGTCGTAGGGCGCGGCGATGACGTGCCGCGCGCCGAGCGCCGCGCCCGCGTCGAGCAGCGGGCCGAGCGCGGCGAGGTCGGTTTCGGGCGCAAGCTTGACGAACTCGATGTCCGGACAGGCAAGGCCCGTGTCGCCGAGCGCGGCGCGCGTCTCGCTGAGCAGGCGCGGGTCGTCCATCAGCGGGTAGCCCGGGCTGTCGGGCGTGACGCGCAGCAGGCGCAGGCCCACGCCGTCGAAGCCCGCGCGCGCGGCGGCGGCGACCAGCGCCGGCGGCGGCAGGTCGATGGCCGTCAGGTGGGCGAGCGTGATCCGCCGGCGCATCACCCCGCCCCCGCGGCGTGCCTGCCGGCGATGAAGCCGAAGGTGAGCGCGGGGCCGAGATTGATGCCGCCCGCAGGGTAGAAGCCGCCGAAGATGCTGGCCGCGTCGGCCCCCGCGGCATAGAGGCCGGGGATCGGCCTTCCGTCGGTGCCGAGCACGCGGGCCTGTCCGTCGGTTGCAAGCCCCGCGAAGGTGCCGAAGCTGCCGGGCACGACCTCGACGGCGAAGAAGGGCGGCGCCTCGATCGGCGCCACGCAGGGGTTCGGCCGCACCTCCGGGTCGCCCTGGAGGCGCATGTAGGGCGTGCTGCCGCGGCCGAAGGCGGGGTCCTCGCCGCGCCGGGCGCCATCGTTCCAGGCGGCCACCGTGCGGGCGAGCCCCGCGGGGTCGATCCCGCAGGCGCGGGCGAGCGCGGGGATGCTGCGGCCCGATCTCAGATACCCCCGCCGCAGCCAGTGCCGCCAGGGCGCGGGACGGGGCCGCACGATGCCGAGCCCGTAGCGCCGCAGGAACCGCCGGTCGCAGACGAGCCAGGACCGGGCCGGCCGGTCCGGCGGCGTCGCCTCGAGCAGGGCCTCCACGTAGTCGTGGTAGCCGAGACCCTCGTTGCAGAAGCGCCGTCCGTCGGCCAGCACGCCGATCACGCCGGGCTTGCCGCGGTCGATGATGTGGGGAAAGTGGCCCGCCCGCCCGTCCGGCCAGGGCACGACCGAGACCGGACAGAACGCGGCCGGGCGGCGGAGGTCGGCGCGGAAGGCCGCGCCGGCCGCACGCGCCAGCGCGATGCCGTCGCCCGTCGCCTCGGGCACCGCCAGCGTGCGGTGTTCGGCGTCGCGCGGGAAGGTCGCCGCCCGCAGCGCGGCGTCGTGCGGGTAGCCCCCGGTCGCCAGCACCACGCCGCGGCGGGCGGCGAGCACGCGGCCCTCGGCGAGCCGCACGCCGGCGACGCGGCCCTCTGCGATGACAAGCGCCGCGACGGATGCGCCGGTCCTGAACTCCACCCCGAGGTCGAGCGCCGAACGCAGCAGCCGGCCGGCCAGCGCGCTGCCGTTGCGCAGCTCCATGCCCCGGCCGTGGCGCGCGAGGTCGCGCAGGTGGCGGGCCAGGCGGCGGCTGGCGTGCAGGAAGGCCGGGACCGAGCGCGTCATGGTGAGGAAGGCGCGCAGGTCCGCCCCGGCCTGGATCGTCATGCCGAGGAAGGTGGTCTCGGCCAGGGGCCGGCGCAGCAGCCGGATCGCCGGGCCGAGGGCGCGACCGTCGAAGGGCGCGGCAATGAGCGACCGCCCGCCCGTGCCCGCGCCGGGCAGGTGGCCGTAGGTATCCGGGATGGCAAGGCCCGGCTCGAAGCGCAGCGCCGTGCGCGCCTCGAAGAAGGCGGCCATCTCGGGCGCGGCGGCGAGGAAGGCGTCGATCCGCCCGGCCTCGAAGCGGTTGCCGAGCAGCGCCGCGAGGTAGCGCCGGGGCGCGTCGCCCTCGTCGGGCACGCCGTGGCGGCGGCCGACCGGGTTGCCGGGCGCCCAGATCCAGCCGCCCGACCACGCGGTGGTTCCGCCGAGCGCATCGGCCTTCTCCAGAACCGTCACGGCCAGCCCGTGCGCCGCGGCGGTGACGGCCGCCGCAAGCCCAGCCGCGCCCGATCCGATCACGACGAGGTCCGCCTCCCGGTCCATCGCCCCCCCCTGCCGCCATCCGGGCAGCGTCCGGCGGAGGAGGCTTAACGTCAATTATCGGTTTTGTGCGCGGCGTAACGTGATGTTAATCTCGCCCCGGGGAGGCGGCCGATGCGCGAGATCACGCTGCGGCAGGTCGAGGTCATCCGCGCGGTGATGCTGCGGGGCACCATCAGCGGCGCGGCAGAGCTGCTCGGCGTCTCGGCGCCAGGAATCAGCCGGCTGGTGAAGCACACCGAGGAATCGCTCGGCATCCGGCTCTTCGAGCGGCGCGCGGGGCTCTTCGTCCCGGCGGTCGAGGCGGGGGCGGTGTTCGACCAGATCCGCGAGGTCTACCGGGGCGTGGAGAACCTCCAGGTCGCGCTCGACTCGCTGGGCAAGGGCGAGGACGTGCGGCTCGCCTTCGCCTCGGCACCTTCGGTCGCGCAGTTCATCGCCGCGCGCGCGATCCGCGCGATCCGCGCGCGCTATCCCGACCTGTTCATCGACCTCAACATCCTCAAGATCGAGGAGACGCCCGACTACCTGCTGCTGGAGCGCGGCGAGTTCGTCATCATGAGCTCGCCGGTCAGGAACCCCGGCGCCGAGAGCGAGCCGATCGCGCAGGGGCGGGTGGTGGCGATCCTGCCCGAGGGACACCGGCTCGCCGCGCGCGCGGTCGTTTCGGTGCACGACCTCGCCACCGAGCCGCTGATCGGCGTCGATCCCGCCGACCCCTACGGCGAGATCATCGCGCGCCCGTTCCGCGAGGCGGGGATCGAGCTCAGGCACTCGGTGCGCGGGCGCTTCGCCCAGACGGTGGTCAGCCTCGTGCGCCACGGGCTCGGCGTGGCGCTGATCGACGAGTTCTCGGTGGCCGAGGTCTACATGCCGGGGCTGGTGCGCCGGCCGCTGGCCGAGAACGTGACGGTGACGATCTACGCGGTCACCAAGAAGGGACGGGCGCTGTCCACCTTCGCCGAATTCGCCATCCGCCAGTTCCGGCGCGAGCTGGCGGAGGCGCATCGCCACTGGGCAGGGCAGGAGGGGAGGGCTTAACATCAGGTTACGGACAGCGAAGGATAGATATTTGACGTTACGGTGCGGCATGCCGCATCGTGTCCGGCGCACGGGGGGCGGGAACAGGAGGCCCCCCGGGATATCGGAAATCGGGAGGAGACCCATGAAGAACGCCTTTCTCGGCGCCGTCTCGGCGCTGATCGTGAGCGCGTCCGTCGCGGCGGCGCAGGACTATCCGGCCAAGGAGATCCAGGGGATCATCCAGTGGGGCGCCGGCGGCTCGACGGACACGGTCATGCGCGCGGTCACGCCCCACGCCGAGAAGGTGCTGGGCGCCACGGTCGTCCTGCAGAACGTCACCGGCGGGGTCGGCGCCATTGCGCTGAATCAGGTGGCGGCGGCCGAGGCCGACGGCTACACGCTGCTGATGGGCGCGGAGAACCCGCTGCTCTACAAGGTGATGGGGCTCGGCGACAAGGACTATTCCGACTTCACGCCGATCAACCTGCTGGCGCGCGGCACGCCGATCCTCGTGGCGGGCAAGGATGCGCCCTTCGACGACTATGCCGGGATGATGGAGCACATCCGCGCCAACCCCGGCGAGGTGCGCTTCGGCTCCACGGGCCCCGGCGGCCTGCCCTCGGTGGTGACCGCGATGATCCAGGCGGTGGAGGGCGAGCTCGACGTGACCTTCGTGCCCTACGACGGCGACGGCCCGGCGCTGACCGCGCTGCAGGGCGGGGCGATCGACGTGATGCCCGCCGTGCTCGGCGCCTCGATCGAGGGCATCCGCGCGGGCACGATGAAGCCGCTTGCGCTGTTCGACGTGACGCCGGCCGAGGCGCTGCCCGAGGTGCCGACGGTGACGAGCTTCAACGAGGGCTATGCCGCCTATCTGCCCTGGGGCCCGTTCTTCGGCATCTTCGTCAGGAACGGCACGCCCGAGGACGCGGTTGCGAAGCTGACCGCGGCCTATGCCGAGGCGGCCCAGCAGCCCGAGTTCCTCGACCTCCTCAGGAACCGGGGCTTCACGCTGATGAACATCAGCGGCGACGAGGCACGGGCCTTCCTCGCCGACTGGCAGCGCAAGACCGCCTGGCTGATGCACGACGCGGGCCTGACCAAGGCCTCGCCCGAGGACTTCGGCATCGCCCGCCCCGGCGAGTGACGCCCTGACGACCTCCTCCCGCGCGCCCGGCCGGGGCGCGCGGTCCGCCGCGGGCAGCCGCGCCCGCCCCGACCGGCGCGGCCCCCGGCGTTCCCCGCGAGACGATCCGCCCGAGGAGGGCCCCATGTCCCGGAACGACCACGACCCCTTCCCCGAAGAGGCGCCCGCCGATCCCCATCCCCACGCCCGCCCCGACCGGCACCCCGGCGAAGCCGCCTTCTCGGTGCTGATGGTCCTGGCAAGCCTCGTGCTGCTCTGGGAGGCCTACGGCATCTCGGGCTTCGAGGCGCTCTCGGCGCCCGGCACGGTGCCGATGGCGACGACGGCGGTGATGGCCGTCTGTGCCGCGATCGTGATGCTGCGCACCTTCCGCCTGCCGCGCGCCGAGGGCGAGGGCTTCTGGAAGGTGGTGCTCCCCCGACCGGTGATCGTGGTGGCGCTGTTGCTGGTCGGCTACGCGCTGCTGCTGCGCCCGCTCGGCTTCCTGCCGACCTCGCTGCTGTTCCTGGTGATCGCGGTGAAATACCTCTCGCGGCGGGGCTGGGGCTTCACGCTCGCCGTCTCGGCGGGAAGCCTGCTCGCGATCTATCTCGTCTTCCGCATCGTCTTCACCGTGCTGATGCCGCCCGGCATCGTGCCCGAGGGCGAGATGATCCAGTTCTTCCGCGACCTGATCCCGGGGCGGGCCGGCTGATGGACGCGATCGCCGCCTTCCTCACGGTCTTCACCGACCTCGAGCTGCTGCTCCTCGTCGCCGTCGGCACCTTCGCCGGCGTCTACATCGGCGCCATTCCCGGCCTGTCGGTCACGATGGCGGTCTCGATCCTGATCTCGTTCACCTTCTCGTGGGATGTCTATCCGGCGATCGCGCTGATGATCGGGATCTTCATGGGGGGCGTCTACGGCGGATCGCGCACGGCGATCCTGCTCAACATCCCCGGCGCGCCCTCGGCGATCGCCACCGCGATGGACGGCTACCCCATGGCCCGGCGCGGCGAGGCGGGAACCGCCATCGGCATCACCACGGTGATGTCGTTCTTCGGCGGCTTCATCGGAATCCTGGTGCTCGCCGTCGCCGCGCCGCTGGTGTCGGACTTCGCGCTCAGCTTCCAGCCGCGCGACTACATGCTGCTGGCGCTGCTCGGCATCCTGCTCGTCGGCTCGCTTTCGGGCGAGAGCCTGGTCAAGGGGATCTTCGCCGGCGCCCTCGGCATCGCCATCGGCGCGGTGGGGATGGATCCGCTGACCTTCACCGAGCGCTTTACCTTCGACCAGCCGCTGCTGCGCCAGGGGGTGTCGTTCATCGCGGTGATGATCGGGATGTTCGGCGTCTCGGAGGCGCTGGCCCAGCTCCACCACGTGGACACGCCGGCGATCAGGCAGAAGATCACCCGGATCGTGCCCTCCTTCGGCACCATCCGCCGGCACCTGCCGCTGTCGCTCCAGACCTCCACGATCGGGGTGGTGATCGGCGCGCTGCCCGGCACCGGCGGCGACATCGCCGCGCTTCTGGCCTACGACCACGCCAGGCGGGTGACGAAGAAGCCCGAGCGCCCCTTCGGACAGGGCGCCATCGAGGGGCTCGTGGCGCCCGAGACGGCGAACAACGCCGCCGTCGGCGGGGCCTTCATCCCGATGATGACGCTCGGCATCCCCGGCGACGCGGTGACCGCGATCATGATCGGCGCGCTCTTCATCCACGGCCTGAACCCCGGCCCGATGCTGATGATCGACAGGCCCGAGATGTTCTGGTTCGTCGTCGGCGCGCTGGTTGCGGCGAACTTCTTCATGCTGCTCTTCGGCCTGACCGGCATCCGGCTGTTCACGCGGATCGTCGAAATGCCGCGCGCGGTGCTGATCCCGCTGATCCTGCTGCTGTCGATCGTCGGGGCCTATGCGGTCAACAACTCGATCACCGACGTCTACTGGATGCTCGGCTTCGGGCTGCTCGGCTACTTCATGCGGCTCTACGGCTGGCCGCTGGGGCCGGTCATCCTGGGGGTGATCCTGTCGCGGCTGTTCGACGACAACTGGCGGCGCGCGATCATCTCGGTCCGGGAGGATTTCGGCCGCTTCTTCTGGGGCATCCTGACCAGCCCGCTGTCGCTGGCGCTGTTCACGGCGGTGGTGCTGATCTTCCTCAGCCAGACGCCGCTCTGGGGCTGGGCGAAGGCGCGGCTGTTCGGACGCGGCGCGGAGGATGCGCCATGAGCCGCCAGGGTCACGACCTGCTGCTGGGCCTGATCGGCGGCAACATCGCGAAGAGCCGGGCGCCGCTCCTGCACCGGCTTGCGGGCGAGCAGAACGGCATGGCGGTGCGCTACGACCGGCTGGTGCCGAAGGACCGCGGGCAGAGCTTCGACGAGGTGTTCGACGCCTGCGCCGCCGAGGGCTACCGGGGCGTGAACGTGACCTATCCCTACAAGGAGGCGGCGGCGCGGCGCGTCGTGATCGACGATCCGCTGGTGCGCGCCATCGGGGCGGTCAACACGGTGATCTTCGGCGCAGGCGCGCCCAGGGGCCACAACACCGACCATTCCGGCTTCATCGAGGCCTACCGGCGCGCGCGGGGGACGGCACCGCCCGGAACGGTGCTGATGATCGGCACCGGCGGGGTGGGGCGCGCGGTCGCCTTCGCCCTCGTCGCGCTGGGCGCGCGCGAGATCCGCCTGGTGGACCGCGAACCCGCGAAGGCCGAGGCGCTGGCCGCGGCGCTGCGGCAGGCCGCGCCGGCGACCCTGGTGACGATCCGGCCCGAGGCCGGCGCGGCGGCGGCCGGGGCGACGGGCCTCGTCAACTGCACGCCGGTCGGCATGGTCGGCCACGAGGGCACGCCGCTGCCGCGCCAGGCGATGCGGGGCGCCGGATGGGCCTTCGACGCGGTCTACACGCCGGCCGACACCGAGTTCCTGAAGGACGCCGCCGCCGAGGGGCTCGAGGTCATCTCGGGCTGGGAGCTGTTCTTCTGGCAGGGGGTGCACGCCTGGCACCTGTTCGCCGGCAGGCCGCTCGACGAGGCGGCGCTGCGCCGCGACCTCCTGGCGCAGGGGGAGGCGGCATGAGGACCGCGATCGCCACCGTCTCGGTTCCCGGCACCCTGCGCGAGAAGCTCGAGGCGATCGCCCAGGCAGGCTTCGACGGGATCGAGATCTTCGAGCAGGATTTCATCGCCGACGAGGGCAGCCCGCGCGAGGTGGGCGCGCTGATCCGCGACCACGGGCTTGCGATCAGCCTGTTCCAGCCGTTCCGCGACTTCGAGGGCCTGCCCGGGCCGCTGCGCGCCAGGGCCTTCGACCGGGCCGAGCGGAAGTTCGACCTGATGGGCGAGCTCGGGGCCGAGCTGATGCTCGTCTGCTCCTCGGTGCATCCGCAGGCGCTGGGCGGCATCGACCGCGCGGCTGAGGATTTCCACGAGCTGGGCGAGCGGGCGGCGCGGCGCGGCCTGCGCGTGGGCTTCGAGGCCTTGGCCTGGGGCCGGCACGTCAACGACCACCGCGACGCCTGGGAGATCGTGCGCCGGGCCGACCACCCGGCCGTCGGCCTCATCCTCGACAGTTTCCACACGCTGGCCCGCCGCATCGACCCCGACACGATCCGGCGCATTCCCGGCGACCGGATCTTCTTCGTCCAGCTCGCCGACGCGCCGCGCATCGAGATGGACCTGCTCTACCTGTCGCGCCACTTCCGCAACATGCCGGGCGAGGGCGACCTGCCGGTCGCCGGCTTCCTGCGTGCGGTCCTGGCGGCGGGCTATGCCGGGCCGCTCAGCCTCGAGGTCTTCAACGACCAGTTCCGCGGCGGCTCGCCCCGGGGCATCGCGCGCGACGGCTACCGTGCGCTCGTCGCCCTGGCCGACGACGTGCGCCGTGCCGAGCCCTCGCTCAGCCTGGACCTCGCGCCGATGCCCGCCCGGCAGCCGGTGGCCGGCACCGCCTTCGTCGAGTTCGCCACGCGCGGCGCCGAGGCCGAGGCGCTCGGCGCGCTGCTCGGCACGCTGGGCTTCGCGCCGGCGGGGCGGCACGTGGCCAAGCGCGCGACGCTCTGGCAGCAGGGGCGGGCACGGATCGTGCTGAACGAGGAGGAGCGCGACTTCGCCGGCAGCGTCTTCAACCTGCGCGGCACCTCCGTCTGCGACATCGGGCTGGAGGTCGCCTCGGCCGCCGACACGATGGCGCGCGCCACCGCGCTCGGCGCCGAGACCTTCGCCCAGCCCCTCGGCCCCGGCCAGCAGGAGATCCCGGCGATCCGCGGCCTCGGGGGAAGCGTGCTGCACTTCCTCGACCCCGGCCATGCCGGGGTCTGGTCGCAGGAGTTCGGCGCCACGCCCGAGGGGCCGGAGGGGGCGGGGATCCTCGGCATCGATCACCTGGCGCAGACCATGACCTACGACGAGATGCTGAGCTGGTCGCTGTTCTACACCACGCTCTTCCCGATGGCGAAGGCGCCCATGGTGGACGTGATCGACCCCGACGGGCTGGTGCGCAGCCAGGCGCTGACGGCGGAGGGTGGCGCATTCCGCATCACGCTGAACGGCGCCGAGACGCACCGCACGCTGGCCGGGGCCTTCCTTGCCGAGAGCTTCGGGGCCCCGGTGCAGCATGTCGCGCTGGCCGCCCGCGACATCTTCGCCACCGCCGAGGCGCTCGCCGCCCTGGGCTTCGAGCCGCTGCCGATCCCGGCCAACTACTACGACGACGTGGCCAGCCGCTTCGACATCGCGCCGCAGATGCTGGAGCGGATGCGCGCCGCGCAGATCCTCTACGACCGCGAGGAGGAGGGCGAGTTCCTCCAGCTCTACTCCCGCCCCTTCGCGGGCGGCATGTTCTTCGAGATCGTCGAGCGGCGCGGCGGCTACCGCGGCTTCGGCGCCCCGAACGCGCCGTTCCGCATCGCCGCGCAGAAGCGGCTGATGCGCGGCAAGGGGATCCCGCGGGTCTGAGGGGCCCGGCGGCCCGGCGGCCGGTC
>JANZZL010000071.1 GCA_026419405.1 Paracoccaceae bacterium | reverse complement strand
GGCCGGGCGGGAGATGCTCCAAAAGCGCCTCGGCCGCCGTCTCGAGCACCCGCGCGGCGCGCCCCGCCGCAAGCGCGAGGGCGGGGTTCGCGTTCGGGCTCACGCCGGATTCGAACATCGCCACGTAGTGGCCCGGAAAGCGCCGCGCGAAGGCGAGGTAGGCCCGCCCCGTCGCCTCGAAGGCGGCCAGCGCCGAGGGCTGGCCCCCGGCATAGGCATGTTCCATCAGGTCGGCGAAGATCTCGTAGCCCTGCCGGGCGATCTCGGCGATCAGCTCCTCCCGCCCCGAGAAGTGGCGGTAGACCGCGGCCGGCGTCACCCCGGCCTCCTTCGCCGCCTCCGAGATCGTGAAGCCCTGCGGGCCCTTCTCCTCGATCAGCCTCAGCGCGGCCTCGATCAGCGCCCGGCGCAGGTCGCCGTGATGATAGCCGCGCTTTCCCGTCACAGCAGCTCGGGGCCCCCGCAGATGCGCCGGTCGATGGGGCCGATGGCGTCCGCATCGCGCCCCGCGTAGTCCACCGCGCCGAGCACGGTCTGGATCGCCGCGATCCGCGCCCGCGCCTTGTCGTCCGAGAGGATCACCGTCCAGGGCGCGTGCCCGGTATGCGTCCGCGCCATGGTCTCGGCGATCGCCTCGGTATAGGCGTCCCACTTCCTCAGCCCCTCGACGTCGATCCAGGAAAGCTTCCACTGCTTGAGCGGATCGCGCTCGCGCGCGAGGAAGCGCCGGAGCTGCTCGGCCCGGCCGACCGAGAGCCAGAGCTTGACGAGCACGATCCCCTCCTCGAGCAGCATCCGCTCGAAGTCGGGAAGCTGGCGGAAGAAGAGCTCGCGCTGTGCGGGCGTGCAGAACCCGAAGACATGCTCCACCATCGCGCGGTTGTACCAGGAGCGGTCGAAGAGCGCGATCTCGCCGGCGGCGGGCAGCCAGTCGACATAGCGCTGGAAGTACCACTGCGTGGCCTCGCGCTCGGTCGGCTTGGGCAGGGCGACGATGTAGGCCGAACGCGGGTTGAGGTTCTCGCGCACCCGCTCGATCGTGCCGCCCTTGCCGGCCGCGTCGCGGCCCTCGAACAGCACGCAGAGCCGCTTTCCGGTCGCCCGCAGGTCGTAGTACATCTTCACCAGCTCGATCTGGAGCCGCGCCATGTGCGCCTCGGCCTCCTTGCGGCCGATCTCCTCGCGGTAGGGATAGCCGGGCGAGAGGATGTCGTCCTTCCCGGCCTTCCTGATCGCCTTGCGGATCTCGGGCGGCGCCTCCTCCTCCAGATACCGGGTGATCTCGCCCACGAAGGGGATGGCGGGGGCGTCGTTCGCAGCCATGCGTCTGCCTTTCCGATAGGGTCGGGCCAGTATGGCGAACGGCCGGCTCAGCGCAATCCGGCGCGTCCGGCGGCGCGGTCGATGGCGCCCACCGCCGCCTCGGGGTCGGCGTGGTGCGGCATGTGGCCGACGCCGGGCAGCACCGTGAGCCGCGCGTTCGGGGCGAGCCGCGCCAGCGGCCGGGAATGCGTCTCGAGCGGCACGATCGCGTCGGCGGTGCCGTGCAGGATCTCGATCGGGATCCCCAGCCCCGGATACCGCGCGGCCATCGCCCGGACATGGGGCTTGAGCGCGGTCACCTGCCCGGCATTGGCGCGCAGCGTCTCCGGCCGCAGCGTGAGGTCGATGCCGACGTGCTCGACGTAGCCCGCCGGCACCGGCTGCGGCGCGAAGATCGCCGCGACGCTGCGTTCGGCGAGGCTCTGGGGGGCGAAGGCCGCCACCAGCGGCACCACGGTCGCGCCGCCGAGCCGCGAGGCGGTCACCCGATACCACAGCCCGAGATCGCCCTCCCAGGGATGCGCCGCCCCGGCGAGCGAGACGACCGCCGCCGCCCGCGCCGGCAGGTCGAGCGCCCAGGCGAGCGCCACCGCCGCGCCGTAGCTGTGGCCCACGATCACCGCCCGCTCCACCCCCAGCGCGGCGGCGGCGGCCTCGAGCAGCGCGGCCTGCCCGGCCGGGCTCTCCGCCCAGCCCGGCAGCCGCCCGGTATGGCCGAGGCCGGGCCGGTCGAAGGCGATCACCCGGTAGCGGTCGCGCAGCCGGCCGACGAGGTCGAAGGTGAAGTCGCGCGCATTGCCCGAGGCCCCGTGGATCAGGATCACCGCCGGCCCCGCGCCCTCGACATGGGCATGCACCACGGTGCCGCCGATGTCGAGCAGCTCTCCGGTGGGCGGGTAGCGCTGTTCGGCGCGCATCGCAGGGCTCCGGTCGGGGGATGGTCCGGCCGCCGGCAGCGCGGCCGCGGCGCGGGCGGCGCGGCTAGCTCTCCGCCGTGCCGATCCGGTCGATCTCGTAGGGGGTGGACTGGTAGATCTCGTTGATCCAGTTGCCGTAGAGCAGGTGGGCATGGCTGCGCCAGCGGTTCAGCGGCGTCCGGGTCGGGTCGTCGTCGGGGTAGTAGTTGCGCGGCACGTTGATCGGGGTGCCGTTCGCCACGTCGCGGTCGTATTCCTCCTTCAGCGTGCCGCTGTCGTATTCGAAGTGGTTGAAGATGTAGAGCGCCCGGTGGCAGGCGTCCTCGATCAGGCAGGGCCCGACCTCCTCCGAGCCGAGCAGGATGCGCAGGCCCGCCGCCTCGACCTCGCCCTGGCGCACCTCGGTCCAGCGGCTGACCGGAATGACGAAGTCGTCCGAGAAGCCGCGCAGGTAGGGCGAGGCGGGCGCCAGGTTCTGGTGGCGGAAGCAGCCGAAGGCCTTGGCCGGCAGCAGGTGCTTCTGCACGCCGTGGAAGTGGTAGGCCATCGCCATGCCGCCCCAGCAGACGCCGAAGGTGGAATGCACGTTGGTCTGGGTCCAGTCCATCACCTCCTGCAGTTCGCCCCAGTAGGTCACTTCCTCGAAGGGCAGGTGCTCGATCGGCGCGCCGGTGATGATGAGCCCGTCGAACTTCTCGCCCTTCACCTCCTGGAACGGGCGGTAGAAGGCCGCCATGTGCTCGGCGGCGGTGTTCTTGGTCTGGTGCTCGGTCATCCGGATCAGCTGGAAGTCGATCTGGAGCGGCGTGGCGCCGATCAGGCGCGCGAACTGGTTCTCGGTCTGGATCTTCTTCGGCATCAGGTTCAGCAGCCCGATGCGCAGCGGCCGGATGTCCTGCCGGGCGGCGCGCTCGGGCGTCATGACCATCACGCCCTCCTTGCGGAGCACCTCGAAGGCGGGCAGCGATTCGGGCAGGGTGATCGGCATCGGGGCAGGCTCCGGCGGAAGGGCGCTGACTTAGGCCGCCGCGGCGCGGGCCTCAAGGGCGCCGGCGACGAGCTCGACGAAATCCGCCTCCGAGCGCACCCGCGCCACCGCGTCGGCGGCGACGGTCAGGCCCCAGTTGCGCGCCATCGCCGCATAGAGCGGCTGGCGGTGCGCGAGCGCGCGGGCATAGGTCCAGCGGATGAAGGCGTCGGGATCGACCCGGTCCTCGGCCAGGCCGGTCTCGGCGAGATAGGCCTCCCAGCAGGCGGTCAGGAAGTCGGCGCGGTAGGACATCGGCTTCGGCGCGCGGTCGAAGCGGCGCACCAGTTCGGCGGTATGCGCCTCGCTGCCCTCGATCCAGACCATCAGGCAGTCCGCGGCAAGCGCGGTCAGGATCGGGTCGGCGGGGTCGGCGGGGTCCACCCATTCGCAGATCGATCCGCCGGTGTCGCAGACGAAGTGCGGATAGCCGTAGAGCGCCTGGGCGCGTTCGATGAAGTAGCGCGTGTCGAGCAGCGCGGCGATCTCGGCCTTGCGGAACTGCTCCTGCCGGCGGCGGTACTCGGCGATCGGCAGGCCGCCGCGGGCGGGGTCGCCGGGCTTGCCGAGGTAGGTCGAGACCGGGGCGAGGTTCGAGAAGGTGATGTTCGAGCCGATGTAGATCGAATCCGACATCAGCAGGTCGCGCAGGAAGGGCACCTTCATCGCCTCGCGCTTGGCATTGTCGGCGATGTATTCGCCCATGTAGCGGGTGCCGATGCGGTAGTCGACCGAGTAGTGGAACCAGCTTCCCGCCTCGCGCAGCAGCTGCGAGACATGGGTCTTGCCGAGGCCGGACATGCCGAACAGCAGCACCCGCTTCTCGGGGGCGGCGCGCCAGGCCTCGGCCGTGTCGTAGAGCATCCCGTCGGTCTCCGTTCCGGGCCGAGGCTTAGCCGATGGGGCGGCGGCCGGGAAGGGGGCGACCCGCGCCGCACCCCGTCGCCGCCGCGCCAGGAGCCGCGCCCCGGCCCGGTCGGACCGCGTGCACAACCCGTGCACAGGGCGTGCACGCCCCGTGCACCGGTGCAGGGCGCATCGCCCTGTTCCGGCCCCGGCGGGCGGTGGTAGAACGGCGCCGGCGGGTGCCGGCGACCGAGTCGCCGAACGACGGAACCCGCCGTCGGCGGAGGCAGAGGCGGAGGGCGGACGATGTCGTGCGGTTGCGCAGGCCAGGCGCGGTTCGAGGGGCTCTCGCCCGCCTATCGCCGGGCGCTCGTCGCGGTGATCCTGATCAATGCGGCGATGTTCCTCGTCGAGACCTCGGCCGGGGTGCTCGCCGGGTCGCAGGCGCTCAAGGCCGACGCGCTCGACTTCCTGGGCGACACGCTGACCTACGCGATCAGCCTCTGGGCAATCGGCCGGCCGCTGGCGCTGCGGGCGAAGGTGGCGCTGCTCAAGGGGCTGAGCCTCGCGGCCATGGGGCTCTGGGTGCTGGGCAGCACGCTCTGGCAGGTGCTGGTGCTCGGCGTGCCGCTCGCCCCGGTGATGGGGGCGGTCGGCGTCCTCGCGCTGGCGGCGAACCTCGCCAGCGTGCTGATCCTGATGCGCTACCGCGACGGCGACGCCAACGTGCGCTCGGTCTGGCTGTGCAGCCGCAACGACGCGATCGGCAACGTCGCGGTCATCGGGGCCGCGGCGGCGGTGTTCCTGACCGGCTCGGCCTGGCCCGACCTGCTGGTGGCCGGCGTGCTCGCCGCGCTCTTCCTGCGCTCGTCGCAGCTCATCCTCCGGCAGGCGCTGGCCGAGCGCGCCGAGGCCGCGGCGGCCGTGCCGGGGTAGGGGCCACCCGTCCCGCGCAGCGCCGGCCCGGGCGCCCGTCCCGCGCACCCCGGCCCCCGCCCGCGCGGCCCCGGCGCGTCCCCGGGCGGTTGCGGCCCGACGCCCGCCCGCGCGCGGCGCCGGCGACACACCAAAGATTGATAACGGCGGGCTATATCGGCCCCCCGCCCGCGCGGGGCGCCGGCGCCCGCGGCTCACAGCCCGAGCTTGCGGGTCACGAGCGCGTTGACCGCCGCGGGGTTGGCCTTGCCCTCGGTGGCCTTCATCACCTGACCCACGAACCAGCCGGCGAGCTTGGGGTTGGCCTTCGCCTTCTCGACCTGCGCGGGGTTGGCCGCGATCACCGCATCCACCGCCGCCTCGATCGCGCCGGCGTCGGTGACCTGCCGCATGCCGCGCTCCTCGACGATGCGCACCGGGTCGCCGCCCTCGGTGTAGACGATCTCGAACAGCTCCTTGGCGATCTTGCCCGAGATCGTGCCCGCCGCGATCAGGTCGAGGATGGCGCCGAGCTGCGCCGCCGACACCGGGCTTTCGGCGATCGTGTGGCCTTCCCGGTTGAGCCGGCCGAACAGCTCGTTGATCACCCAGTTCGCCGCCTGCTTGCCGTCGCGGCCGCGCGCCACCTCCTCGAAGAAGGCGGCGTTCTCGGCCTCGGCGGTCAGCACGCCCGCGTCGTATTCGGTGATGCCGAACTGGGTGACGTAGCGCGCCTTGCGCGCGTCGGGCAGTTCGGGCAGCGCGGCGGCGATGGCATCGACCCAGGCCTGATCCAGCTCGAGCGGCAGCAGGTCGGGGTCGGGGAAGTAGCGGTAGTCGTGCGCCTCCTCCTTGGAGCGCATCGAGCGCGTCTCGCCCCGGTCGGGGTCGTAGAGGCGCGTCTCCTGCACCACCTCGCCGCCCTCCTCGAGGATGGCGATCTGGCGGCGGGCCTCGAACTCGATCGCCTGCTGGATGAAGCGCATCGAGTTCATGTTCTTGATCTCGCAGCGCGTGCCGAGGTGGCGGTGGTCGCCGGTCTCGAGGTAGCGCTCGTAGGCGCCGGGGCGGCAGACGCTGACGTTGACATCGGCGCGCAGGTTGCCGTTCTGCATGTTGCCGTCGCAGGTGCCGAGGTAGCGCAGGATCTGCCTGAGCTTGGCGACGTAGGCCGCCGCCTCCTCGGGGCTGCGGATGTCGGGGCGGCTGACGATCTCCATCAGCGCCACGCCGGTGCGGTTGAGATCGACGAAGGAAAGCGCCGGGTCCATGTCGTGGATCGACTTGCCGGCGTCCTGCTCGAGGTGGATGCGCTCGATCCGCACCCGCCGCGCCAGCCCCGGCCCCATGTCCACGATCACCTCGCCGTCGCCGACGATCGGGTGGTAGAGCTGGCTGATCTGGTAGCCCTGCGGCAGGTCGGGGTAGAAGTAGTTCTTGCGGTCGAAGGCCGAGAAGAGGTTGATCTTCGCCTTCAGCCCCAGCCCGGTGCGCACCGCCTGTTCGACGCAGAACTCGTTGATCACCGGCAGCATGCCCGGCATGGCGGCATCGACGAAGGAGACGTTGGCGTTGGGTTCGGCGCCGAAGGCGGTGGAGGCGCCCGAGAAGAGCTTGGCCTGGCTGGCCACCTGGGCATGGACCTCCATGCCGATCACCAGTTCCCAGTCGTGCCTGGCCCCGGCGATGACCTTCGGCTTGGGGGCTTCGTAGGCGAGGTGGTCGAGCATCGGCGGCCTCGGGGCGGAACGGGGTGCGGAACGCGCCGGTTCTAGGGAAAGGCCGGGGCCGGGGCAAGGGCCGGGGGCGCGGGCGTCAGGCGGCCCCATGGCGCAACTGTCGAGCCTGTCCGCCGCCGGCCCGTGGCGCGCGGCCCTCAGGCGGCCCCGCCTTGCCCGTCCCCGCCCGCCTCGTCCTCATCGCCGGGCATCTCGGCCATGATCCCCGCCGGCCCGGTGCGCAGGATCGCCCCGGCGGCGAAGTCGGCGTCGAACTCGGCCGCCACCACGCGGCGCACCGCGGTCTCGCTCATCCCCCAGGTGGGCGGGTGCAGCTCCTGCACGTGCTCGCGCAGCACCTCGGAAAAGCCCCGGGCGAACAGCTCCCGCGCCGGCGCGTTGCGCAGCACCTCCTCGCGCTGTTCGGTGGAGCGCGGCAGCGAGAGGCGGAACAGCAGCGCGGCGAACTCGTTGGCGAGCGCCTGGCTCTGGCTCCGGGCGAGGGCAGCGCGCACGCCGCGCAGGAACAGCTCGGCATCGACCCGCGCCAGCGCCTCGGGCTCGCTCTCGAGCGGGTGGCGCCAGAAATGCGCATAGGCGCCCTCGCCGAGATCGTCGGCGGCGCGGGCGACGGCGCGGCGCGCCTCGGCCTCGATCTCGTCGAGGCTGCCGTACCAGGCGGGGCCGAGGAACCGGCTGTGCAGCGCCAGCATCTCGGGGTTCGAGGGGTCGAGGTCGGCCCAGTCCTCGTACCAGTCGCGCAGGTGCTCCTCCCCGCCCGCGATCCCCGGCACGAGGCGGTAGCGCGTCTCGGCCACGGCGGGGGAGTTCTCCTCGATCGGGTCGAAGCCGCCGATGATCTCCTCGGCGCGGGCGAAGTAGCCCGCCGCGGCCCGCGCCGCCTCGGGCGGGACCTGGCCGGGGGGCATCGGCCCGCGCATCGCCCAGCCGATCTCGATCAGCGCGCGGGCGACGAGCACGGCGGGCATGTAGTCGCGCCGGTCGGTCGCGTGCAGCGACTGGATCGGGCCGAGTGCGGCCATCGCCCGGGCGACGTCGGGGATCCGGCCGAGGTGGCGGGTGACATTGCGCAGCGCGCCGGAAAGCGCGCAGTCGGCATAGCGCCGGCCCGAGGCAAAGCGCTGGCGCGACTGGTCCACCCCGCGCAGGCGGTCGAGCACCGACATCCAGAGCCCTTCCTCGGCCAGCGTCGTGAAGCCGCGCTCGATCTCGTTCCATTCCGAGCGTTCGGGCCAGGTGTGGTAGACCGGCACGACGATGCGGCTTTCGAGCTCGGCGGCATCGCTGACCTCGGCCGCCGAGAGGCCGATGGCGCGCCCCAGCACCGGAAGCCGGCCGAGCATGCGGATCACGCGGCGCGGCAGCGCCGCCAGACCGCCCCGCCTGCCGCTGCCGGGTGCGGGGCCCTTCGTGCCGCTGCCGTTCTCCATCGCCGATTCCCGCTCAGTCCTGCCTGTTATGTCGTTTGAATGACGGGGAAATATGGCTTCAAATTGTCCAGCCTGTGATTGTCCCGCGCCGGCGGCGCCGCTCAAGCCCCGGGCGCGCCGGCTGGCAGGCTTCCGCCGATGCCGCGGCGGGGGCATTGCGGCGCGGACGCGGTGGCGACATGTTCCGCGCGCCGGTCGGGAAGGGCCGGTGCCACTGTCTGAGAGACATGTCCCACCTCTTCCGTTCGAGCCTTGCCGCCGCGGCCATCGCGCTGTCGGCCTGCGCGCCCGAGGCACCCTCGGCCGCCGTGGACGACACCCCCGCCATGCGCTGGGACTTCCACCCCCAGGCGCCGGCCTGGACCGCCGCGACGCTGCGCGCGCTGGAAGGCGAGGGCGCCGTGCTGCTGAGCACGCTGCCCGCCGACATCGAGACCTTCTGCCCCGGCTATGCCGAGAACGGCGCCGAGGAACGCGCCGCCTTCTGGGCGGGCCTGTTCTCGGCGCTGGCCAAGCACGAGAGCACCTGGAACCCGGCCGCCGCGGGGGGCGGCGGACGCTGGATCGGGCTGCTGCAGATCTCGCCGCAGACCGCCGACCGCTACGGCTGCGCCGCCGACACGGCGGCCGAGCTGAAGGACGGGGCCGCCAACCTCTCCTGCGCGGTGCGCATCGCCGCGGCGCAGGTCGGGCGCGACCGGCTGGTCGCCGGCGGCGGCAACCGGGGCGTGGGGCGCGACTGGGCGCCGTTCCGCTCCTCGGAGAAGCGCGACGACATCGCGCGCTGGACCCGCGAGCAGAGCTACTGCCAGCCCGGCTGAGCCCGGGGCGCCCGCATCCGGTTTCACGCCTGCCCGGTTTCGCGGCAGCCCGCCCGAAGGACGGGCGGGCGGCGGCGTTCCGCCGATGCATCGGCAGCGGCTGGCCCCGCGCGCCCGCGCCCCGCATCGCCGCCGGGGAACCGGCGGGCATCGGCGCGCGGTCTCTCCCGACGCAGGCTCCGCGAGGGGTGCGCGGCGGCCCTCGCGGCGCCCCGCAAGGCCCGGCCGCGCGGCGGCGGGCAGCCGGTCGGGCCGGCGGCGGCGGGAACCGGGACAGGGGGTGGCCCGGCGGCGCCCGGTGCGTGCCGCACCGCGGCATGAAACCATCGCTCGCGGCGCCGTGAGCGGCACTTGCGCGGCGCCGGGGAGCGCGGAATATGCGCGAGTCGCATCCAGATGAGTCGGAAGGGTTTCCTTGAATGACAATGGCTTCGGTGACGACGCTGCGGCCGGACCGAGGGCGCGCGCCGTTTGCGTCGGCCGATGCCGCAGTTGCAGCATCCGCGGCCGGGCCGGGGGCCCTCGCGCGCGATCCCCGGCTCGACTTCTTCCGCGGCCTCGCGCTGTTCCTGATCCTTGTCGTGCACACGCCGGGGAACGCGCTCGCCGCCTGGATGCCGGCGCAGTGGGGCTTCTCGGACGCCACGGAGGTGTTCGTGTTCTGCTCGGGCATGGCCTCGGCGCTGGCCTACGGACGCACCTTCGACCGGGCGGGCTGGGCGCTCGGGACGCTGCGCACCGGGCACCGCATCTGGCAGATCTACTGGGCGCATCTGGGGCTGTTCTTCGCCACGGCGGCGATGCTGGCGGCGATCGACCACTTCGGCGGGCATGACCGGGCCTACATCGGCTCGCTGAACCTCTGGAAGTTCTTCGCCGAGCCGGGGCCGCAGCTGATCGGCCTGTTCACGCTGACCTACGTGCCGAACTACTTCGACATCCTGCCGATGTATCTCGTGCTGCTCGCCATGATTCCGGCGGCGGTGGCGCTCGGGCGGGTCAGCCCCTGGCTGGCGGGCGCGGCCGCCGTCGCGGTCTGGCTGATGGCCCAGGGGGCGTTCTGGACCTGGCTCGAGGCCGGGCAGCTCGCCTGGAGCCTGCCGGCCGAGCCCTGGTCCGACCGGGAATGGTACTTCAACCCCTTCGGCTGGCAGCTTCTGTTCCTCACCGGCTTCGCCTTCGCGCGGGGCTGGATCCCCGCGCCCCCGGTCGCGCCGGCGCTGGTGGCGGCAGCCGCCGGGATGGTGCTGGGCAGCGTCCTGCTCTCGGGCATCGGCGTGCGCGACCTCGGCCTCGACTGGGCCGCGGTCTGGCGCGAGGCCAATCGCGCCTGGTTCGACAAGACCGACCTCGGCATCCTGCGCTATGTCCATTTCCTGGCGCTGGCCTACCTGGCCTGGGCGATCGCCGGGCCGCAGGGCCGGCGGCTGACCCCCGCCGGGCCGGGGCCCGCCGCGGAGGCCGCGCGCCTCGGCGTGCGCGCGGTGACGCTGGTCGGGCGCCAGTCGCTTGCCGTCTTCGTGTTCTCGATGGCCTTCGCCCGGCTCCTGGGCTTCGGCTTCGACGTCCTCGGGGTCAGTCCGCTGACCCTTGTCGCCTGCAACGTCCTGAGCGTCGCGGCCCTGGTCGCGGTGGCCTGGGTGGTCGCCCGGATCAAGGCGCAGCCGTGGCGCGGGAAGGTGGAAACCGCATGATGCTCTCCCGCCGCGCGCTCCTCGCGCTTCTCGCCGCCTCCGGCCTTGCCGGCCGCCTCCACGCCGCCCAGCGCGCCGCGCCCGCGGGCGCGGGCACGCCCTTCTCGCGCGCCTGGCTCGAGGCGGAGGCGCGCCGCCTCGCCGCCCGCCCGCACGAGCCCGTGCCAGAGGTGCCGGAGGGCTGGCGCGCGCTGACCTACGACCAGTACCGGGCGATCTGGTTCAACCCCGAGCGCGGGCTCTGGACCGGTGGACCCGAGCCCTTCAAGGTGGACTTCTTCCACCCCGGCCTCTACTTCCCGCGGCCGGTCGTCATCAGCGTGGTGGAGGGTGGAATCGCCCGGCCGGTGCCCTTCGACATCGACCTGTTCGACCGCACCGACCAGTTCCCCGACCTGCCGGTGGACGCCACGATGGGCTATTCCGGCCTGCGGCTGCGCGCCGAGCTCGAGACACCCGGCATCTTCACCGAATTCATGGTGTTCCAGGGCGCGAGCTACTTCCGGGCGATCGGCACCGGGCAGACCTACGGCCTCTCGGCGCGGGGGCTTGCGCTCGACACCGGCGAGCCGCAGGGCGAGGAGTTCCCCGCCTTCACCCGGTTCTGGCTGGAGCGGCCGGCGCCGGAGGACCGCACGATCCGGCTCCACGCGCTGCTCGACGGACCCTCGGTCACCGGGGCCTACAGCTTCCTCGTGGCGCCCGGCCCGGTGACCGAGGTTGCGGTCGAGGCGACGGTCTTTCCCCGCCGCGAGCTTTCCCACGTCGGCCTCGCGCCGCTGACCTCGATGTTCCTGTTCGACGAGACCAACCGGGCGCGCTTCGACGACTTCCGCTCGGCGGTGCATGACAGCGAGGGGCTGATGATCTGGAACGGGGCGGGCGAGCTGCTGTGGCGGCCGCTCGCCAACCCGCGCGAGCTCCAGGTCTCGAGCTTCGTCGATGCCGGGCCGCGCGGCTTCGGGCTGATGCAGCGCGCCCGCGGGGTCGAGGACTACGGCGACCTCGAGGCGCATTACCACGAGCGGCCCTCGCTGTGGATCGTGCCGGGCGAGGACTGGGGCGAGGGCGCGGTGACGCTGGTCGAGATTCCCGCCGACAAGGAGATCTACGACAACATCGTCGCCTACTGGCGCCCGGCGAAGCCGCTGGCGCCGGGGCAGGGGCACGCCTTCAGCTACACGATGCGCTGGGGGGAGGAGCCGCCGCGGCCGCGCGACGTGGCGCGGGTGCTCAAGACGCGGATCGGCAAGGGCTACGACAAGTCGCGGCCCTACACGGTCGTCGCCATCGACTTCGAGGCGCATCCGGGGCTCGATGCGGCGGGCGAGGGGGTCGGCCTGCGGGTGCTGGCCGACCGCGGCACGGTGAGCGGCGCCATCCTCCAGCAGAACCCCGGCACCGGCGGCTGGCGGCTGGCCTTCAAGTTCGACCCCGGCGAGGCCACGGCGGCCGAGCTGCGCGCCGAGGTGCTGAAGGACGGCGCGCCGCTGACCGAGGTCTGGCTCTACCGGTGGACGGCATGACCGCGATCGCCCGCATTGCCGCCGAGCCGATGATGCCGCCGGAGCGGCCGCTGCAGCGCCCCATCCAGGACTTCCGGCGGCCCTACCGCGACCGCGCCGCACCGGGCGTCCGCCCCGGCGAGGGCGTGACCGGCTGGCGGCTTGCCACCTTCCTGCCGGCGGTCGGCACGACCTTCCTGCTCGTCGCGGCCTTCACCGACTGGTTCGCCATCGGCGGGCTGCGCTGGCTCGAGGCCGTGCTGATCGGGCTGATCGCCTTCACCTTCTTCTGGATCGCGCTGTCGGTCAGCACGGTGACGGTGGGGATCGTGAGCCTGATGGCCGGGCCGCGCGAACGCACCCCCCGCGGCGCGGCGCGGCCGCTCGACGTGGCGCTTCTGGTGCCGATCCACAACGAGGATCCCTCGGACGTGTTCGGCAACGCGCTCGCCATGATCGAGGAGCTCGAGTCGCTGCCGCACCCGCACCGCTACGCGCTGTTCATCCTGTCGGACACCCGCGACCCGGCGATCGCCGAGCAGGAGCTGCAGGCGGCGGCCACGCTGCGCGCGCGCGGCCCGGCCGCGGTTCCGGTCTACTACCGGCGGCGGCCGGTCAACACCGACAAGAAGGTCGGCAACCTTGCCGACTGGGTGGAACGCTGGGGCGGCGGCCACGAGGCGATGCTGGTGCTCGACGCCGACAGCCTGATGTCGGGCGAGGCGATCGTGGCGCTGACGGACGAGCTCGCCGCCGACCCCTCGGCGGGGCTGATCCAGTCGTTCCCGCGGCTGTTCGGCGCCGAGACGCTGTTCGGCCGGGTGCAGCAGTTCGCCTCGACGATCTACGGCGCGGCGCTGGCCGAGGGGCTGGCCACCTGGTCTGACCGCGAGGGCAACTACTGGGGCCACAACGCCATCATCCGCACCGCCGCCTTCGCCGCCTGCGCGGGGCTGCCGCGGCTCGACACGCTGCGGGCCAGGGGCGCGCTGATCCTGAGCCACGACTTCGTCGAGGCGGGGCTGCTGCGCCGGGCGGGATGGGGCGTGCGCTTCCTGCCCCGGATCGGCGGCAGCTACGAGGAGGTTCCGGCGACGCTCGTCGACTATGCCCGGCGCGACCGGCGCTGGTGCCAGGGCAATCTCCAGCACCTCAACATCCTCGCCTCGAAGGGCTTCCACCCGGTGACGCGGTTCCACCTGTTCAACGGGGCGATGAGCTACCTGCTCTCGCCGGCCTGGTTCTGCCTGCTCACCGCCTGGGCGCTGATCGGGATGGGCGAGGAGCGCAACGTGATCCGCTACTTCTCGGGCGTGAACCCGCAGGTCACCTGGCCGGAGATGAGCCATGTCGACAGCGTGACGATCCTCGTCTTCATGTATGCGATGCTGCTCGCGCCGAAGTTCATGGGGGCGCTGGCGATGCGGCGGGCGGGGATCCGCATTGCCGATCTGGGCGGTCCGGCGCAGTTCGCGCTGTCGTTCGCCGCCGAGGTGGTGCTTTCGGTGCTCTACGCGCCGATCCTGATGGTGCAGCAGACGGTGGCGGTGCTGCGCACCGCGCTCGGCATCCGCGAGCAGTGGGTGCCCCAGCCGCGCCGCGGCGGCAGCTACGGCCCCGGCACGCTCCTGAAGTTCCACGCGCTCGAGACGGTCTCGGGCGCGGCGCTGCTGCTCGGGATCGCGGCGGGCCTGGTCTCGCCCTGGCTGCTGCCGGTCGCCGTCCCGCTGGCGCTGGCGGTGCCGCTCTCGGCGCTCTCGGGGCTGCGGCTGACGCGGACGCCCTGGCTGGCGGCGCAGCTCGGCACGCCCGAGGTGTTCAACGCCCCCGCGATCATCCGCGCGGCGCAGGCGCACCGGGCGGGTCTGCGCCGGATGTTCGCCGAGCGCGACCGGCTGGCCGCCGAGTGAGCCGCGCCCGGTGGCGGGCGGCATGGCGACGGGCGGCACGGCGACGGGCAGGGCGCGGGGGGCATTGCATCGGTCGGCGCGCGGCGCCATCAACGCAACCGGGCAGGAAAGGGAGCGCGGCATGTCGGGCTACGTGATTCCCCCCGCCGCGCCGGTCTGGGTGCCGGTCGCGGGCGGCGGCCGCTTCCCGGTGCGCCGCGTCTACGGCATCGGGCGCAACTACGCCGCCCATGCCGTCGAGATGGGCCACGACCCCGACCGCGAGCCGCCCTTCTTCTTCCAGAAGAACCCCGACAACCTCGATGCCTCGGGCAGCTTCCCCTATCCGCCCGGCTCGTCGGACGTGCAGCACGAGGTGGAGCTGGTGGTTGCCCTGGGCCGGGGCGGGCGCGACATCTGCGCGGACGAGGCGCTCGGCTGCGTCTGGGGCTACGGCGTCGGCCTCGACATGACGCGCCGCGACCTCCAGGCCGAGGCCAAGCGGCTGGGCCGGCCCTGGGAGATCGGCAAGGCCTTCGAGCGCTCGGCCCCGGTCGGCCCGCTGGTTCCCGCCGCGCGCTGCGGCCATCCCTCGGCGGGGCGCATCGCGCTCAAGGTCAACGGCGCCTTGCGCCAGGAGGGCGACCTTGCCCAGATGATCTGGAAGGTGCCCGAGATCATCGCCCATCTTTCGGCGCTGGTCACGCTCGGCCCCGGCGATGTGATCCTGACGGGCACGCCCGCGGGCGTGGGCGCCGTGGTCGCGGGCGACGTGATGGAGGCCGAGATCGAGGGCATCGGCACGCTGCGGGTGAGCGTGGTCTGAGCGCCGGTTCGCCCCGGCGGGGAAGGAGGGAGACGCGATGTCCGAGACGCTCGCCGGCCTGCTGGCCCCGCATCCGGCAGAGGCCCCCGCGCTCGGCGCGCCGGGGCGGGCGTGGTTGAGCTTCGGGGCGCTGCGCGCGCTCGGCCGCGAGGTCGCCGGCGCGCTTCGGGCGGCCGGCATCGGCCGGGGCGACCGCGTGGCGATCGTGCTGCCGAACGGGCCGGAGATGGCGGCGGCCTTCCTGACGGTGGCCCAGGCCGCGGTCACCGCCCCGCTCAACCCCGCCTACCGGCGCGAGGAGTTCGACTTCTACCTCGGCGACCTCGGCGCGCGGGCGGTCCTGCTGCCGGAAGGTGACGAGGGGCCGGCGGCCGAGGCCGCGCGGGCGCGGGGCATCGCGATCCTGCGTCTGCAGGCCCTGGCCGGGGGGCCGGCGGGCGGCTTCGCGCTGGCGCCGGAGGCCGGGGGCGGGCCGGCGCGCGCCGCCGGGGGGGAGGCGCCGGGGCCGGAGGACACGGCGCTGATCCTGCACACCTCGGGCACCACCTCGCGGCCGAAGATCGTGCCGCTGCTGCAGGCGAACCTCGCCGCCTCGGCGCGCCACATCGCCGCCTCGCTCGCGCTCACGCCGGCCGACCGCTGCCTGAACGTCATGCCGCTCTTCCACATCCACGGGCTGGTGGCCGCGGTCGCGGCCTCGCTCGCCGCGGGCGCCTCGGTCTCATGTGCGCCGGGCTTCGACGCGATGCGGTTCTTCGGCTGGATGGAGGAGGTCCGGCCGACCTGGTACACCGCCGTGCCGACCATGCACCAGGCGATCCTCGCCCGCGCGCCCCGCAACGCCGAGGTGATCCGCCGGGTGCCGCTGCGCTTCCTGCGCTCGTCCTCGGCCTCGCTGCCCGCGCCGGTGATGCGCGCGCTGGCCGAGACCTTCGGCGCCCCGGTGATCGAGGCCTACGGCATGACCGAGGCGGCGCACCAGATGACCTCGAACCCGTTGCCGCCCCGGGCGCAGAAGCCCGGCAGCGTCGGCCTCCCCGCCGGGCCGGAGGTGGCCATCGCGCACGAGACGGAGAACCGGCTGACGGTCGGGCTGGGCGAGGTGGTGATCTCGGGGCCGAACGTGACGCCGGGCTACGAGGGCAACCCCGAGGCCAATGCGCGCAGCTTCTTCGAGGCCGACGGGCGGCGCTGGTTCCGCACCGGCGATCAGGGCGCGTTCGACGCCGAGGGCTACCTGACGCTGACCGGGCGGCTGAAGGAGATCATCAACCGCGGCGGCGAGAAGGTCAGCCCGCTGGAGGTGGACGGCGTGCTCATGGAGCACCCGGCCGTGGCGCAGGCGGTCACCTTCGCGGTGCCGCACCCGAAGCTCGGCGAGGAGGTGGGCGCGGCGATCGTGCTGCGCGAGGGGCAGGCGGCGGACGCCGCGGCGATCCGCGCCTTCGCGGCCGGGCGGCTCGCCGCCTTCAAGGTGCCGCGCCACGTGGTGATCCTGCCCGAGATACCGAAGGGCGCCACCGGCAAGCTGCAGCGGATCGGGCTGGCGGCGAAGCTCGGCCTCGGCGGCGCGCAGGGCTGAGGGAGAGGGCGCGATGCGGATCGCGATCTACGGCGCGGGCGCGATCGGCGGCTTCCTCGGCGCGCGGCTGGCGCAGGCGGGGGCCGAGGTCTCGCTGATCGCGCGCGGGCCGCACCTTGCGGCGATGCGCGCCTCGGGGCTCACGCTGATCGAGGGTGGGGCGCGCACGACGCTGCCGGTGCGCGCCACCGGCGAGCCGGCCGAGCTCGGGCCGCAGGACTGCGTGATCGTGGCGCTCAAGGCGCATTCGGCCGCCGCGGCGGTGGGGCCGATGCAGGCGCTGCTCGGGCCGCAGACGACGGTCGTCTGGGCGGTGAACGGCCTGCCCTGGTGGTATTTCCACCGCCACGGCGGCCCCTGGGAGGGCACGCGGCTTGCCAGCGTCGATCCCGGCGGCGTCATCTGGGACGGGATCGGGCCGGAGCGCGTGCTCGGCTGCGTGGTCTACCCCGCCGCCGAGCTCGACGGGCCTGGGGTCGTCCGGCATGTCGAGGGCAACCGCGTCTCGCTGGGCGAGCCGGACGGGTCGCGCTCGGCCCGCGCCGAGGCGCTCTCGGCGGTGATGCAGAGGGCGGGGCTGCGCGCGCCGGTCCGGCCGCGGCTGCGCGACGAGATCTGGGTCAAGCTCTGGGGCAACCTGTCGTTCAACCCGATCTCGGCCCTGACGCTGGCCACGCTGGAGGCGATCTGCGCCGATCCCGGCACCCGCGCCCTGGCCCGGGCGATGATGCTCGAGGCGCAGGCGATCGCCGAGGCGCTGGGGATCGTGTTCCCGATCGACGTGGATCGCCGCATCGCGGGCGCCGCGGCGGTGGGCGCGCACCGCACCTCGATGCTGCAGGACCTCGAGGCCGGCCGCCCGATGGAGATCGACGCGCTGGTGGGCGCGGTGCAGGAACTCGGCCGGCTGACCGGTCACGCGACGCCGGCGATCGACGCGGTGCCCGCGCCTCTGCGGCTGCGCGCGCGGGCGCGCTGAGCCGGCGCGGGGCACCGGGCGGGGCGCGGTGGTCAGGGGCGGGGCGCGGTGGTCAGGGGAGGGTGGCTCCGGCGGCAGGGATCGAACCTGCGACCAATTGATTAACAGTCAACTGCTCTACCGCTGAGCTACGCCGGAACACCGGGGGGGCTATAGCAACTCGGTCGGGGGGCGTCCAGAGGGTATCGCGCGCCTGCCGCGCGGTTCCGGCCGCGCGGGGGATTGCCGAGCCTTCCGAGCCGCTTGCGCGGCAGAGTTCCGTGGCGCCGGGTCAGGCGCGGCGGTAGCGCGCGGCGATCCCGGGCGGGTCGGGCGTCGCGGCGAGGCCGCGGCCGGCGAGGTCGATCAGATGGGCGAGCACGTTGCGCTCGGCCGCGGGCAGCAGCGCGGGGTCGATGTCGGTATAGACCCGCGCGGCGATCTCGCCGGCGGTGAGCGGCCGGGGGCCGAGGGCGGCGAGGATCGCCGCCTCGCGGGCGCGGCGGTGGGCGGCAAGCCACGCGAGCCGCGCGGCCGGGTCGGCGATCTCGGGGCCGTGGCCGGGCAGGAAGCGCGCGGCGCGGCGGCCGCGCAGCCGGTCGAGCGAGGCCATGTAGGCGCCCATGTCGCCGTCGGGCGGCGAGACGACGGTGGTCGCCCAGCCCATCACGTGGTCGCCCGAGAACAGGACCTCGCCCGCGTCGAGGCACAGATGCGTGGGCAGGTGGCCCGGCGTCGCCACCGCCTCGAGCCGCCAGCCGTCGCCTTCGAGCACCGCGCCGTCGCCCAGCCGCAGGTCGGGGGCGAAGCCGTGGTCGAGCCCCTCGCCGCCGCCGGCGAGCCCGCTCGCGGCGAGCGCCTCCATCTCCGGGCGGCGGCCCTCGGCGGCGCGGCCGGCGGCATGGACCGGCGCGCCGGTGGCCGCGGCCAGGGCGGGTGCCAGGCCCGAATGGTCGCGGTGGGCGTGGGTGACGACGATCGCCGCGACCCGCTCGCCGGGGGCGAGCGCGGCCAGCAGCGCGGCAAGGTGGCGCGGGTCGTCCGGGCCGGGGTCGATCACGGCGACCGCGCCCGCGCCGAGGATGTAGCTGTTGGTGCCGCGCTCGGTCAGCGCCGAGGGGTTGGGCGCGAGCACCCGGCGGACCCGCAGCGACCCGCTTCCGACCTCCTCGGCGACCCCCGGCCGGCGCTCTCCGATCATGGCCCTTCCGTCCCCCCTGCCGCGCCGCTAGCCTTAGCGCATGGTCTTCCGCTGGCTCAAACGCTTCCTGCCGCGCGGCCTCTACGGGCGGGCGGTGCTGATCCTGCTGGTGCCGGTGGTGGCGGTGCAGCTCGTGGTCTCGGTGGTCTTCCTGCAGCGCCACTTCGACCGGGTGACCGAGCAGATGACCCGTTCGGTGGCGATCCCGCTCGGCTACGTGCTCGACGCGGTGGGCCGGGCGCCCGACCGGGAGGCCGCGGCGCGTCTGGCGCGCGAGGTCGGCGGCGCGCTCGGCTTCGCGGTGCGGTTGCCGGCGGGCGAGGTCGCGGACGGGCGGCTGTTCTACGACCTGACCGGGCGCAGCGTGGTGCGCACCCTGCGCGAGGTTCTGCCCGCGGTCGGCGCGATCGACCTCGCCTCGGACACCGGCCTGGTGCGGCTTGCCGCGCAGACGGCGCAGGGGCCGGTGGAGGTGGAGTTCCGCCGCTCGCGCGTGTCGGCCTCGAACCCGCACCAGCTTCTGGTGATCATGGTCCTGGCGGGCATCCTGCTGACGGCCGTCGCCTTCGTCTTCCTGCGCAACCAGCTCCGCCCGATCACCCGGCTGGCCGAGGCGGCCGAGGCCTACGGGCGCGGCCGGATCGTGCCCTACCGGCCGCGCGGGGCGACCGAGGTGCGGGCCGCGGGGCGGGCCTTCCTCGAGATGCGCGCGCGGCTGGAGGAGGCGAAGGCGCAGCGCACGCTGCTGCTTTCGGGTGTCAGCCACGACCTGCGCACGCCGCTGACCCGGCTGCGCCTGGGGCTTTCGCTGATGCCGGAGGACGAGGACGTGCGCGCGATGGCCCGCGACGTGGCCGAGATGGAGCAGATGGTGGATGCCTTCCTGGACCATGCGCGCGGCGAGTGGACCGGCGCGGTGGAACCGGCGGTGCCCGCCGATCTCGCGCGGCGCGTGGCGGAGAATGCGGCGCGGCTCGGGCGCAGGGTCGAGCTGGTCCTGGCCGAAGGCGCCGAGGCCCCGGCCGGGCTCAGGCTGCGCGCGGTGGAGCGCGCGCTGGAGAACCTGGTGCAGAACGCCCTGCGCCACGGGTCGCGGGTGCGGCTGACCGTGGCCGGCGGGCCGGGCGGCGCGCGCTTCGCGGTGGAGGACGACGGGCCGGGCATCCCGCCCGAGCGCCGGGAGGAGGCGCTGACGCCCTTCACCCGGCTCGACCCGGCGCGCAACCTCGATTCCGGCGGCGGCGCCGGCCTCGGCCTGGCCATCGCCTCGGAGGTCGCCCGCAGCCACGGCGGGCGGCTGACCCTGGGCGAGAGCGCCGACCTCGGCGGGCTCAGGGCGGAGCTCGTGCTCGGGCCGTGATCGGGGGACATGGTAGGCCCGGAGGGACTCGAACCCCCAACCTAAGCGTTATGAGCGCTCTGCTCTGACCGTTGAGCTACGGGCCCGGCCGCGACCTGCCTAGGCGCGGGGGGCGGGCCGGTCAAGCCCCGCCCCCGGCCGGGGCGGACGCCGGGCTGTGGACGCTGGGCGCCGGGGCTGCTAGAGGCGCGGTGCGGGACCGCAAGCGGGGGAAGCGATGACGGAACAGGCGAGGGAAGGGCTGAGCTACGCCGCGGCCGGTGTCGATATCGAGGCGGGCAATGCCCTGGTCGAGCGCATCAGGCCCGCCGCCGCCGCGACGGACCGGCCCGGCACGATGGCGGGGCTGGGCGGCTTCGGCGCGCTGTTCGACCTGAAGGCGGCGGGCTACGCCGACCCGATCCTGGTTGCGGCGACCGATGGGGTCGGCACCAAGCTCAGGATCGCGATCGAAACCGGCGAGCTCGACGGCATCGGCACCGATCTGGTGGCGATGTGCGTCAACGATCTGGTCTGCCAGGGGGCCGAGCCGCTGTTCTTCCTCGACTACTTCGCGACCGGCCGTCTCGACGTCGCCCAGGCCGCCCGGGTGATCGAGGGGATCGCCGCCGCCTGCCGCGCGGCGGGCTGCGCGCTGATCGGCGGCGAGACGGCCGAGATGCCGGGGATGTATCACGGCGGCGACTTCGACCTGGCGGGCTTCGCGGTCGGCGCGATGGAGCGCGGGCAGGCGCTGCCCCGCGACGTGGCCGAGGGCGACATCCTGATCGGCCTCGGCTCGGACGGGGTGCATTCCAACGGCTATTCGCTGGTGCGCCGGATCGTCGAGCGCGCGGGCCTCGCCTGGGACGCGCCCGCGCCGTTCGGACGGCGCCGGCCGGGGGGCGAGGAGACGCCCGGGCCCACGCTCGGCGCGGCGCTGCTGACGCCGACGCGGCTCTACGTCGCCCCCGTGCTCGACGCGCTGCGCGCGGGCGGCCTCAACGCCGCGGCGCACATCACCGGCGGCGGGCTCACCGAGAACCTGCCGCGGGTGCTGCCCGAGGGGCTCGGCGCGGTGATCGACCTCGGCGCCTGGTCGCTGCCGCCGGTGTTCCGCTGGCTGCGCGAGGCCGGCGGCATCGCCGAGGCCGAGATGCTGCGGACCTTCAACTGCGGCGTCGGCATGGTGCTGGTCGTCGCGCCCGACCGCGCGGAGGCGCTGGCGCGGCGGCTCGCCGAGGCGGGCGAGCGGGTGATCGCGCTCGGCCGCGTGGCCGAGGGCAGGGGCGTCGGCTACCTCGGCACGCTGGCGTGAGGCGCGTCGCGATCCTGATCTCGGGCGGCGGGTCGAACATGGAGGCGCTCGTCCGCGACATGCAGGCGGGCGGGCACGCCGACCCGGTGCTCGTTGTCTCGAACGTCCCCGCCGCGGGCGGGCTGGTGCGCGCCGCGGCGCTCGGCGTGCCGACGGCCTGCGTCGATCACCGCGCCTTCCCGACGCGCGAGGCCTTCGAGTCGGCGCTGGCGGCGGCGCTGGCGCCTGCCGCGCCCGACATCCTCTGCCTCGCCGGGTTCATGCGCATCCTGACGGCGGGGTTCGTGCGGCGCTGGCAGGGACGGATGCTGAACATCCACCCTTCGCTGCTGCCGAAGTATCCCGGCCTGCACACGCACGAACGCGCCCTGGCCGCGGGCGATGCGGAGGCCGGCTGCACGGTGCATCTCGTCACGCCCGAGCTCGATTCCGGCCCGGTCCTCGGGCAGGGGCGGGTGCCGGTGCGCCCCGGCGACACGCCCCCGACGCTGGCCGCCCGGGTGCTGGAGATGGAGCACCGTCTCTATCCGGCCGTGCTGCGCCGCTTCGTCGCGGGCGAGCGGGCCCCGCTGCTTCTGCCCTGAGGCCGCCGCGCGGAAGGCGGCGGCCTTTCCAAGGCCGCGGCCATTGCCTAAGAGGGATCGCAACACCGATACAGGCAGCCGATGCGCACCATCACCGATACCGAGAGCCTCGCCGCCTTCTGCGAGGCGGCCAGGGCCGCGCCCTACGTCACGCTCGACACCGAGTTCCTGCGCGAACGGACCTACTGGGCGAAGCTCTGCCTCGTGCAGATGGCGCTGCCGGGCGAGGGCGAGGCGGTCCTGGTCGATCCGCTCGCCGAGGGGCTCTCGCTCGCGCCGTTCTACGAGCTGCTTGCCCACCCGGGCACGGTGAAGGTGCTGCACGCCGGCCGGCAGGACATCGAGATCTTCTACACAGAAGGCGGCGTGATCCCGCAGCCGCTGTTCGACACGCAGGTCGCCGCCATGGTCTGCGGCTTCGGCGAGCAGGTGGGCTACGAGACCCTGGTCAAGCGGATCGCCCGGGCGGGGATCGACAAGACCTCGCGCTTCACCGACTGGTCGCGCCGGCCGCTGACCGAGGCGCAGAAGGCCTATGCGCTCGCCGACGTGACGCATCTGCGCAAGGTCTACGAGCATCTGGCGGCGGAGCTGGAGCGCACCGGGCGCACGCCCTGGGTGGAGGAGGAACTCGCCGTCCTGACCGACCCCGAGACCTATGTCACCCGCCCCGACGAGGCCTGGACGCGGATCCGCACGCGGTCGAACAGCCCGCGGTTCCTCGCCGTGGTGCGCGAGCTGGCGCGGTTCCGCGAGAGCTACGCGCAGGCGCGCAACATCCCCCGCAGCCGCGTCTTCAAGGACGATGCGCTTCTCGAGCTCGCCTCCACCCGGCCGACCACACCCGAGGAGCTCGGCCGCTCGCGGCTGCTCCTGCGCGAGGCGCGGCGCGGCGAGATCGCCGAGGGGATCCTCGAGGCGGTGCGCACCGCGCTGGCGTTGCCGAACGACGCGCTCCCGCGGCCCGAGGACACCGAGGACCGCCCGCCGCAGGGCAATCCGGCGCTGGCCGACCTGCTCCGGGTGCTGCTCAAGGCGCGCTCGGATGCCGAGGGCGTCGCGGCCAGGCTGATCGCCAGCGCCGCCGACCTCGACGCGCTCGCGGCCGGGGCCCGCGACCTGCCGGCCCTGCGCGGCTGGCGGCGCGAGGTCTTCGGCGAGGATGCGCTGCGGCTCTGCGAGGGCCGGATCGCGCTTTCGGCGCGGGGCGGCGCGATCCGGGTGGTGCCGCTCTGACCGGCCGGCGGCGCGGTCAGCGGCGCGAGATGCGCTCGGTCCGCTCCCCGCGCACGACGATGCGGCTGACGCCGTCGAGGCGGTTGTTCGACAGGAAGGTCGCAACGATCACCTCGCGCGAGGGCTCGGTGCCCTGGCGGGCGGCGTAGGGCGGCGGCGCGAGGCGGAAGTCGTAGACGAGGACGGAGCTGTCGCGGATCCGCGTCACCGTCCCGTCGGACGCGCGCTCCTCGATGAACTGCGGAACCTCGACGAGGGCGGCATCCCAGAACCCTTGGGTCGGCGGCAGGCCGGTGGCGCGCAGGATCGCACCGCCCGGCACGCGCTCGACGGTCATCGCCGTCACCTGATCGACCAGCGGGCGCGGGTCCGCGGGGCGCTGGAAGCGCTGCGCCTCGTCGATGCGGGCGGCCTCGCTGCGCGAGAACCAGTTGAGCGGGTTGAAGCGCGACTCGCGGAAGCCGGCGCAGCCGCCCAGGGTCAGCGTCAGGGCCAGGAAGGCCACGAGGGTCGCGCGCATGGATGTCCCTTCTCCGTTGGCTCAGGGGCTTAGCGGAAAGACGCGGGCTTGAAAAGCCCGCCGCCTCTGGACCTCGGCCGGCCCGGGGCCTAGGTCTGGCGCATGGACACGACCGCCGCCGCCCCGCCGAGCCCCGCCTTCGAGGAGATCGCCGAGACCTTCGCCTTCCTCGACGACTGGGAGGACCGCTACCGCCATGTCATCGAGCTCGGCAAGGCGATGCCGCCCCTCGAGGAGGCCTTCCGCGTGCCGGCGACGAAGGTCGAGGGTTGCGCGAGCCAGGTCTGGATCCTGCCCGAGATCGAGGGCCGCGGGCCGGGCGCGATCTTCCGCTTCCGCGGCGACAGCGACGCGATGATCGTGCGCGGGCTGATCGCGATCCTGCATGCGCTCTACGCCGGCCGGCCGGTCGCCGAGGTGCTGAAGGTGGATGCCAGGGCTGAACTCGACCGGCTCGGCCTGAGCGGGCACCTGTCGTCGCAGCGCTCGAACGGGCTGCGCGCCATGGTGGCGCGGATCCGGGCGCTCGCGGCCGAGGCGGCAGCGGACTGAGGCCGGTGCGGGGGGCCGTCTGCCCCCCGGGCGCCGCCGCGGGCGGCGCCTCCCCCCGAGGATATTTGTCGCAGGGAAGGGAGGGGAAACGATTTCTTAACCTTCGGGGATGCAGCCTGGCGCTGCGGTACAGGCTGGGAAGCCGATGACCGCGCAGGGAAGGGTGCCCCGGTCCGCGGGAATGTCCGCGCGCCGGGGCATCCGGACGTCCTGCTTCTTCCCTGCGCCAAATATCCTCCGGGGGAGCGCGAGGGGGTGGAAAACCCCCTCGCCCCCTCCTACCGGCTGCGCGCCGCCTGGGCGGCGAGCACGCGTTCGAGGTCGCCGTAGCCGGTGAAGCGCCGCTCGAAGGCGAGGCCCAGGCGGCGGGCGCAGTCCTCGGCCTTCGCCGCGAGCGCGGGGTCCTCGGTCTGGGCAAGGTGGACGAGCTTCTCGTAATGTCCGAAGTAGGCGTCGCGCAGTTCGGGGTGGCGGTCGAGGCCGAGCGGTTCCCAGACGAAGGCGTCGAACTGCCGCACGAGGAAGTCGGTCAGGTAGAAGGCCGCGAACTCGGTCTCCGCCCGGGCGGCGAAGGCCGCGTTGCCCTCGAAGAAGGCGTAGCAGTGCGGCCCGGGCACCATCTCCACGCCGAGCCGGTCGCAGAGCGCCGCGAGGCGCCCACCGGTGCCGCAGTCGGCGTAGACGACGAAGATGCGCTCGTAGGCACCGCGATGTTCGGCAACCGCCGCCTCCACCGCCGCGGGGATGCGCTCGGGATGGTTGTGCAGGATCGCGGGCAGGCACCGCAGGTCCAGGTGGTCCCAGCCGTTGGCGCGCCTGAGGGCGAGAATCTCGTGCGCGAGCGCCCCGCAGGCGAGAAGCAGCACCCGACCCCGGCCGTCGGGCGCGAGCCCCTCGCGGGTGAGTGCGGCGTCGTCGGTCATGTCCGATGCCGGGCGAGCCGGGCCACCACCGCGGCCAGGAGCAGGGCGAGCGGGCCCCAGGCGCCGGCGCCTTGCGGCAGGTGCGGCGAGAAGGCGGCCGCCACGCCCACCGTGAGCGCACCGGCGGCGAGGACGAGCGCGAGCAGCATCAGGAAGCGGGCGGTCGTCATCCTTCGGTCTCCGCCCGTCATGTAGGTCAGGCCGCGGTCGGCCGGAAGCCCGCCTCGCTCAGCCGGCGGCGAGCTGGTTGTGCTTGCGGGCGACGAGGCTCTTGGCGGTCTCCACCGCCACGGCGGCATCGCGGCAGTAGGCGTCGGCGCCGATCGCGCGGCCGAACTCCTCGTTCAGCGGCGCCCCGCCCACGAGCACGATGTAGTCGTCGCGGATGCCCTTTTCCTTCATCGTGTCGATCACGACCTTCATGTAGGGCATCGTCGTGGTGAGCAGCGCCGACATGCCGAGGATGTCGGGCTTCTCGCGCTCGATCGCCTCGATGTACTTCTCGACCGCATTGTTGATTCCGAGGTCCACGACCTCGAATCCGGCGCCCTCCATCATCATCGAGACGAGGTTCTTGCCGATGTCGTGGATGTCGCCCTTGACGGTGCCGATCACCATCTTGCCGACGCGGGGCGCGCCGGTCTCGGCGAGCAGCGGCTTGAGGATCGCCATGCCGCCCTTCATCGCGTTGGCCGCCAGCAGCACCTCGGGCACGAACAGGATCCCGTCGCGGAAGTCGGCGCCGACGATGGTCATGCCGGCGACGAGCGCCTCGGTCAGGATCCGGTAGGGTTCCCAGCCGCGCTCGAGCAGGATCCGCACGCCCTCCTCGATCTCCTCCTTGAGCCCGTCGTAGAGGTCATCATGCATCTGGAGGACGAGTTCCTCGTCGTCGAGTTCGCTGAGGATGATGTCGTCGTCGGCCATGTCGGTCTCCGGAGCCTGCGCGCGGTCGGGGGGCTGTGCGCCGCACTGATCTAGCTCGCGCCTTCATGCGCCTCAAGGCGCAGGGGCACGCGACGCTTTGCGACCTCCCTCGCGCCGCGACCGACATGCGGCCTGCGCAGGCGCAGGGCTCGCGCGCGTTCCTGTTATGTTCTATGCTTGTGCCATGATGCGCCCCGAATCGTCCCTGCTCGATCCCTCGCGCCGCCGGGCCCGCGGCGCGGTGTCGAATTCCGCCTCGCGGTTCGAGCCCTATCGGCGGGTCGGGGTGGACGACGGCTGGCCGCAGGAGGAGCCGCTGCCCCCGCTCAGGACCGAGGTGAGCGAGGAGCGCCCCCGCCGGGTGATCACCCGCAACGACTCGCCCGATGTCGGGTTCGACCGCTCGGTGAACCCCTACCGGGGCTGCGAGCACGGCTGCATCTACTGCTTCGCGCGCCCGACGCATGCCTTCCTCGGGCTCTCGCCGGGGCTCGACTTCGAGACCCGGCTGGTGGCGCGGCCCGGCGCGCCCGAGGCGCTGAGGCGCGAGCTTTCGGCGCCGGGATACCGGCCGGCGGTGCTGGCGATCGGCACCGGCACCGATCCCTACCAGCCGGTCGAGCGCACGTGGCGGATCATGCGGGGGCTGCTGGAGGTGCTCGGCGACTTCCGCCATCCGGTCGCGATCGTGACCAAGGGGGCGCTGGTCGAGCGCGACATCGACCTCCTGGCCGGGATGGCCGCGGACGGGCTCGTCTCGGTCGGGATCAGCGTGACCACGCTCGACGCCGGTCTTGCGCGCGCGCTCGAGCCGCGGGCCCCCGCGCCGGCCCGGCGGCTTGCGGCGATCGCGCGGCTCGCGGCGGCCGGCATCCCGGTCCGGGTGATGGCCTCGCCGATGATCCCGGCGCTGACCGACCACGAGCTCGAGGCGATCCTCGCGGCGGCGCGCGACGCAGGGGCCACGGCCGCGAGCACGATCGCGCTCCGCCTGCCGCGGGAGGTCGCGCCGCTGTTCCGGGAATGGCTGGCCGAGCGGGTGCCGGGGCGGGCGGCGCATGTGATGAACCGGGTTCGCGAGCTCCACGGCGGCCGCGACTACGACCCCGAATGGGGCACCCGGATGACCGGACGCGGCCCCTTCGCCGATCTCCTGCGGCACCGCTTCGCGCTGGCCTGCCGCCGGCTGGGCCTGGCGGAGCGGGGCCCGGTGCTGCGCACCGATCTCTTCGCCGTGCCGCCGCGGCCCGGCGCGCAGCTTTCGCTGTTCTGAACCGCGCCGGGGGAGGGAACGAGGATGGCCGCGCAACGCTACCGGGGAAGCTGCCAGTGCGGCCGTGTCGCCTGGGAGGTGGACATCGACCTTGCCGGTGCGGTCAGCTGCAACTGCTCGCGCTGCCGCAGGCTCGGCGCGGTGCTGGCCTTCGCGCCGCGGATGGCGTTCACGCTGCATTCGGGCGAGGGCGCGCTTTCGGAATACCTGTTCAATACCAGGACCATCCGGCACCTCTTCTGCCGGACCTGCGGCATCGAGGGCTTCGCGTTCGGCGCGATGCCCGACGGGACCGAGGTCGTGGCGGTGAACGTGAACTGCCTCGCGGGTGTCGACGCCCGGACGCTGCCGGTGACAGCGGTGGACGGCGCGGCGCGTTAGGGTTCCGGCCGGGGCGCCGCTCCGGCCCGGCGGTCGGCGCGGGTCTGGCCGCGCCGGCGGCGCCGCGGGCGTCGGTCGCCGACCTTCTCGCCCGGCCCTCTCGCCCGGGCCGCGGGTGCAGTCCGGGGCCGGGGGACAGGCCCGGCCGCGGGGCCCAAGAGGTCGGGAC
>JANZZL010000027.1 GCA_026419405.1 Paracoccaceae bacterium | reverse complement strand
GCCTCCGGCGCGCCGGGCATGGGCGCCCCGGGCGCCCGAGCGGCCGCGTCGCCCTCGCCAGGGCCCGCCGCCGATCCGGGGGCTGCGGCGACGCGGCGGAGCCGGTATCGCAGGGCCCTAGGCCTGGTAGTCATAGAGTGCCCTTGCCTCCTCGAGACTGTCGAACAGATAGAGCCGCCCGTTGCGCAGCACCGCCGCCTGCTTGCAGAACTTCTCGAGCGTCGAGGCCTGGTGCGACACGATCACCACGGTGCGGTCGACGAGCCGTTCGGCGAGGACGCCCCCCGCCCGGCGGTTGAACTCGACATCCGACGTGCTCGGCATCCCCTCGTCGATCAGGTAGATGTCGAAGTCCAGCGCCAGCAGCAGCGAGAAGTTGAAGCGGCTGCGCATCCCCGAACTGTAGGTGGCAACCGGCCGGTCGAAATATTCGTCGATGTCGCAGAGCCAGCGGCAGAACGCCTCCACGTAGTCGGGGTCGAGCCCGTAGAGACGGGCGATGAACCGGGAGTTCTCGGTGGCCGAATGCTTGGTGTTCACCCCGCCCATGAAGCCGAGCGGGAACGAGACCCGGCAGGTCCGCCGCACCTCGCCCTCGTCGGGCTTCTCGAGGCCCGCCATCATCCGGATCAGCGTCGTCTTGCCGGTGCCGTTCGGCGCGAGGATGCCGAGCGAGTTGCCGAGCTCCACGCGGAACGAGGCCCGGTCGAGGATGACCTTGCGCTGCGTCCCCGTCCAGAAGGACTTGCTGACGTTCTCGAATTCGAGCATCGCGTGCCCCGGCCCTGCCGCCGGCGCCCGCACCGGGCGCCGCTCTCCTGCCCATCGCATTCCTTTACGGCCACAGTATGTCGGAATTCTCAACAGCCGTCAGCCGGATCGCCCCCCGGCCGCAGGGCCGGCGGCGGCCCGCCCGGGCCGGACCTCAGGCGGTCTGGCGCTCGACCCGGGCAAGCCGGCCCGCGACGATGGCCAGGAGCGCCGCGCCGAAGCTGAAGAGCGCGCCCATCTTCGCCGCATCCTGGACGGGGCCCGGATCGAAGGCGACCGAGGCGACGAAGAGGGCGACGGTGAAGCCGATCGCCGCGACGCAGCCGACCACGAGCAGGTCGATGACCCGCATCCCGGCGGGCAGACCCAGCCCCATCGGACGGGCCGCGACCCACCCGAACAGCAGGATGCCGACGGGCTTGCCCACGATCAGGCCCGCCAGCACCAGCCAGGTCGGCTCGGAGATCGCCGAGAACTCCACCCCGGCGTTGCAGAGCCCGAAGAAGAACAGGATGACCTCGACCGGGTGCTTGAGCAGGTGCTCGGTGTGGTTGAGGAGGTCCGTCAGATACTGCTCGGCCTCGGCGAAGATCCCGAAGGCGCGGTCGGCATGGGGCATGGTGGGGATGATCGGCAGCAGGCCGAGGGCCGGATGCAGCCCGGATTCCTGGAACCCGAACCAGCTCAGCGCGCCGGCGACCGCATAGGGCCAGAACGATAGCCTTTGGCGCACCCAGGTGGAGTTCGGCCTCAGCTGCTTGCCGCGGTCGAGCCACCGCGGCAGCCAGTTGAACAGCACGAATACCCCGGCCGCGACGCCGAGCGGAAGGGCGAGCCACTGCGGCGCCAGCTCTCCCGAGGGATAGAACACCGCGAGGATGATCAGACCGCCGGCGTCGTCGGCGATGGCGAGCAGCAGCAGGAAGCGCACCGCCGCGTGACCCGCCCCGAAGACCACCCGCCCGACGAGGTAGGAGAAGGCGATGTCGGTCGCCGTGGGGATCGCCCAGCCGTTCGCATAGGCGCCGAACTTGGCGGGGCCCAGCAGCATCGCGAGGCCGAGGTAGACGACCACCGGCCCGGCCATCCCGCCCAGCGTCGCGATCAGCGGCGTCAGCGCCTTCCGGCCGCGCAGCGATCCGTTCTCGAGGATGATCGCCTCCCACACCTCCTTCGCGGCGATCGCGAAGAAGAACGCCATCAGCACGTCGTTGACGAGGTAGTGCACGGTCAGCGTGCGCACCACGTGGCCGTCCTCGACGTGCGCATGGCCGATGAAGAAGTGGTCCACGATGACGAACTCGACGAAATCGTGGTAGCTGCCGGGATCGAGATTGGCCCAGACGAGGGCGATGACGGCGCCCCCGACGAGCAGCAGCGAGTAGTTGGTGATGAAGTTCCAGACCCGATACATGCGCTTGCCGCCGCCCCGCCTCTGCGACCGCATAGCGGATTGCCCGCAGCGGGGCAACGGCGGTGCCGCGCCGTGCCCGGCGGCCTGATGGCAGGCGGACTGGCGGCCGAGATCGCGGCCTGCCGCCTCTGCGCCGGCCGCTTCGCCGCGACCGCCACGGCGCACGAGCCCCGGCCGGTGGTCTGGTTCGAGCCGGGGGCGCGGCTTCTCGTCGCGGGGCAGGCGCCGGGGCTGCGCGTTCACCGCGCCGGGCGCCCCTTCGCCGATGCCTCGGGGATGCGGTTGCGCCACTGGCTGGGCCTCGACGAGGCCACCTTCTACGACCGCAGCCGCGTGGCGATCGTGCCGATGGCCTTCTGCTTTCCGGGATACGATGCGAGGGGGGCCGACCTTCCCCCGCCGCCGCTCTGCGCCCGCACCTGGCACGCCCGTGTCATGGAGGCGCTCGCCGGCCTGCGGCTGGTGGTGGCGGTTGGCGGCGCGGCGCAGCGCTGGCACCTCGGCGCCCGCGGCGGCGTGACCGAGACCGTGCGCGGCTGGCGCGGCTACCTGCCGCGGGCCATCCCCTTGCCGCATCCCTCGTGGCGCAATACCGCATGGCTGGCGCGCAATCCCTGGTTCGAGGCCGAACTGCTGCCCGAGCTGCGCGCCAGGGTGCGCGCCGTGCTGGAGGCCGCAGGATGACCGAGACCGCGCTCGACCACGCCGTGGCCGCCATGACCGCCGCCCCGGAAGAGGCGCTGCCGCGCCTGCGGTTCCACGAGCGGCTGGCGGAGGCGGAACTGTTCCTGCTGCTCGGCGCGCCGGCCGACGGCGACCGCCTCGACCCGGAGCTGTTCGATGCGGACGGCGGGCGCTACGTTCTGGCCTTCGACCGCGAGGCGCGGCTTGCCGCCTTCGCCGGAGCGCCGGCGCATTACGCCGCCGTCTCGGGCCGGACGCTCGCGGCGATGCTGGCCGGCCGGGGCATCGGGATCGGGCTGAACCTCGGGACATCGGCCGAGACGCTGGTTTCGGCCGAGACGATCGACTGGCTTGCCGGCGTGCTCGGCGCGCGCCCCGCAGAGGCGGAGGAACGGCCCCGCGAGGTGCGCGCGCCTGCGGGTCTGCCGCCGGCCCTGGTCGAGGGGCTGGCGGTCAAGCTGGCGCTCGCCGAGGGCCTGGCGCGGCTGGCCTACCTCGCCGGCGTCACCTATGCCGGCGGCCGGCGCGGGCACCTTCTGGCCTTCGTGGACGCGCGGCCCGGTGCCGAGGAGGCCCTGGCCCGCGCCGTCGGCGAGGCGCTCGCCTTCTCGGGGATCGAGGCGGGGACGCTCGACGTGGCGTTCCTCGCGGCCTCCGATCCGGTGTCGGCGACCCTGGCGCGGGTGGGCCTGCGCTTCGACATTCCGCAGCCGGCCGTGCCCGCGGCGCCGCCGCCGCCGGGGTCCGACCCGGACCGGCCGCCGCGGCTGCGCTAGGGGCAAGGGCGGTCAGTAGCCGGCGCGGCGGTCAACGACGTGCAGCAGCGGCTCGCCGGCCTCGCCCCGGCGAACGTTCTCGGCGATCACGCGCGCGGCGGTGGCGGGCCGGGTGAAGGCGGCGATGTGCGGGGTGACCGTGACCTTCGGATGCGCCCAGAAGGGGTGGCCGGGCGGCAGCGGCTCCTGCCGGAAGACGTCGAGCGTGGCGTGACCGACCTGACCGCTGTCGAGCGCGGCGAGAAGCGCCGCGTCGTCGATCAGGGCCCCCCGCCCGGGGTTGATCACGAAGGCCCCGCGGGCCAGCAGCGCCAGCCGCCGCGCATCGAGGACGTTTTCCGTCTGCGGCGTCTTCGGCAGAAGCAGCACGACGCCCTCGGCGCCCCGCAGCGCCTCGTCGAGCCCCTCGGGCCCCGCGAGGCAGCGCGCGCCCGGCAGGCTGGCGGGGCGCCGGCTCCAGCCCGTGACCGGGAAGTTGAGCGCGATCAGCGCCCGGGCGCAGGCCTGTCCCAGTTCGCCGAAGCCGAGGATGGTGATGGGGCGTTCGCGCGCGAGCTTCGGCATGCGCGTCGCGTCGTGCCGCCAGATCCCGTCCTGATGGAGCACGTGTTCGTCGGTGCCGAGGTGATGCCGCAGCACATGGGCCGCGACCCATTCCACCATGCTTTCGGTCATCGCCGGGTCTACCATGCGGCAGAGCGTCTGGGTGAGGGTGGGGTTGCCGACGATGTTCTCCACCCCGGCCCAGAGGTTCAGCACCGCCCGCGCGCGGCAGAAGGGGGAGAAGTCCTCGATCGTTCCGCCGGGCGAGAACACGATGTAGTCCACCTCGGCCGGGTCGGCCGTGCAGACCAGCCGCGCCGCCACGCCCGCCTCGGCGAAGGCCTCGGCCAGATGCGGCAGGTAGGCGTCGCGCAGCGCCGGGTCGGCCGCGAAGAGAACGGTCGGCATCGGCGCTACCTCGGGCGGTGGATGTGGGCGCTCTGGACCAGTCCGAAGGCCACCATCAGCACGAGCATCGCCGACCCGCCGTAGGAGACGAGCGGCAGCGGCACGCCGACGACCGGCGCAAGCCCCATGACCATCGCCATGTTGATCGCGAAGTAGAGGAAGAAGGCCACCGCGATCCCGAGAGTGAGCAGCGAGGCGAAGCGGTCCTTGTTCGAAACCGCCGATGCCACGCAGAAGCCGATGATGAGGACGTAGAGCACCAGCAGCGAGAAGGCCCCGACGAAGCCGAACTCCTCGGCGAGCGTGGTGAAGATGAAGTCGGTGTGCTTCTCGGGCAGGAAGATCGGGCGCGACTGCGTGCCCTGCATGAAGCCGCGGCCCGCCCAGCCGCCCGAGCCCAGCGCGATCTGCGCCTGCGTGATGTGATAGCCGGCCCCGAGCGGATCGGAGCCGGGGTCGAGGAAGGTGTCGATCCGGCGGTACTGGTAGTCCTCGAGCAGCTGCCAGGGCTTGCCGCGCGAGGCCATGACCGCCGAGACGAGCCCGACTCCGGCGGCGAAGACCGTGGCGAAGTAGGCCCAGTGCACGCCCGCGGCGAACATCACCGCCGCGCCGCCCATCAGCAGCAGGATCGAGGTGCCGAGATCAGGCTGCTTCAGCACCAGGGCCGTCGGCAGCAGGATCAGCAGCGCCGGCAGCAGCACGTAGAGGGGGTGCGAGGTCTTGCGGATGTCGAGCCAGTCGTAATAGGCGGCAAGCAGCATCACGAGCGTGATCTTCATCAGCTCGGACGGCTGGAGCCGGATGACGCCGAGGTCGATCCAGCGCTGCGCCCCCATGCCGATGTCGCCGACGAACTCCACCGCGACCAGGAGGAGAAGCGAGATTCCGTAGGCCAGTGCCGCCATGTTGCGCCAGAACCAGATCGGCACGAAGGCCACGGCGAACATCAGGACGAGACCGACGGCGAAGCGCTTCATCTGCGGTTCCGCCCAGCGCGAGATGTCGCCCCCGGCAACGGAGTAGAGCATCAGGAAGCCGGTGCTTGCCACCGCGATCAGCAGCAGCACCAGCGCCCAGTTGAGATGCAGGATCTTGCGCGGGCCGGTCGGAACCCGCTTGACGGAATACTCGAGGTAGCTCATGCGCGCGTCGCTCCGCGGGCCGCGGCGGCGGGTTCGCGCAGCGGCAGTTCCTCCTGCATCGCGCGGATGCGCGCCCGCTGGCTTTCGGGATAGGCCGACAGCGGCGGCAGCCCGCCGTAGAGCGCCTGCAGCACCACATCGCGCGCGATCGGCGCCGCCGCCGCGGCGCCGCCGCCGCCGTGCTCGACCACGACGGAGACCGCGATCTGCGGCACGTCCTCGGGCGCGAAGGCGACGAACAGCGCATGGTCGCGCCGGTGCCAGGGCAGATCCTCGTTGCGGAACACGCCGCGCGCGCGTTCGGCCGCCGTGATGTTGCGCACCTGGCTGGTGCCGGTCTTGCCGGCCATGCGCCGCCCCTGCTCGACGATCCGGCTGCCGTAGGCCGTGCCCCGGCGGTCGTTCGATGCGCTGAACATGGCGCGGCGGATCAGCCGCAGGTTGTTCTCGCTGAAGCCGAGGGGCGGGAACTCGGGCCGCGGCTGCTCCACCCCGTCGATCGACTTCACCAGACGCGGCACGACCGCCCGGCCGGTCGCCAGCCGCGCCGACATGACCGCGAGCTGGAGCGGCGTGGAGAGCACGAAGCCCTGTCCGATGGCGGCATTGAGGCTGTCGCCCACCAGCCATTCCTCGCCCCGGCGCTCGCGCTTCCAGGCGCGCGTGGGAACCAGCCCCTCGGCGACGGCCGAGAGCGGCAGGTCGTAGCGCTCGCCCAGGCCCAGCCGGTGCGCCATGGCCGAGATGCCGTCGATGCCGACGCGCTGGGCCAGCTCGTAGTAGTAGACGTCGCAGCTCTCGACGAGGCTCTTGTGGAGGTCCACCCGGCCGTGCCCCCCGCGCGACCAGCAATGGAACCGCCGCCCGGAGACCTCGAGGAACCCGCGGCAGGAGAACGTCGTGTCCGCCGTGACCAGCCCGGCCTCCAGCGCTGCCAGCGCCACGACCATCTTGAACGTCGAGCCGGGCGGGTAGGCGCCCTGCACGGTCTTGTCGGCAAGCGGCCGGTGGTCGTTCTCGGTCAGGGCCTTGTAGTCGGCGACCGAGATGCCGCGGACGAACAGGTTGGGGTCGAAGGCGGGCGCCGAGGTGATCGACAGCAGGTCGCCGGTCGCCACGTCCATCACCACGACCGCCGCGCTTTCCTCTCCCAGCCGCGCGAGGACGAAGTTCTGCAGCCGGGCGTCCACCGTCAGCTGGACGTCGGCGCCGGCCTCGCCCTCCTGCCGGTCGAGCTCGCGCATCACCCGTCCGGCGGCGTTGACCTCGATGCGCTTCGACCCCGCGCGCCCGCGCAGCAGCTTCTCAAGCCGCGCCTCGACGCCGATCTTGCCGATCTGGAACCGCGGGATCTGCAGCAGCGGGTCGTTGTCGTCGGTCCGCTCCAGATCGTAGTCGCTGACCGGCCCGACATAGCCGGTGACATGGGCGAAGTCGGGCCCGAGCGGGTAGACCCGCGACAGGCCGACCTCCGGCGTGATTCCCGGCAGGGCGGGCGCGTTCACGGCAACCGCCGAGATCGCCTCCCAGCTGACACGCTCGGCGATGGTGACCGGCACGAAGGGGCTGCGGCGCTCCATCTCCTTCAGCGCGCGTTCGAGCTCGGCGTCGTCGAGGGCGACGATCTTCCTCAGGTTCTCGATCACCGCCGGAACGTCGCGCGCATCCTCGCGCACGATCACGATCCGGTAGACCTGCTCGTTGCCGGCGATGACCACGCCGTTGCGGTCGAAGATCTGGCCGCGCGCCGGCGGGATGAGGCGGATGTTGATCCGGTTCTCCTCGGCCAGCAGGCGGAACTGGTCGGCCTGGTCCACCTGCATGTAGCGCATCCTGAGGCCGAGCGCGACGGAGGTGGCGAGCATCGTGCCGCCGAGCAGGATGCCCCGGCGCGTGATCGTCCGGGCGCTCTCCTCGGTGTCGCGGGCCGTCCGTCTCACAGGCGCCTCCCGAGCGCGTCGATCTCGCCCGGGGCGGCGCGGCGCAGGCCGAGACCGAAGCGCAGGGCCGCGACCACCAGCGGGTAGACGAGGAGTGTGACGAGCGTGTGCAGGAGCGCAACCCCGACCGAGGCCGATGGCACGAGGAAGACCGTCAGGATCAGGCTTTCGCCGAGCGTGGCGGCAATGAGCACGGCCCCCACCAGCGCCCATTCCAGCAGGAAGGTCAGCTCGCGGGCCAGCCCCTCGCGCGCGCGCAGGAACTCGGTGGCCAGCACGACGAACAGGGTCCAGAGCCCGGGCGGGCGCAGGAAGAGCATGTCGCAGACGAGGAACACCGCCGCGATCAGCCCGACAGGAACATGGGCGGGCCGGCGCAGGACCCAGGCCGCGGTGACCGCAAGCAGCAGGTCGGGTGCCGGCAGGTCGCCGGGGCGGCTGTCGAACGGCAGCAGCCGCACGAAGATCACCGCGGCCGCGACGGCGAGATAGATGCCGCGCCCGGACCAGACCCTGAGCGCGATCGGATCAGCCACCGCTGCCCCCGTCCTGCGCCGGCGCCTCCGGCGGCTCGGGCTCTGCGGCCAGCGCTTCGGAGCCGAACGGCACGGGCGGCACGAGAAGCTGGCCCGGATCGGCGATCCGCTCGACCGGGCGGGCGCGCAGGACGCGCAGGAAGTCGAGCCGTTCGTAATCGGCCGCCAGCCGCACCCGCAGCCGCCCGTCCGTGCCCTCCGCGACCTGACCGACGAGCAGCCCGGCGGGGAAGACACCGCTGTCGCCCGAACTGACGACGCGGTCGCCGGGGCGGACCATGTCGGGATTCTCCAGGAACTCGATCGGCGGGGCGGCCGAGTTGTCGCCGGTCAGCAGGGCCCGCTGCCCCGAGGGCTGGATCGTGACCGGCAGGCGGCTGTTCGAATCGGTCAGGAGGATGACGCGCGAGGTCGTCTGACCGACCCCCGCGATCCGCCCGACGAGGCCGAGCCCGTCCATCGTGGCCCAGCCATCCTGGATGCCGTCGCGCGCGCCGACGTTGAGCAGCACCGACTGGCGGAACGGCGAGCCCACGTCGGCCATGACGACGCCGGTCACGAAGGTCAGCTGCGGGTCGAGCCGGACGTTGTTGAGGTCGAGCAGGCGCGCATTGCGCTGATCGAGCTGCAGGGCGGTCTCGCGCCAGGCCCGCATCTGCTGGAGCTCGCGCCGCAGCTCCTGGTTCTGCTCGTAGAGGCTGGCGTAGCTCTGGAACGCATCGACCATGTCGGCGATCTTGGTGAACGGCGTGAGCGCCCAGTCGAAGCTCGGCACGACGCGGTCCACGATCGCGACGCGCAGCCGCTCGACGCGGGGGCTGTCGATCCGCCAGACGAGGAACAGCCCGACCAGGAACAGGACGAGGCATGCCACCAGGAGGCGGCGGAGGGGGCGGACGAATTCCTCGCTGTTCTGCCGGTCGCGGGCCACGGGACCTCCCCCGTCAGGGCGTCAGCTCTCGTAGTCTATCACGTGGCGGAGCTGCTTCTCGTATTCCAGCGCCTTGCCGGTGCCCAGCGCGACGCAGTTCAGGCTCTCGTCGGCCACCGAGATCGAGAGGCCGGTCTGCTCGCGCAGCGCCAGGTCGAGCTCGCCGAGGAGCGCCCCGCCGCCCGTCAGCATCACGCCCCGGTCTACGATGTCGGCGGCAAGGTCGGGCGGGGTCGCCTCGAGCGCGATCATCACCGCCTCGCAGATCTGCTGCACCGGTTCGGCGAGCGCCTCGGCGACCTGTGCCTGGTTGATCTCGATCTCCTTGGGCACGCCGTTCAGCAGGTCGCGCCCGCGGATCTGCATGCTGGCGCCGCGCCCGTCGTCGGGCATGCGGGCGGTGCCGATCGAGGTCTTGATGCGTTCCGCGGTGCTCTCGCCGACGAGCAGGTTCTGCTGCCGCCGCAGGTAGGAGATGATCGCCTCGTCCATGCGGTCGCCGCCGACCCGGATCGAGCGGGCGTAGACGATGTCGCCCAGCGAGAGCACGGCGACCTCGGTGGTGCCGCCGCCGATGTCCACCACCATGTTGCCCGTGGGGTCGGTGATCGGCATGCCCGCGCCGATGGCGGCGGCGATCGGCTCGGCGATGAGGCCCGCGCGCCGCGCGCCGGCCGAGATCACCGACTGACGGATCGCCCGCTTCTCGACCGGGGTGGCGCCGTGGGGGACGCAGACGATGACCTTCGGCCGGCTGAAGGTGGTGCGCTTGTGGACCTTGCGGATGAAGTGCTTGATCATCTCCTCGGCCACGTCGAAGTCGGCGATCACGCCCTCGCGCATCGGCCGGATGGCCTGGATCGAGTCGGGCGTCCGGCCGAGCATCAGCTTGGCGTCCTCGCCCACGGCCAGCACCTGCCGCTTGCCGTCCTTGACGTGGTATGCCACGACCGAGGGCTCGTTCAGGATGATCCCCCGGCCCTTGACGTAGACGAGCGTGTTCGCCGTCCCCAGATCGATTGCCATATCCGACGAGAAGAGCCCGCCAAACCCGGCCATGTCGCCACCCCTTTTCCCCACGAAAGCGCGCGGCGGCCCCTCCGGCGAGGGAGTCGCGGCACCGCACGCTTATAGAGAACACGGGCCCGCGGCGGAAGGGGCGGGCGGCCGGGATCCCGGCACGTTCCCGCCGGCGACCGATTCTTGCACATCTGCTGCGGAAGAGGCCGTGGAACTGCCGCGATGGGGGGCGATCCGAGCAGGAATCGAACCGCCGCCCCGGATGCTCGCGGCCGTCAGCCCGCGTCCTTGTAGCTCACCTGCTTGATGTCGGCGTCAGGGTCGGACTTCTGCCGGCGCACGATGAGTCGGTTCAGCGCGTTGACATAGGCCTTGGCCGAGGCGACCACCGTGTCGGTGTCGGCGGCCTGTCCGGTGGCGATCCGGCCCTCCTCCTCGAGACGCACGCTGACGGTGGCCTGGGCATCGGTGCCCTCGGTCACGGCATGGACCTGGTAGAGCTCGAGCCGCGCGTTGTTCGGATAGACCATGCGCACCGCCTTGAAGGTGGCATCGACCGGGCCGTCGCCCTGGGCGGTGACGTGGTGCTCCACCCCGTCGACCGACAGGATCAGGTCGGCCGACTGCGGCGCCTCGGTGCCGCAGATCACGCGGAGGAACTTGACCTGCAGGAAGTCGTTCCCCGTGTTCACCGCGCTGTCCTTCATCAGCGCGATCAGGTCGTCGTCGTAGACCTCCTTCTTGCGGTCGGCCAGCGCCTTGAACCGCACGAAGACGTCGTTGAGCTGGTTGTCGGCCAGCTCGTAGCCGAGCTCGGCAAGCTTCGCCCGCAGCGCGGCGCGCCCCGAGTGCTTGCCCATGACGAGGTTCGTCTGCTTCAGCCCGATGTCGGAGGGCCGCATGATCTCGAAGGTCTCGGCGTTCTTCAGCATCCCGTCCTGGTGGATGCCCGACTCGTGCGCGAAGGCGTTCTTGCCCACGATCGCCTTGTTGAACTGGACCGGAAAGCCCGAGACGGTCGAGACCCGGCGCGAGATGTTGATGATCTTCGTGGTGTCGATGCCGGTGCGGAAGGGCAGGATGTCGTTGCGCACCTTCATCGCCATGACCACTTCCTCGAGCGCGGTGTTGCCGGCGCGCTCGCCGAGGCCGTTGATCGTGCACTCGATCTGCCGCGCCCCGGCCTCCACGGCGGCGAGCGCGTTCGCCGTCGCCATGCCGAGGTCGTTGTGGCAGTGGGTGGCGAAGGTGATCTCGTCGGCGCCGGGCACGCGCTCGCGCAGCATGCGGATCAGGTTGGCGCTCTCGCGCGGGTAGGTGTAGCCCACCGTGTCGGGGATGTTGATCGTCGTCGCGCCGGCCCGGATGGCGATCTCCACCACCCGGCAGAGGTAGTCGTGCTCGGTCCGGGTGGCGTCCATCGGCGACCACTGGACGTCGTCGCAGAGGTTGCGGGCATGCGTCACCGTCTCGTGGATGCGTTCGGCCATCTGCTCCTTGTCGAGGTTCGGAATGGCGCGGTGCAGCGGCGAGGTTCCGATGAAGGTGTGGATGCGCGGGCGCCGGGCGTGGCGCACCGCCTCCCAGCAGCGATCGATGTCCTTGAAGTTCGCGCGCGCGAGGCCGCAGATCACCGCGTTGCGCGTGCGCCGGGCGATTTCGGAGACGGCGGCGAAATCGCCCTCGGAGGCGATCGGGAAGCCCGCCTCGATGATGTCGACGCCCATCTCGTCGAGCAGCTCGGCGATCTCGAGCTTCTCCTCGTGCGTCATCGTCGCCCCGGGCGACTGCTCGCCGTCGCGCAGCGTCGTGTCGAAGATCAGGACGCGGTCCTGTTCGGGCTTGGCGGTCATGGGTCTCTATCCTCGTCTTTCCCTAGCTGGCCACGGGCGCTGTCTACCTCCGAGCGGTCGCGCCCAGGGGGCACGCTCAGAGGCGGCTAAGGAGAAGGAGCAGGGCAGGGCCTGTCGCGGGGCGGATGCCCCGGATGCGCGCGATGTCTGCGGTCCCCGTCATGGCGCGGGACTATACGGGCGGTCGCCGAAAAGGGAAGCCGGAATTTGACGTTCGCTCCCCGGCCGCTAGCTGGCGGGCGCGGAGGAGGGTGGCATGGAACGGGCACTCGTGGTCGGCGCTTCCGGCGGGATCGGGCGGGCAGTGGCCGAGGCGCTGGCGGGCACGGGGGCCGAGGTGGTGCGGCTGTCGCGGTCGGAGAACGGGCTTGACGTCACCGACGAGGCCTCGGTCTCGGCCGCCCTTGCCGCGCTCGACGGGCCGTTCGACCTGATCCTCGTCGCCACCGGGGCGCTTGAGATCGCGGGTGCGGGGCCCGAGAAGTCGCTGCGCGCGGTCACGCCGGAGGCGCTGGTCGGCCAGTTCCGGCTGAACGCCATCGGCCCGATCCTGGTGCTCAAGCACGCGCTGCGGCTTCTGCCGCGGAACCGGCGCGCGGTGTTCGCCGCGCTCTCCGCCCGCGTCGGTTCGATCGGGGACAACCGGCTGGGCGGCTGGTATTCCTACCGGGCGTCGAAGGCGGCGCTGAACCAGCTTCTCAGGACCGCGGCGATCGAGATCGCGCGGACGCATCCCGAGGCCGTCATTGCGGCGCTCCATCCCGGCACGGTTCGGACCCGATTCACCGAACGCTACCTGGGGCGGCACCCCGCGGTCGCACCGGAGGTGGCGGCCGGGCACATCCTTGCGGTGATCGACCGCCTCAGCGCCGCCGGCAGCGGCGGGTTCTACGACTGGGCCGGCAGGGAGGTGCCGTGGTGACCCGCCTCGTCCTCGTCCTCGGCGACCAGCTCTCGCCGAACGTGGCGGCGCTGCAGGCGGCCGACCGCGACAGCGACCTCGTGGTCATGGCCGAGGTGATGGACGAGGCGAGCTATGTCCGGCACCACCCCAAGAAGATCGCCTTCCTCTTCGCGGCGATGCGCAAGTTCGCGCGCGAGCTGGAAGGCAGCGGCTGGCGCGTCGCCTACACCCGGCTCGATGATCCCGACAACGCCGGCTCCATCCCCGGCGAGCTTCTCCGCCGCGCGGCGGAGTGCGGCGCGCGCGAGGTCCTGGCGACGCGGCCGGGAGAATGGCGGCTGATCCGGCTTCTCGAGAACCTGCCGGTTCCGGTGCGGCAGTTCGAGGACGACCGGTTCCTCTGCTCCGAGGCCGAGTTCCGCGCCTGGGCCGGGGGCCGCAAGGTCCTGCGGATGGAGCACTTCTACCGCGAGATGCGCCGCCGGACCGGCCTGCTGATGGAAGGGGGCGAACCCGCCGGGGGGAGGTGGAACTTCGATCACGAGAACCGCAGGCGGGCGCCGGCGGACATCGCCTGTGTCGGGCCGCTCGCGTTCCCGCCGGACGACACGGTCGAGGAGGTCCTCGACCTCGTCGCGGCACGCTTCGGCGGCAACTTCGGCAGGCTGCGGCCGTTCACCTTCGCCACCGACCGCGGCGAGGCGCGCCGGGCGCTGGCGCATTTCCTCCGTCATTCCCTGCCGGGGTTCGGCGACTATCAGGACGCGATGCTCGCCGGGCACCGGTTCCTCTGCCATTCGGTCATCTCGCCCTATCTCAACGCGGGGCTGCTCGACCCGCTCGAGGTCTGCCTCGCGGCGGAGGCCGCCTGGAAGGCGGGGGCCGCGCCGATCAACGCGGTGGAGGGCTTCATCCGCCAGATCATCGGCTGGCGGGAATTCGTGCGCGGCATCTATTTCCTCGAGGGCCCGGACTACCCGCGCCGGAACGTCCTGAAGCACACGGCGCGGCTGCCCGCCTTCTACTGGGGCGCCCCGACGCGGATGCGCTGCGTGGCCGAGGTGGTCGGACAGACGCGCGACGAGGCCTATGCCCACCACATCCAGCGCCTGATGGTCGCCGGCAACTTTGCGCTTCTGGCGGGCGTGGATCCGCACGAGGTCCACGAATGGTATCTCTCGGTCTACGCCGATGCCTACGAATGGGTCGAGGCGCCGAACACGGTGGGCATGAGCCAGTTCGCCGACGGCGGCATCGTGGCCTCGAAGCCCTACGTGGCGTCGGGGGCCTACATCGACCGGATGTCCGACTACTGCGATGGCTGCGCCTACGACGTGACGGCGCGCACGGGCGCGGCGGCCTGCCCGTTCAACCTGCTCTACTGGCATTTCCTCGACCGGCACCGCGCCCGCTTCGAGCGCAACCCCCGCATGGTGCAGATGTACCGGACGTGGGACCGGATGGACGAGTCCAGACGGCGCGAGGTGCTCGCGGGCGCCGAACGGCTGCTCGGACGGCTGGCGCGGGGCGAGCCGGTCTGACCCTCGGCCCGCCTCGCGGCTGCGGCTCAGTTGCTCGCTTCCGTGGCCGGGGTCGTGGCCGTGGCCGGCGTGCTCGAGGAGGCGGTCTGCACCAGAAGCCCGTCGCGCCACTGGCCGCTGACGATCTCGCCGGTGGCGTAGCGCATCGTGCCCTGGCCCTGGCGCTTGCCGTCGAGGAAGTAGCCCTCGTAGACGTCGCCGTTGGCATAGGTCGCGGTGCCCGAGCCCTCGATCTCGCCGCCCTTCCACTGGCCGACGTAGCGGAAGCCGTCGGGCATCGTCAGCTCGCCGCGGCCCTCGCGCTGGCCGGCGACAAAGCCGCCGACATAGACGCTGCCGTCGGGATAGGTGGCCTTTCCCTGGCCGTGCCTGAGCCCGTCGAGCCACTGCCCCTCGTAGCGGTAGCCGTCGGGCGAGGTCATGGTTCCCTGGCCGTGGTTCTTGCCCGCGAGGAACTCCCCCTCGTAGACGAGGCCGCCGGGATAGCGGGCGATGCCCTTGCCCTCGATCACCCCCGCCTTCCACTCGCCCTCGTAGGAGGAGCCGTCGGCATAGGTGATCTTGCCGAATCCGTCGGCGAGGCCGTCGCGGAAGGTTCCCTCGTAGACCGCCCCGTCGGGGTAGCGGGCGGTTCCCTGGCCCGAGATCTGCCCCTCGACCCAGGTGCCCTCGTAGACGTAGCCGTCGGCGCCCCGGAAGGTGCCCTGGCCGTGGCGGCGGTCGGCCTTGAACTCGCCCTCGTAGATGTCGCCGTTGCCGTAGGCGACCCGCCCGCGGCCCTCGCGCTGGCCGTTGACGAAGGTGCCCTGGTAGACATCGCCGTTGGCCTGGGTGAGCGTGCCTTCGCCGTTGATCTGGCCGTTCTGCCACGAGCCCTGGTAGACGAGCCCGTCGGGCATCCGCAGCGTGCCCTGCCCGGCACGGTCGCCGGCCAGCATGTCGCCCTCGTAGGTCGATCCGTCGGGATAGGTGATCTTGCCCTTTCCCTCCTTCACGCCCATCACCCAGTCGCCTTCGTAACGGTAGCCGTTCGGGCTGGTCATCGTGCCGCGGCCGTGGTGCTCGGCATTCACGAAGCCGCCCTCGTAGACCACGCCGTTGGCATAGACCGCCCGGCCCTGACCCTCGATGCGGCCGTCGTTCCACTCGCCCTCGTAGGTGCCGCCGTCGGCGAAGGTGATCTTGCCGAAGCCCTCGGGCTTGCCGAGCGCGAACTCGCCCTCGTAGACCGAGCCGTTGGGATAGCGCGCGATCCCCTGGCCGCGGATCTCGCCCTCGATCCATTCGCCCGTGTATTCGTAGCCGTTCGGCAGCCGGTAGGTGCCGCGCCCGTGCTGGAGGCCGTTCTTGAAGGTGCCCTCGTAGACGCCGCCATCGTCGTACTGCTTGACGATGATCTCGCCCGGCTCCTGTGCCTCGGCCGCCCCGGCGATCACCGCGGACAGGAGGGCGGCACGAAGCAGACCCGATCGCAACGGCAACCGCGGCTCCCTCACGACGGGCCCCCAGTATTGCGGGTATCTACAGACACGCCCCCAAGACTAGCCTCACCCCTTTGACCTGACAACGGCTTTCAGGCGGCTGCGGCTTCCCCGTCCCGTCCTTTCTGCTAAGTAGCGCTGGACCGGAGGCGCAGGATGACAGCCCGATTCAGACTGACGATGGCGCAGCTCAACCCCACGGTGGGCGCGCTTCCGGACAATGCCGAGAAGGCGCGGCGCGCCTGGGAGCAGGGGCGCGAGGCCGGGGCCGACCTCGTGGCGCTGCCCGAGATGTTCCTGACCGGCTACCAGACGCAGGACCTCGTGATGAAGCGCGCCTTCGAGGCCGACGCGGCGGACCGCCTCGCCCGCCTCGCGGCGGAGACGGCCGCGGGCCCGGCGCTGGCGATCGGCGCCCCCTGGCGCGAGGGCGGGCGTCTCTACAACGCCTACCACGTGCTCCACGGCGGCAGGGTGGCGGCCCGCATCCTCAAGCACCACCTGCCGAACGACGGCGTCTTCGACGAGATGCGGCTTTATGCCTCGGCCGACATCAGCGGCCCCTACCGGCTCGGACCGGTCCGCATCGGAACGCCGATCTGCGAGGACAGCTGGTATCCAGACGTGGCCGAGGCGCAGGCCGAGAGCGGGGCAGAGCTGCTGCTCGTCCCGAACGGCTCGCCCTACCACCGGGGCAAGTTCGACCTGCGGCTGAACCTGATGGTGTCCCGCGTCGTCGAGACCGGCCTGCCGCTCGTCTATCTCAACATGGTGGGCGGGCAGGACGACCAGGTGTTCGACGGCGGGTCCTTCGTGCTGAACCCCGGCGGCCGGCTCGCGGTGAGCCTGCCGCTGTTCGACGAGGTCGTCGCGCAGGTGGACTTCGAGGAGACCGACGAGGGCTGGCGTGCGGCCGAGGGCCCGCGGGCGAGGCATCCCGACGAATGGGAACAGGACTACCGCGTCATGGTCGAGAGCCTGCGCGACTACCTCGGGAAATCGGGCCTGTCGAAGGTTCTGCTCGGTCTCTCGGGGGGCGTGGACAGCGCCCTCGTCGCGACCATCGCGGCCGACGCGCTCGGGCCGGACCGCGTGCGCTGCGTGATGCTGCCGTCGGAATACACCTCTGCCCATTCGCTCGAGGATGCCGCCGAGGTCGCCCGGAGGCTCGGCTGCCGGCTCGACACCATCCCGATCGACGGGCCGCGCGCCGCCGTCGCCGCGGCGCTCGCGCCGCTGTTCGAGGGCACCCCGCCCGGCGTCGCGGAAGAGAACATCCAGTCGCGCCTGCGCGGGCTGCTGCTGATGGCGCTGTCGAACAAGTTCGGCGAGATGCTGCTGACCACCGGCAACAAGTCGGAGGTCGCGGTCGGCTACGCCACGATCTACGGCGACATGGCCGGCGGCTACAACCCGCTGAAGGATCTCTACAAGACACGCGTCTTCCAGACCTGCCGCTGGCGCAACCGCGTGCACCGGCCCTGGATGCTGGGCCCGGCGGGCGAGGTGATCCCCCCGCGGGTGATCGAGAAGGCGCCCTCGGCCGAGCTGCGCGCCGACCAGCGCGACGAGGATTCGCTGCCGCCCTACGCGACGCTCGACGCCATTCTCGAGGGGCTGGTCGACCGGGAGGAGAGCGTCGCCGACATCGTCGCGCGCGGCTACGACCGGGCCACCGTGCGGAAGGTCGAGGCGCTCGTCTACGGGGCGGAGTGGAAACGCTTCCAGTCCGCCCCCGGCACGCGGCTGACCAGCCGCGCCTTCTGGCTCGACCGGCGCTACCCCATCGTGAACCGCTGGCGCGATCCGTCCTAGCCGGCCGGCGTCATCGCATTGCCGCGGCGGAAGGTGCCGCCTGCGCGCGGATGCCGATCGGGAGGGTCCCGCCGCGTTCCGCACCGCGGCCCCTGCCGCCGCGCTCCTGCCGGCCGTCCTCGCCCTCCCGGCCGACGCGCCGCGCGCGCACGGCGTCTGCGGTGTGCGTGATGCCCGGACGCGCCGATCCCGATGGTCTGCTCTTCCGGTGCGGCCGGCGCCCGGATCGGCAGGTCCGTCCGCGGGTGGGCGCCTGCGGGGCAGCGGCGCCATGGTGTCGGCAGGGCCGAGCGCGGCCGGCGGTGAGCATCCCGGCCGGCGCCGGCCGATCGCGCCGGCCCGAGGCTCAGAGGACCGAGACCCGGCAATTCGGCAGCAGCGCCTCCACGTCCTCCCGGCGGCACAGGGCGGTGCCCTCGGTCATGACCGCCGAGCTGGCGGCGGCGACGCCCTGGCGCAGCGCCTCCTCGGGGCTGGCGCCGCGCGCGAGCGCCAGCGTCAGCCCGGCCACGAAGCTGTCGCCCGCGCCCACCTTGCTGCGGACCTTGACCCTGGGGGCCGCGCACTGGATGCGGAGCCCCTCGGTGACGAGGACCGAGCCTTCGCCGCCGCGCGCCAGCACGACGATGCGCGCGACGCCGCGCGCGACGAGCGAGGCGGCGAAGTCGGCGGATTCGGCCGGCGTGGCGAAGATCCGCCCGGCGAGCTCCTCGGCCTCCTCGTGGTTCATCCGCACGACCTCGGCGCCCGGGCCCGGCTCGGCGACGAAGGCGGCGAGCGGCCGCCCCCCGGTATCGACGACGAGCCTGGCGCCGCGTTCGGCGCAGGTGCGGGCGAAGTCCGCGGGGAAACCGTCGGCGAGCCCCGGCGGCTGGCTGCCCGACAGCACGCAGTAGCCGCCCGGCGTGAGCGCGCTCTTGAGCATCGACAGCGCGATGGCGACGTCGTGCGCGTGCCACTCCGGGCCCGGCAGCATGAAGCGGTATTGCTGGCCGGTCGCCCGGTCGGCGACCGAAAGCGAGATGCGCGTGTCGCCCGGTGCGGCCAGCAGGCCGGTCAGCACCCCCTCGGCGGCCAGCAGCGCGAGCAGCTGCGCCCCCGTGGGACCGCCCGCGGCGACGAGCGCGAAGGCATCGCCGCCGAGCAGCCGGATCGCCCGGGCCACGTTGATGCCGCCGCCGCCCGGATCCACCCGCGGCGGGCCGCAGCGCAGCTTGGTGTCGGGCCGCACGGCGTCGGCAGCGGTTGCGAGATCGAGCGCGGGGTTGAGCGTGAGGGTCAGGACCGGGATCATGGGGCACCTTGTTTGCGGTAACACTGCCAGCGCGCGCCGGCGCGCGCCAGCCCCCTGCGCCGCTGCACAACCGGCTTGCGCCGGTGCGCAGTAGCCGCGCCGGCGGCGCGGCCATAGCTCATGGGCGCAGGGATCGATGCTACCGAGGGAGAGCCCATGAGCACCGTCAGACTCGCCGTCATCTACTATTCTACCTATGGCCTCAACCACCGCATGGCCGGGATCGCGGCCGAGGCCGCGAAGGCCGCCGGGGCCGAGGTGCGTCTGCTGCGCGTGGCCGAGACGGCCCCGGCCGATGTCGTCGCCGGCCAGGATGCCTGGAAGGCGGCCGCCGAGAAGCAGGCCGACGTCCCGGTCGTCACCCACGCGGACATGGAATGGGCGAACGCCTACCTGTTCTCGACGCCCACGCGCTACGGGGTCGCCGCCTCGCAGATGCGCGCCTTCATCGACACGCTCGGCGGCCTCTGGTTCCAGGGCAAGCTGGCGAACAAGGCGGTCAGCGCCATGACCTCGGCGCAGAACACGCACGGCGGGCAGGAGGCGACGATCCTCGGCCTCTACACCACCTTCATGCATTGGGGCGCGATCATCGTCCCGCCGGGCTACACCGACCAGTCGATCTTCGCGGCAGGCGGCAACCCCTATGGCTACAGCCACTCCTCGGGCGCCGAGCTCGACGACAAGGCCAGGGCGGCGATCGAGCACCAGGCCAGGCGACTCGTCGAGTTCGCCGCGAAGATCGCCTGACCGGATCGGCCCCGACGGCCAGGATCGAGACCCCGGAGCGCGCCGTCGCGGTCCGGGGCGCCGGTCGTCTCAGCCTTCGGTCGGTTCCAGCATGAACTGGTAGGAGGCGGGGACGTAGCGGAACCCGTCCGCGCCCCGCGCCTCGACGAAGCCGAGGGCAGGGAAGGGCATGTGGTAGCCGATGAAGGGAATCCGCTCGGCGGCCAGCATGCCGAAGACCTGCCGGCGGGTCTGGGCGGCGGCGGCCTTGTCCATGTCGAAGCGCACCTCCCAGTCGGGATGGCCCAGCGACCAGACGTAATGGTTCGCCGTGTCGGCCGTGATCGCCAGCCGCCGGCCCTCGCTTTCCAGCATGTAGATCATGTGGCCGGGGGTGTGGCCCGGCGCGGCCATGCCGGTGATTCCCGCCGCGACGGTTCCGCCATCCTCGAGGAAGGCGAACCGCTCGGCGATCGGCCGGATGTTCGCCTCGAAGCCGTCGTTGCCGGCACCGGCCCAGTGGTCGAACTCGGCCCGGCCGGTCAGGTAGCGCGCGTTGGGGAAGGTCGCCCCGCCGCCGATCCCGCCGATATGGTCGCCGTGCATGTGCGTGACGACCACCGCATCCACCTGGTCGGGCGTGTAGCCGGCCGCCGCGAGTGCGCCGGTGATGCCCTCCGGGTCGAGCCCGGCGTCGAACAGGATCAGCTCGGACCCGGTGTTGACCACCGTCGGCGTGAAGAAGAACTGCGCCGCGTCCGCGGGAAGGAAGTGCGCCGCCGAGACCGCGGCGAATTCCTCGGGCGTGACGTTCATGCCGAAGGTTCCCTGCGGATCGGGCACGGTGCGCGTGCCGGCGAGCAGGGTGGTCACCTCGAAGCCGCCGAGGCGAAAGCGGTTCACCTGTGCCATGGTCGGGCCCTTCATGTCGGCGGCCGCGGCGGCCGGACGGACGGCGGCGCCGGCGAGCGGCACGGCGGCCGCGGCGGCGAGCGCCTGGCGGCGCGAGAGCTTGAGGGGGGTCATCTCGGCTCCTCCTTCGCGGGTTCGGACTGCTTCGCAGGAGCTAGCCCGCGGGGCGGTGCGATCCACAGCAAGGGCCTGCGCCAACGCACAGGGTGCTGTGCGCCTACTCCCACCAGGGGTCGATCCGCGCGATCTCGTCGTCGGTCCAGCCGAAGTGATGCGCGAGCTCGTGCACCAGGATGTGCGCCACGAGGCTGCCGAGCGGCTCGGCCCCCCGCTCGGCCCATTCGTCGAGGATCGGCCGGCGGAAGAGCCAGATCGTGTCGGGGGCCGTCGGCTGGTCCATCACCGACTTTTCGGTGAGCGGGATCCCGTCGTAGAGGCCGGTGAGCTCGAAGGGATCGTCGATCTCCATCTCGTCGAGGATGTGATCGGGCGGGAAATCCTCGATCCGCAGCACGATGCCGCGGGCCGCCGTGCGGTAGGGCTCGGGCAGGGCCTCGCGCGCGGCTTCCGCGAGCGCCTCGAAGGCGGCAAGGTCCGGGGGAAGGAGCGCGGCGGCATCGGCGGTCATCGGCCCCGATATGGACAAAACGGAACGCTTGTGGAAGAGGGGCGGGGTTCCAGGAGCCGTCCATGACCATCACCCGCTTCGCGCCCTCGCCCACGGGCTTCCTGCACATCGGCAACCTGCGCGCCGCGCTGTTCAACTGGGCCATCGCCCGCAAGGCGGGCGGCACCTTCATCCTGCGGCTCGACGACACCGACGCCGAGCGGTCGAAGCCCGAGTTCGCCGAGGCGATCCAGGAGGACCTGACCTGGCTCGGCCTGACCTGGGACCGCTTCGAGCGGCAGTCCGACCGGCTTGCGCGCTATGCCGAGGTCGCCGGGATGCTGCGGGAGAGGGGCCGCCTCTACGAGGTGTTCGAGACCCCGGTCGAGCTCGAGCTCAAGCGCAAGAAGCAGCTCAACATGGGGCTTCCGCCGGTCTACGACCGCACCGGGCTGAGGCTCACCGAGGCCGAGCGCGAGCGGCTGCGCGCCGAGGGGCGCAAGGGCTACTGGCGCTTCCTGCTCGACCAGACCCGCATCGAGTGGACCGACGGGATCCTCGGGCCGCTGTCGATCGACGCGGCATCGGTCTCCGACCCCGTCCTGATCAAGGCCGATGGCCAGGTGCTCTACACCTTCGCCTCGGTGGTCGACGACGTGGACTTCGGCATCACCGACATCGTGCGGGGGGCCGACCACGTGACGAACACGGCCACCCAGATCCAGATCATCGAGGCGATGGGCGCGCGTCCGCCGCGCTTTGCGCATCACTCCCTGCTCACCGGCCCGCAGGGCGAGGCGCTCTCGAAGCGGCTGGGCACGCTGTCGCTGCGCGACCTCCGCCGCGAGGGGGTCGAGCCGATGGCGATCCTGTCGCTGATGGCGCGGCTGGGGTCCTCCGAACCGGTCGAGCTCTGCACCAGCCTGGACGAGATCCTCGAGGGGTTCGACCTCTCGACCTTCGGCGCCGCGCCGACGAAGTTCGACCGCGAGGATCTCTGGCCCCTGACCTCGCGCTACCTGGCCGCCCTGCCGTTCGAGCAAGTGCGCGATGCGGTTCTCGCCGCCGGCGTTCCCGCGCCGCTCGCCGAGGCGTTCTGGAACGCGGTCCGGGGCAATCTCAGGACCAGGGCGGACATCGCCGGCTGGTGGGAGGTGTTCCGCGACGGCCCGCGCACCGAGGTGCCGGAGGCAGATCGCGACTTCGTGGCGACCGCGCTGTCGCTGCTGCCGCCGCCGCCCTACGACGCCGGCACCTGGGGCGCCTGGACCGAGGCGGTCAAGGCGGCGACGGGCCGGAAGGGCAGGGCGCTCTACATGCCGCTGCGCCTTGCCCTGACCGGGCGCGAGACGGGGCCCGAGATGGCCGAGGTCATGCCGCTCCTCCAGAAGGTGCCGCGACCGGCCTGACGCCGGAGAGCGTCCCGGTTTCCGGCGGCGGCCGGCTCCCGCAGGCTGCGGCGCCGCAGCGCGATCCGGTATGCCGCGGTATCCTGCGGGCTTGCCTGACAGGCCGCGGACGGGTAGGGGTAGGGCGTCAGGAAGGGAGAATCCGGGCCCGCCCCGGTGCCGAAGGAGCAACCGCCCCGGTAAACTCTCAGGCGAAAGGACCGACCTGGCGGCAGACTCTGGAGAGATCCCGGACCCGGTCCGGGGCGCCGAAGGGATAACGATCTCAGGCGAAAGGACAGAGGGGGCATCGGGCGGCGGGCCGGACCCGCCGGAGCGATGCCGGCATGTCCGCATGCCGCCGGCGGAGGGGAACGCGCCATGACGGAAGCTGCCGACGCGGGGCTCAGGCGCACGCCGCTTCACGGCCTGCACCTGCGCCTCGGCGCACGGATGGTGCCCTTCGCCGGCTGGGAGATGCCGGTGCAGTACGGCCTCGGCGTGCTGAAGGAGCACCTGCACACCCGCGCGGCCGCAGGCCTGTTCGACGTGAGCCACATGGGGCAGGTGATCCTGCGCCCGCGCTCGGGGCGGATCGCCGATGCCGCGGCGGCGCTGGAGCGGCTGGTGCCGGTCGATGTGCTCGGCCTGCCCGAGGGGCGGCAGCGCTATGCCCTGTTCACCGCCGACTCCGGCGGGATCCTCGACGACCTGATGGTCGCCAACCGCGGCGACCACCTGTTCGTCGTGGTCAATGCCGCCCGCGCCGAGGCCGACATCCTGCACATGCGAACCCACCTCAGCGACGCCTGCGAGGTCGAGCCGGTGTCCGGCCGCGCCCTGCTGGCGCTCCAGGGCCCGGCGGCGGCCGCGGCGCTCGCCTCCGTGGCGCATGGAGTGGACACGATGCGCTTCATGGACGTGGGCGTGTTCCATGTCGGCGACTGCGAGCTCTGGGTCTCCCGCTCGGGTTACACGGGCGAGGACGGCTACGAGATCTCGGTGCCCGCCGACAGGGCGGTGGGCCTGGCGGGCGTGCTGCTCGCGCGGCCCGAGGTCGAGGCCATCGGGCTCGGGGCGCGGGATTCGCTCCGCCTCGAGGCAGGGCTCTGCCTCTACGGCAGCGACATCGACGAGACGACCACGCCGGTCGAGGCCGACCTCGCCTGGGCGATCCAGAAGGTGCGGCGGGCGGGCGGCGCGCGGGCGGGCGGCTTCCCCGGCGCCGCGCGAATCCTGCACGAGCTCGCCGAAGGGGCCGCCCGGCGGCGCGTGGGACTCCTGCCCGAGGGGCGGGCGCCGATGCGCGGCGACACGCCGCTCTATGCGGCCGAAGCCGGCGGCGAGCCCGTGGGCCGCGTCACCTCGGGCGGCTTCGGCCCCTCGGTCGATCGCCCCATCGCGATGGGCTACGTCCCCGCGGCCCTCGCCGCGGCCGGCACGCGGCTCTGGGGCGAGGTGCGGGGCAGGCGCCTTCCGGTGACGGTCTGCGACCTGCCGTTCCGGCAGCCCACCTACAAGCGTTGAAAGGGATGAGCGACATGAAGTTCACCGAGGAACACGAATGGCTGAAGCCCGAGGGCGAGCTGGTGACCGTGGGCATCACGAAACATGCCGCCGAGCAGCTCGGCGACATCGTCTTCGTGGAGCTGCCCGAAGCCGGGCGGAGCGTCTCGAAGGGCGAGGAGGTGGTGGTGATCGAGAGCGTCAAGGCCGCCTCGGACATCCTCGCCCCGCTTGACGGCGAGATCGTCGAGGTGAACTCCGCTCTCGCCGACAGCCCCGGCCTGGTGAACGAGGATCCGATGGGCGCGGCCTGGTTCTTCAGGATGCGGCCGGCCAGCATGGCCGACCTTGACGGCTACATGGACGAGGCCGCCTACAACGCGATGATCGGGTAGCGCATCATGACCTTCACCCCCACCGACTACGACCCCTACGACTTCGCCAACCGCCGCCACATCGGCCCCTCGCCCTCGGAGATGGAAGGGATGCTCGAGGTCCTCGGGGTGGACAGCCTCGATGCGCTGATCGACCAGACGGTGCCCGCCAGCATCCGGCAGAAGGCACCGCTCGCCTGGCCGCCCATGAGCGAGCAGGAACTGCTGCTCCGCATGCGCAAGGTGGCGTCGAAGAACAAGGTGATGACCTCGCTGATCGGGCAGGGCTACTACGGCACCGTCCCCCCGCCGGCGATCCAGCGCAACATCCTGGAGAACCCCGCCTGGTACACCGCCTACACGCCCTACCAGCCCGAGATCGCGCAGGGCCGGCTCGAGGCGCTGCTGAACTTCCAGACGATGGTCGCGGACCTGACCGGCCTTCCGGTCGCGAATGCCTCGCTGCTCGACGAGGCGACCGCGGCCGCCGAGGCGATGACCATGGCGCAGCGCGTGGCGAAGTCGAGGGCAGGCGCCTTCTTCGTGGACCGCGACTGCCACCCCCAGACGATCGCGGTGATCCGGACGCGCGCCCGGCCGCTGGGAATCGAGGTCATCGTCGGCGCCCCCGAGAAGATGGAGGCCGACGCGGTGTTCGGCGGCATCTTCCAGTATCCCGGCACCTACGGCCATGTCCGCGACTTCACCCCCGAGATCGAGCGGCTGCACGCGGCGGGCGCGGTCGCGGTCGTGGCCTGCGACCTTCTGGCCCTGACGCTGCTGAAGGAACCCGGCGCGATGGGCGCCGACATCGCCGTGGGTTCGGCGCAGCGCTTCGGGGTGCCGATGGGCTTCGGCGGGCCGCACGCCGCCTTCATGTCCTGCCGCGACGAGATGAAGCGGGCGATGCCCGGCCGCATCGTCGGCGTCTCGATCGACGCGCGCGGCAACAAGGCCTACCGCCTGAGCCTGCAGACGCGCGAGCAGCACATCCGCCGCGAGAAGGCCACCTCGAACGTCTGCACCGCGCAGGCGCTGCTTGCGGTCATCGCCTCGATGTATGCCGTCTTCCATGGCCCCAAGGGCCTGCGCGCCATCGCCGAGCGGGTGCATTTCCTGACCAATCGCCTTGCACGGGCGCTGAAGGCGGCCGGGGCGAAGGTTCACCCGAAGCACTTCTTCGACACGATCACGGTCGAGGTGGGGGTGGGCCAGGCGGGCATCCTTGCCGCGGCGCGGGCCGAGGGGCTCAACTTTCGCAAGATCCACGACAACCGGGTGGGCATCTCGCTCGACGAGACGACCGACCTCGACGTGCTCATGCGCGTGCTGCGCGCCTTCGGGATCCACGTCGCCCCGCCGCACCGGGCAACCCTGGGCTTCCCCGAGGAGATGCTGCGCACCAGCCCCTACCTGACGCATCCGATCTTCCACATGAACCGCGCCGAGTCGGAGATGATGCGCTACATGCGCCGCCTCTCCGACCGCGACCTCGCGCTCGACCGCGCCATGATCCCGCTCGGCTCCTGCACGATGAAGCTGAACGCGGCGGTCGAGATGATGCCGATCACCTGGCCCGAGTTCTCGGCCCTGCATCCCTTCGTGCCGCCCGATCAGGCCGCGGGCTACGCCGAGATGATCGCCGACCTCTCGGCCAAGCTCTGCGAGATCACCGGATACGACGCGATGTCGATGCAGCCCAATTCGGGCGCGCAGGGCGAGTATGCCGGGCTCCTGACGATCCAGGCCTATCACCGCGCGCGCGGCGACCACCAGCGCAAAGTCTGCCTGATTCCGGTCTCGGCGCATGGCACCAACCCGGCCTCGGCCCAGATGGCCGGCATGGAGGTCGTGGTGGTGAAGTCGGCGCCGAACGGCGACATCGACCTCGCCGACTTCCGCGCCAAGGCCGAGGCGGCAGGCGACCGGCTCGCGGCCTGCATGATCACCTATCCCTCGACCCACGGCGTCTTCGAGGAGACGGTGCGCGAGGTCTGCGAGATCACCCATGCGCACGGCGGGCAGGTCTATCTGGACGGCGCGAACCTGAACGCGCTCGTCGGCCTGGCACGGCCCGGCGAGATCGGGGCGGACGTCAGCCACCTCAACCTGCACAAGACCTTCTGCATCCCGCATGGCGGCGGCGGGCCCGGCATGGGGCCGATCGGCGTCAAGGCACACCTCGCGCCGTTCCTGCCCGGCCACCCGGAGACCGGCGGCAGCGAAGGGCCGGTGAGCGCGGCGCCCTGGGGCTCGGCCTCGATCCTGCCGATCAGCTGGGCCTACTGCCTGATGATGGGCGGGGCGGGGCTGACGCAGGCGACCAAGGTGGCGATCCTGAACGCCAACTACATCGCGGCGCGACTGAGCAAGGCCTACGACATCCTGTTCATGGGCGAGCACGGGCGCGTCGCGCATGAATGCATCGTGGACACCCGGCCCTTCGCGGCCCATGGCATCACCGTCGACGACATTGCCAAGCGGCTGATCGACAACGGCTTCCATGCCCCCACGATGAGCTGGCCCGTGGCCGGAACGCTGATGATCGAGCCGACCGAGAGCGAGACGAAGGCCGAGCTCGACCGCTTCATCACGGCGATGCTGGCGATCCGCGAGGAGATCGCCGCGGTCGAGCGCGGCGAGATCGCGGCCGAGGACAGCCCGCTGCGCCACGCGCCGCACACGGTGAACGACCTCGTGGCCGAGTGGGACCGGAAGTATTCACGCGAGCAGGGCTGCTTCCCGCCGGGCGCGTTCCGCGTGGACAAGTACTGGCCCCCCGTCGGGCGCGTGGACAACGTCTACGGCGACCGCAACCTCGTCTGCACCTGCCCGCCGGTCGAATCCTACCTCGAGGCGGCCGAGTGAGCCTCAGCCTGCCGGGTCGCGCCGGCGGCGCGGCAGGTCTTCCGCGGCGAGCACGAACCCCCGTGGCGCGCGCCATGCGGCAAGGCGGCTGACCTTCTCCTCCGGCGAGCAGGTCGTTCCCTGGCGCGCCATCTCTGCCGCTCAGGCTTCGCGCAGCGCGCCCTGCCGGTCCTCGGGCAGCTCCCGGAACGGCACAGGCTGCATCGGGCCCCTCCTTGGAAAGCCGCCCCGCCGATATTATATTCGAAACATCGAATATGAAGGGGGTGGATCATGGCCGATGGCGTGAAGCTGACCTGCCTGCGGTGCGGGCAGGTGAACCGGGTTCCGGGCGAGAGGCTCGACGCGGCGCCGAAATGCGGCAGCTGCGGCGAGCCGCTCGTCGATGGGCGGGTGACCGAGGTGGACCTCGCCACGCTCGAGAAGGCCGCCCGTTCCGACGGCCTGCCGCTGGTGGCCGACTTCTGGGCGCCGTGGTGCGGCCCCTGCCGGGCGATGGCGCCCGAGTTCGAGCGGGCGGCCGCCGCGCTCAAGGGCCGCGCGCGGCTCGTGAAGATCAACACCGAGCGCGAGCCGGCGGCCTCCGTCCGCTTCGACATCCGCGGGATCCCGACCCTGATCCGGTTCCAGGGCGGCCGCGAGGTGGCGCGTTCGGCAGGTGCGCGGCCGGCGCAGGCGATCGTCCAGTTCGCGCTCGAGGGTCTGGCGCAGCGGGCCTGACCCGCCCCGGCGCCGGCGCTTGACAAGGCCCGGCGCTTCGGCCACATAGCGCGCCTGTTGGGGTCGTAGCTCAGTTGGGAGAGCGCGTCGTTCGCAATGACGAGGTCAGGGGTTCGATCCCCCTCGACTCCACCAAGCCCCCTTGCCCGGCCATGACACGCTGCCCCATTGACGCCACGAAACCGGCGTAGCCTGCCGCCGGTGCAGCGGACAACCGCCGGCGTGCGACCGCCGGCGAGCGTGGGGGCAGACCGCATGAACACGTTCGACTACATCGACCGACGCCTGCCCGAGATCGGGGCGATCGCCGAGGCCGGCTACTTCCTGGCGCTGCGCATCCGCGGCGCCTCGCCGCTGATGTCCTTCCACACCTACCCGCAGGCCTGGATCGACGAATACACCTCGAAGGGCTACGTGCTGCGCGACCCGGTGACCACCTGGGCGATGACCGTGGGCGGGAGCATCCGCTGGAGTTCGCCGCTGCTGCCCGACCCGTTCGGCATCTTCCGCCGCGCTGCCCGGCACGGGCTGCGCCACGGCGCCTCGGTCGCCCTCGGGCCGCGCGGGGCGCTCACCGTGTGTTCGTTCAGCCGCCGCGACCGCGAGTTCACCGATGCCGAGATCGAGGCGGTCCGCGCCATCGTCGCCGACCTGCACGAGCGGACGGCGCCGCCGGCGCAGCTCTCGCCGGATCAGGTCGCCCTGCTCGGCATCCTCGCCGGCACGGACGCGGTGCCGGAGGTGGCCGAGCGGCTGGGCGTTCCGGTCCAGGCCGCGGAACGGGCGGTGCGCGATCTGTGCGAGAGCCTGCTCGCCCGGTCGCCGGGCGAGGCGGTGCAGCGCGCGCGGGACTACCGGCTGATCTGACGTCAGGGTCGGGACGGACCGGGCCGAAGGTGTCGTGCGACCGCCGCTGCCGGCGGGCCGGTCCGGCTCCGCCCGACCGGCCGGCGACGGCGCGATCGGGCATGGTCGGCTCAACCCGAAGGTCGCGTCCGCTCTCGGGGAGGGCGTCGCTGCGTCGCGGAAAGACATTGCGGCGGCGCGGCAGAAATGCTGTTCTGAAGGCGCGTCCGGAACGGAGGACCCTCGCCGTGGGACACGTCATCGCCCTCGCGCAGCAGAAGGGCGGCTCGGGCAAGACGACGCTGGCCGCGAACCTCGCCGTCGCCTTCGCCCGGCGCGGGCAGAGCGTGGCGCTGCTCGACACCGATCCGCAGGGCTCGCTCGGCCGCTGGTTCATGGCCCGCCGCGAGAGGGGCGACCCCGGCATGGCCTTTTCCACCGCCTCGGCCTGGGGGGTGGGCTACGAATGCGAGAAGCTGCGCGGGGCGCATGACTGGGTGATCGTCGATACCCCGCCCAAGGTCGATGCCGACCTCAGGCCGGCGCTGCGCGAGAGCAGCCTGGTCGTGGTGCCCGTGGCGATGAGCCAGGTCGACCTCTGGGCGACCGAGGCGGTGCTGGACCTTGCCCGCCGCGAGCGGCGCCCGGCGCTGATCGTCCTCAACCGCGCGCGGGCGGGCACGCGCCTTGCCGGCGAGATCGCCGCCGGCATCTCGGCGCTCGACGCCGGCCGGGCGGCGACCGTGCTGGGAAACCGGGTGGTCTACGCCGAGGCGCTCGGCCGCGGCCTCGGCGCGCTCGAGGCCGGCCGGGGGGCATGGACCGCCGAGGTCGAGGCGCTCGCCGACGAGATCGCGGCCGCCGCCGCGGCGGGGTGAGCGGCGCCGCCGCCCCTCAGGGGCCCATCAGGCGTTCGAGCTCGCGCAGCGAGTAGCTCCGCCGCACCTTCTCGGCCTTGCCCGGCCGGAAGACCGGGTCCTGCGGCAGGCAGCCGGGGCCGCAGATCTGCCGGACCTCCTGCGCCGCATGGTCCGAGAACCACAGCCGCCCGCCCGGCGTCGAGACATAGCCGTCGGTGCGGGCCTCGATGTCCGAGGTCAGATCCTGAAGCGAGGGGATCTCGTTGATGTGGTCGGCATCGAAGCCGGCGTGCGTGTGGTAGCTCGCGATCACCCGCATCAGCGGCGGCGGCGATCCGATGTCGCAGGAATTGTACTTTCCGCGCCGCGGCTTGCTCGCGACCAGCCCGCCCCGGTGGTCGCGGCCGATGTAGCCGCAGTATTCGCGGTTCTCGATGATCGAACGGATCTGGAGCCGCTCGAGCAGCGACCGGGCGAAGGCGATCTCCTCCTCGGTCTGCGCCGGGGCCGGCCCCGCCAGAATCACCACGGCGAGCACGGCGGCCAGACGGCGGCCCGTCGGTGTTGCCGTCGGTATCGGGGTCGGCGGGGGGAGGGCGCGGCTCATGCCGGCGACATTACCGGGCGGTCCTGCCACCTGTCGAGCAAACCTCCGCCCAGTTTTCGCCAAGCTTGCACGCAACCGTTGCGTGCCGCCCGGGATGCGGAGTGTTGTTGCCGGGTGTGCGCTGCCTTGCCACCGGCCACCACACGAGGAGCATGGGGATGATCCGACTTGCCGCCGCCTTGCTACTGACGCTCGGGCTTGCGATGCCCGCGGCCGCCGACTGCCGCGCCCCCGCGGGGGCCGAGCAGATGGCCCGCGAGATCGGGCAGATGATGAACGCCGAACGCCAGCGCCGGGGGCTGCGGCCGCTGAACTACTCGACCGGTCTCGCGCAGGTCGCCGGCCGCCATGCCTGCGACATGGTGCAGCGCAACTACTTCTCGCACGTCGCGCCGAACGGCTCGACGCCGATGCGGCGCGTCAAGGCCGCCGGGGTCTGCGCCCGCGTCACCGCCGAGAACATCGCCATGGGCTACCCCAGCGCCGACCGGACCTTCCGCATCTGGATGGAGTCGCCCAAGCACTTCCAGAACATGATGAACGGCCGGGTGAACAGCGTGGGCGTCGCGGTCGTCGAACCGCAGCCCGGCCAGGGCGGCGGGCGGCGCTGGGTCATGGTGCTGGCGCGCCAGTGCTAGCCTCCGCCGGCGCCCGGTCGGGGATCTCGAAGGGCGGCAGGCTGTCGAAGGCCCGCCGCAGCGCCTCGCCCCAGCCCGAGGAGATCTTCTGGAAGTAGGGGTCGTCGGCCTGGATGCGCCCCTCGTGCGCGGCGCGGTGCGTGCCCGCCTCGTAGACGAGGTAGTCGATCGGCAGGCCCACCGAGAGGTTGGCCTTGATGGTCGAGTCGAAACTCACCAGCAGGAGCTTGATCGCGTCGGCGAAGCTCATCGCCGGATCGAAGGCGCGCACGATGATCGGGCGGCCGTACTTCATCTCGCCGATCTGGAAGAAGGGCGTGTCGTCCGAGGCCTCGATGAAGTTGCCCTCGGGGTAGATGAGGAACAGCCTCGGCTCGCCGTCGCCGACCTGGCCCCCGAGGATCAGGGTCGCGTTGAACGAGGAATCCGCCGCCTGGCCGTCGCCCGCGTTGGCCTTGATCACCTCCCTCAGCGTGTCGCCGACGAGGCGGGCGACCTGGAACATCGAGGGTTGGCCGAGCACCGAGGGCACCCGTTCGCCGACCGCCTTCGACCTCTCGTCCAGCAGGCTGATCACGGCCTGCGTGGTCGCGAGGTTGCCGGCCGTCAGGACCGTGATGAACCGGTCCTCCGCGGCCCAGGAATGCATCTTGCGGAAGACCGAGATGTTGTCGACGCCCGCATTGGTGCGGGTGTCGGACATGAACACCAGGCCCCTGTCCATCCGCAGCGCGACGCAATAGGTCATCTCGAGCTCTCCCGGCCGCGCATCTTACTGCTGCACCTGGATATCGACCGCAAGGCTTTCCGCGCCGTGGTCGCCGAAGCGCAGCCCCGAGACCGGTGCCGCCTCGCGGTAGTCGAGACCGGTCGCCACGCGGATGTAGCGCGCATCCGGCGAGATCCCGTTCGAGACGTCGAACCCGACCCAGCCGAGCCCCTCGACATGCGCCTCGGCCCAGGCATGGCTGGCTTCCTGGTGCACGCGGTCGTCGAGCATCAGGTATCCCGAGACGTAGCGCGCCGGGATGCCCATCGCGCGCGCGGCCGCGATGAAGATGTGCGCATGGTCCTGGCAGACGCCATGGCCATGCTCGAGCGCCAGTTCGGCCGTGGTGCAGGGGTCGGTCGCGCCGACCCGATAGGACACGGCCGCCAGGATCCGGCGCGAGAGTTCGTGCAGGCGCGGCAGCACCTCGGGAACCTCGGCCGCCAGCCCGCGGATCAGCCGCCGCGTCAGCGGCCCGGCGCGGGTCAGGTCCGTCTGCCGCTCGAACAGCCAGAGCGGCGCGAAGCCCTGGTGCCGCCCGACGATGCCGGCGGTGTCCTCGGTCTCGACCTCGCCCTCCGAGGTCACCACGATGCTGTGCCCCTCGCCGGCAAACGAGATCAGCATCACGTGGTTCATGTGATGGTCGTCGAACTCGGCCTCGCGCCGGCCGCCCTCGATCCGCGTTGTCCAGCGCAGCACGGTCTGGCCGGGGCGCGACTTGGGCGTGAGCCGCAGTTCCTGCAGCCCGTAGGACAGCGGCTTCTCGTAGGCATAGCAGGTGCGGTGGATGACCTTCAGGCGCATGGGCTCAGCCGTAGAAGCGGTAGTCCTGCTCGATCTGCAGGCCGAGCGCGGCGATGTCGCGCAGGAATCCGGTCAGGAACTCGTGCAGGCCGTGCTCGAAGATCGCGTCGATCGTCTGCCCGGAGAGGCCCGCGTGAAGTGCGGCGACCATGTCGTGGCAGCGGTGGCGCATCCCGTATTCGCGTTCGAGGTAGCCGAGGTTGTTGGCGAGCTTGGCCACCGAGAAGGCGAGGCTGCGGGGCATGCGCCTGTCGAGGATCACGAATTCGGCAATGCCCATCGGCATGATCTCGCCGCCGGTCAGCCAGCGGTAGGCGCGCTGCCCGGCGACCGAGCGCAGCACCGTCTCCCACTGCATGTTGTCGAGCGAGGAGCCGATCTGCGCGAGCGAGGGCAGCAGCACGTAGTACTTCACGTCGAGGATCCGGGCGGTGTTGTCGGCCCGTTCGAGGAAGGTGCCGATGCGGGCGAAGTCGTAGCCGTCGTTGCGCAGCATCGAGCCGTGCAGCGCGCCGCGCACCAGGGCGCTGCGCTGGCGGACGAGCTCGAGCACATGGGGCAGGTCGGGCTCGCGCACCGGGCGCCGCAACGCCTCCTTCAGCGCCATCCAGGCCTCGTTCGTCGCCTCCCAGACCTCGCGCGTCAGCGCCGTCCGCACCAGGCGCGCGTTCGACCGTGCCGCCTCGATCGCCGAGACGACGGACGAGGGGTTCTCGGGATCGCGCAGCAGGAAGTCGACGACGAGCGGACCCTCGAAGCTGCCGTGCTTGGCAAGGTAGGCGGCGCGTGCGCCCGCGGTGTCGATGACCGAGGCCCATTCCTCCGCGAGCGCCCCGCCCCGGACCAGCGCCATGCGGAATCCCGCATCGATCAGGCGCGCGGTGTTCTCGCTGCGCTCGAGGTAGCGGAACATCCAGAACAGGCCGCCTGCGGTCTTGCCGAGCATCAGTCCTCCAGCACCCAGGTGTCCTTGGTGCCGCCACCCTGCGAGGAATTGACGACGAGCGAGCCGCGCTTCAGCGCCACCCGCGTCAGCCCGCCCGGCACGAGGTCGATGCGGTCGGGCGAGACCAGGACGTAGGGCCTGAGATCGACGTGCCGGGGCGCGAGCCCGGCCTTCGTCAGGATCGGCACGGTCGAGAGCGCCAGCGTGGGCTGGGCGATGTAGTTGGCCGGCCGCGCGACGAGCTTCTCTCGGAAGGCGGCGAGTTCCTTGCGCGACGCGGCCGGCCCGACCAGCATTCCGTAGCCGCCCGAACCATGCACCTCCTTCACCACCAGCTCGGACAGATGCTCGAGCACGTAGGCGAGCGCCGAGGGGTCCGAGCAGCGCCAGGTCGGCACGTTCTGCAGGAGCGCCGTCTCGCCGGTGTAGAATTCCACGATGTCCGGCATGTAGGAGTAGATCGCCTTGTCGTCGGCGATCCCGGTTCCGGGGGCATTCGCGATGGTGACGCCGCCGGCGCGGTAGATGTCGAAGACCCCCGGCACGCCCAGCAGCGAGTCGGGACGGAAGATCAGCGGGTCGAGGAAGTCGTCGTCGACGCGGCGGTAGAGCACGTCGATCGGCTGGTAGCCCTGCGTGGTGCGCATCGCGATCCGGCCGTCGACCACGCGCAGGTCGTGCCCCTCGACAAGCTCGGCGCCCATCTGGTCGGCGAGGAACGAGTGCTCGAAATAGGCCGAGTTGTGGATGCCAGGCGTCAGCACCGCGACCACGGGCTTGCCGGAGCAGGCCGGCGGGGCCGAGGCCGCCAGCGAGCGGCGCAGCCGCGTGGGATAGTCCGAGACCGGACGCACCCGGATCCGCGTGAACAGCTCGGGGAACATCTGGAGCATCGTCTCGCGGTTCTCGAGCATGTAGCTCACCCCGGACGGCGTGCGCGCATTGTCCTCGAGCACGTAGAACTCGTCCTCGCCGGTGCGCACCAGATCGATGCCGACGATGTGGGTGTAGACCCCGCCGGGCGGGGTGACGCCGATCATCTGCGGCAGGAAGGCATCGTTCTGCGCGACCAGCTCCTTGGGGATGCGCCCCGCGCGCAGGATCTCCTGACGGTGGTAGATGTCGTGCAGGAAGGCGTTGATCGCCCGCACGCGCTGCTCGATGCCGCGGGCGAGGCGCGACCATTCGCGCCCCGAGAGGATGCGCGGCACGATGTCGAAGGGGATGAGCCGCTCGTCCGCCTCGGCCGCGCCGTAGACGTTGAAGGTGATGCCGGTCCGGCGGAAGAAGGTCTCGGCCTCCTCCGACTTGCGGCGCAGCCGCGACAGGTCCTCGGCGCGGAACCAGCGGTCGTATTCGGCGTAGGGCGGGCGCGGCGCATCGCCGCTGCGCATCTCGTCGAAGAAGCGTGGCTCTCCGCTCATTCCGCCGCCGATCCCGCCGCCGGGCCCCCCGGACCGCTCCGCCGCCAATCCAAGCCGCAGGCCGGGCCGGATGCAACGGTTTCGCTGCCCGCAGGGGGTCGTCTGCCCGAAAATCGGGCAGTCCGCGGTCGGCGTCAGGTCTCGAGCCAGATCGTGACCGGCCCGTCGTTGACGAGGGCGACCTGCATGTCGGCGCCGAACCGCCCCAGGGCCACCGGAACCCCGAGATCGGCCAGCGCCGCGGCCGTGCGCTCGTAGAGCCGCACGCCCGTCGCCGGGTCGGCTGCCGCCGAGAAGCCGGGGCGGTTGCCGCGGCTGGTGTCGGCCGCCAGCGTGAACTGGCTGACGACGAGGGCCGCGCCGCCGGTGTCGAGCAGCGACCGGTTCATCCTGCCCGCCTCGTCGCGGAAGATCCGCAGGCGCGCGATGCGCCCGGCGAGCGCCTCGGCCCTGTCCTCGGTGTCGCCCTGCATCGCGCAGACCAGGGCCACCAGGCCCGGCCCGATCCCGGAGATCCGCTCGCCCGCAACCGTGACGGAGGCCTGCGAGACGCGCTGGACGAGCGCCCTCACACCTCGTGGCTCCAGGGCGGATTGGCGCCGGGGCGGCTGACGGTGACGGCCGCCGCCCGGCAGCCGAGCGACAGGGCCTCGCGCAGGGTCGCCTCCGGCAGGTCGGCCAGGGCCGCCTTGGTGAGCGCGCCTGCTCGGTCGAGCGCGGCGAGGACGCCCGCGTTGAAGGTGTCACCCGCGCCGACCGTATCGGCCACCTCGACGCGCCGCCCCTCGACCGCCACCTCGCCCTTCGCGGTGAAGCCGCGCGCGCCGGCCGCGCCTTCGGTGACGCAGACGAGCTTCGGCCCCATCCGCAGGATCTCGCCCGCGAGCCCGCGCAGGTCCCCCTTCCCCAGGATCCAGTGCAGGTCCTCGTCCGAGAGCTTGACGATGTCGGCAAGCGCCAGCATCCGGCCGATCCTGGCGCGGTAGGCGCGTTCGTCGCGGATGAATCCGGGGCGGATGTTGGGGTCGAGCATGGTGACCCGCTGTGGCGCCTCGCGCGTCATCAGCGCCTCGTATGCCGCCCCGCAGGGCTCGACGACGAGCGAGATGCCGCCCTGGAAGACGGCCTTCACGTCCCTGCCGAGCTTCGGCAGGTCGGCCGAGGTGAGCATCCGCCCCGCCGTGTTCTCGTCGTAGAAGGCATATCTGGCCTGTCCGCCGGTCAGGGTCACGAAGGCCAGCGTCGTCGGCCGGTCGGACCGGTGCGCCAGGCTCTGCACCTTCGAGGCCTTCAGCGCCTCGCCCAGCATCTCGCCGAAGAGGTCCGTCGAGATGCCGCTGAAGAACGCCGTCCTCGCGCCGAGGCGTCCGAGGGCGATCGCGGTGTTGAAGACCGCGCCGCCCGCGTAGGGGGCGAAGGCCGCCTCTCCCGCCGCCGTCTGCCGCGGCAGCATGTCGATCAGCGCCTCTCCCGCACAGAGGATCATGGCTCTCTCCCTCGTTCCCCGACGATCCTTAGCCGCGCGTGGCGAGCCGGGCAACGGGGGGGTTGATCGAGGTCAATGCGCCGACTCGCCGGCAATCCGAGGCTGCGCGGGCATCCGACCTGCCGAAGGAGGAGAAGATGGTCGAGAAATCCCACACCTCGGGCTTCTGGCCCTCGCTCTACGATCCGTTCCGCGCCCTCGGCGGACGGATCGCCGACTGGTTCGCCCCGGCGTCCGAGGCCTCGTCCACCGACGGCGGATACACGATCCGCATGGAGGTGCCGGGGGTCGAGGAGAAGGATATCGACCTTTCGGTGCATGACGGCGTGGTCACCGTGAGGGGCGAGAAGCGCAGCAGCCGCGAGGAGAAGGGCGAGACCTGGTACTTCACCGAGCGCGAGTACGGCAGCTTCAGCCGCAGCTTCCGCCTGCCGCCCGATGCCGACGAGGCCAGGATCTCGGCCGAGCTGAAGGACGGTGTCCTGGTGGTGACGGTCCCGAAGGCCGCGCCGGAGGCGGCGAAGGGCGCCCGCAAGGTGGCGATCACGAAGGGCTAGCGCGGCGCTTGGGGCGGCGGTCAGAACCCGCCGCCCTGCTCCTGCAGGTGGATGAGGTAGGCCGCACCCGCGGCGAGGATCGCGCCGAGCAGGACGGCGAAGGCGATCTTGATCCACGAATAGGGCCGCTCGCCCTTCACCTCGCCGGTCTGGCCGTTCACGACGAAGCGGTAGCTCCTGCCGCGGAACTTGTAGGCGGCGAGCCAGATCGGCAGCAGGATGTGCTTGAAGGTCTCGCCGGACCACTCGGTCGCCAGCGAGGTGATCTTCTGCACGTCGCCGCCGATGGCCCGCCGCACGTCGTGCTCGATGATGCGGGTCATCCGTTCCCGGGCGATGGCGTGGCCGTCGGCGAGCTGCACGGTGTAGCCCTCGGCCCGGAAGCCGGCCAGGTAGTCGGGGCGGTAGGGCTCGAGTGCGCTCAGGTCCCAGGGCTCGAGGCTGTCGACATGGTCGCGGGGCAGCGCGGTCGAGGCCAGCACCACGACATCGTCGAAATGCCGCGCGACGCGCCCCGCCGCGGGGGTCCAGCGGGTCTTCTGCACGCGCTCGGTCCGGGTCTCGCCACGGGGGCCGCGGCGGGTGCGCGTCTCGTAGTAGTGGTCGCCCCGCAGGCCGGTGTAGCGGCTGACGGTATCGGCGTCGAAGGTCCAGAACGGCGTGTAGATGCCCTGCATCCGCCGCCCCTTCCGCGCATAGTCGCGCAGGCCGTTCGGCGCGAACCAGAGACTGCCGAGCCAGCGCGTCAGCGCCTCCCGCGCCGCCTCCTCCGTCAGGCGGAAGGGCACCAGGGCCTGCGGCTTGATGTGCCGGTCGAGCCCCGTGTCGGCAACCACGGGCGTGGCGCAGAACGGGCATTCGGCGGCGTGGACCGAGGGGTCGAAATCGAACTTCGCGCCGCAGTTGGGGCACTGCGTCGCCCGCGTCTCCTCGAGGAGCTCGGGCGGGATGCGCTGGGCGAGCCCGCGGGCCAGGTCGATCTCGGCCATTGCCGCGAGCTTCTCCCGTCCGGCCGGCGCGATCGACTGGGCATGCCCGCAGTAGTCGCAGACGAGTTTCGTCTGGCCCGGCGCATAGCGCAGGTCGGCGCCGCACTGCTCGCAGGGATAGCGGTGTTCCTCGGCGGGGGCCGCCCGTGCAGTCCCCGCGTCGCTCATGGCGTCAGGCTCCGCGTGGCCGGGGCGGGGGCGGCGGCGGCGGCATCACGGTGAAGAGCCGGGCGAGATCGGCCACCTCGTCGGCGCGCTTCCAGCCGTCCTGCCCGGGGGTCCAGACCAGGCTCTCGCGGGTGAGCGTCCCCGCGGCGGCCATGCGCCCCATCGCGGCGGTCGAGAACGGGCCTTTCGTCTCGCCGTCTTCGGCGATGTGCCAGACGTGCTCGGCCGGGGGCGGCGGCGGTGGCGATGCCGCCGGGGGCCGCTGGGCGCCGTGGCCCCAGGGCCCGGCAACCGCCCCGCCCATCGCCATGCCGATGCCCATCCCCATGCCGGCCCCGGCGGTGCCGGGGTTCTCGGCGGCGCGGGTCATTGCCTCGGCCGCGGAGAACTGCGCGAACCGGCCCAGATCGCCGACGATCCCCATCGAGGTGCGCTTGTCGAGCACGCGCTCCACCTCCTCGGGCAGCGAGATGTTCTCGATGTAGAACTCCGGGATCGCGATGCCGTAGCCGGCCAGCGTCGGCTCGATCGCCCTGACGACGAGCTTGGCGAGCTCGGCGGTGTTGGCCGCCATGTCGAGCACGGGGATGCCCGACGAGGCGAGCACCCGGCCGATCTCCTGCACCAGGATGTTGCGGATCTGGAAGCTGATCTCGTCTTTGGTGAACTCGCCGTCGGTGCCGACGATCTCGGTCATGAACCGCCCCGGGTCCGTCACCCGGATCGCATAGGTGCCGAAGGCGCGCAGCCGCACCGGCCCGAACTCGGGGTCGCGGCAGATGATGGGGTTCTTCGTGCCCCACTTGAGGTTGCCGACCCGGGTCGTGTTGACGAAGTAGATCTCCGACTTGAACGGCGACCGGAAGCCGTGGTCCCAGTGCTGGAGCGTGGTCAGGATGGGCAGGTTGTTCGTCTCGAGCATGTAGAGGCCGGGGGTGAACACGTCGGCGAGCTGGCCCTCGTGGACGAAGACCGCCGCCTGCCCCTCGCGCACGGTCAGCTTCGCGCCGTACTTGATCTCGTGCCCTTCCCGCTCGAAACGCCAGACCAGCGTGTCGCGGGTGTCATCCGTCCAGTGGATGACGTCGATGAACTGGCCGGAGAGGAAGTCGAGGATGCCCATGTCACATGCTCCGTGCTTGCCGGCGGCGGGTGGCCCGAGCCTGCGTCTCCCGGCCGGTCGCGTCAACTCGTCGGGCGCCCCGTCGGCGCGCGTCAGCTCTCCCCGCCCACCAGCTCGCGCGCGATGCGCTCCACGATCGGGCGGGCCTCCTCGGCCTTCATCCCGGGCTTCAGGCGACGGTCGTAGAGGATGCGCAGCAGAAGCTCGTCGTGCGGGGTCAGCAGGCCGAACTCCTCGTCGTCGTTGAAGATCGACGGGCGGGCCGTCCGGCTGTCGTTCGGCAGGCCGAGCGCCTGGGCGATCTCCTCGTGGATGCAGGCTGTCCGCAGGGTGTCGGGGTGCTCGGCGCGGATCACCGCCACCGCCTGACGGTAGACCGGCGACTCGCCGTCCGAGATCGCGAAGACCATGCAGAAGACGTCGCGGGGCAGCGTGATCACCGTGTTGATCGCCGTCGTGCTGATCGTGGGCACGAGCGATCTGAGAAGGCCGGCCGACTTCCAGCGCTCGTCCTCGGCAAGGAACACCACATCGAAGTTCGCGTCCGCGCCCTCGGTCATGCGGATCGTCAGGCCGGTCACGCGCGACAGCCGCGCCGCGTAGTCGGCCAGCGTCGCCAGATCCTTCATGCGCTGCGCCTCGGGCACGCTGTCGCCGAAGACGGCACGCATGCGGATCGGTCCTTCCCAGCGGCGCAGCTCGCTTGCCCGTTCGCGGGCAACGAAGGTGCCCCCCTCGTCCACCAGCTCGTCGTAGAGGGCGACCCGCATGAAGTTTCCGGCGAGGTCCTCGGCGGTGAAGGGCGCGTCGCGCCGCCCGTCGTCGCTGCGCAGCAGCCCCTGTGACTTCAGGTCCCGCTCGACGCGCGCGTAATGCGCCCGTGCCGCGATGCTTGCCTCCGAGGGCGGCTTCGGCGTCGGCGAGACCGGGCGCGCCGGCAGCGGCCGGACCGGCGGTTCGGTCGCCGGCTGGCAGGCCGCGAGCAGGGCCGCCGCCGCGAGAGGTCCCGCCAGTGCCCGGAACCCGCCCACGCGCGCCTCAGCCGCGCGGAACCGCGCCGCCGGCGGTCTCGCCGACCGCGTCGCGGCGGGCCCGGGCGGCGGCCAGCGTCGCCTTGAGCTCGGCCTCCATCCTGCGCAGCTCCTCCTCGGCCTGGGCCCGCTTGCGCTTGCCCTCGTCGGCGATCTGCAGGCTTTCCTCGATGGTGGCGATCAGTTCGGCATTGGCCGCCTTCACCGCCTCGATGTCGAACACGCCGCGCTCCATCTCCTCGCGCACGACCCGGTTGGCCTCGCGCAGGTTCCTGGCGTTGGCCGTGAGCAGCTCGTTGGTCAGGTCGGTCGCCTCGCGCACCGCCGTCGCGGCCTCGGCCGAGCGCTGGATCGTCACCGCCTGCGCGAGCTGGGTCTCCCACAGGGGCACCGTGTTCACCAGGGTCGAGTTGATCTTGGTGACCAGGCTCTTGTCGTTCTCCTGCACCAGCCGGATCGAGGGCAGGGACTGCATCGTCACCTGCCGGGTCAACCGCAGGTCATGCACCCGGCGTTCGAGGTCCCCGCGGGCGGCGCGCAGGTCGCGCAACTCCTGCGCCTTCATCACCTTGTCGGCCTCGGGCGCGGCGGCGACCTCGGCCTCCTTGGCCGGGATCAGCGTGCCGTCCACCTCGGCCAGCTTCGCCTCGCCGGCGGCGATGTAGAGGGCCAGCTCGGTGTAGAAGTCCAGCGTCTTGGCGTAAAGGACATCCAGGCTCTTGATATC